>NZ_VMMM01000001.1:0-82342 GCF_013277195.1 Streptococcus sp. 2579
AAGATTGTCATCAAAGAAAGTGGTGCAAGTGGCGAAGTTCGCACTTACGAAGTCTTGCTCAAGAAAGATCAGGAAACAAAAGCTGTTACCTTTGAATTAACAGATGTCACTGAGAAAGTTGAAAAAATGACTGTGAACTATAGCCTAGTTTATCAGCCTGTATCAGCACCAGTAGTGGAAAGAGCGGAAGAATCGGGTGAAGAACCTGCTTCAGAAGCACCAGCAGAGACAAGCCCAGAAGTTAAAGAAGAAACAGAAGCTCCAGTAGCACCAAAAGCAGAAGAGCCAACTGTAACAACGCCAAAAGCAGAAAAACCAGTGTCTCCAGCACCAACAGAATCAGCGCCAGAGGTAGAAAAACCAGCTGAGCCTAAAGAAGCAGAATCAACACCTGAAGGAACATTTACAGGAACAGCAGAATCAGCACCAGATTCAACAGAATTAGTGGCAAATGGAGCTTCAGGAAGAACAGAAGGGGCTTCAGAAGTAACTCCAGGAGTAACAGGAAAAGAAACTGAAGAATCAGGAACAGAAGCACCTACAACTCCAAAAGAAGATACACCTGAAGGAACAGTTTCAGAAGGAGAAACAGGAACAGAGTCAGCAGAATTGGCTGAACCAAAAACAGAAGCACCGGAACCAAAAGTAACAGAGTCCGAGGCAGCGAAACCAGCTCCAAAAGAAGCAGGAACAACAGCAGGAAATGAAGTAAAAGAAACTGAAGAAGCAGGAACAGGTTCAGAAGTAGCTACAACAGGTGCACCAGCAGCGGAAGGAAGTTCAGAAGCGACTCTAGGTTCAACAGAAGAAGCTTCAGGAACAACACCAAAAGCAGAAGTTTCAGAAGCACCAGTGGTAGAGGCTACAACTTCAGGAGAACAAAGCCAACCAGCAGAAGAAACTCCAGCACCATCAAAACCAGAAACCCCAGCTTCAACAGAAGCAGCTACAGAGGCTACAACTTCAAGTGAAGTAGGCAATGCAGAAGAAACCTCTGTTGAGGAGACAGGAAAACAAGATAGCGCAACAAATACACCGTCAGCTGAGTCTAAAGAAGAAGCGGTAACAACACCAGAAGCAACAGAAAAAGAAGCAAAAGCAGAAGAGTCAGCAGAACCAGGAACATCTGCAACTGTGGAATCAACACCAGCAGGAGAAGAAGGTAAAGCCGAAGCAACGGAAGAAGCTGAAGAACCAGGAATAATAGCAGAAGCAACCCCAGCACCAAAAGAATCAGGAGAAGAAGGTAAAGCGGAGGATTCAGTTTCTTCAACTGAATCTTCATCAACTGCTTCTGAAGGGGAGTCAACAGCTACGCAGCCAGCTGTAGAAGAAGAAACAGATTCAACATCGGAAGCTGAAGAACTTGCAACTACGGAAACAGCAACAGCACCAAAAGCGGAAGAGCCAGAGGCGGCAACCCCAGCTTCAGAAGTACCATCAGAATCAGAGTCGAAAGAAGAAGATTCATCTGCAGGGGATACAACAGTTACAGAAGAACAGCCGGCTTCAGAAACTGTCTCTGAAGGTGGGTTACCAGCTACACAACCAGCTGGAGAAGAAAATAAATCCGAACCAACGTCAGAAACTTCAACTATTCCATCTGTAGATGCTACAAATGATTCAGGTAATTCAGAGTCATCACCTTCAGTAACAGAAGGCAATAAAGAAGAAACAAATTCACAAAATACTGAAGCTTCGACTGTGAACGAAAACTCAGAATCATCTAATTCAGATTCAGAAAAACCACAGGGTGATGAACCAGCTGTACAAGTAGGATCAGACCCAACAGCGTCAACAGAAGGAACATCTACAGGAAAAGAAGAATCAGCACCAAAAGCAGAAGAAAAACAAGTCGACAAGAAACTAGAGCTTAGGAATATTTCAAATGTGGAATTATTTACAGTAGAAAATAATAAATATCGACATGTAACCTCATTTGATACGGTTCCAAATAATCCTAGTAACTACTTTATGAAAGTAAAATCAGAGAAGTTTAAAGATGTGATGTTACCTGTCTCAAGTATTACAAGTGTCAGAAGAGATAATCAAGAAGTATATAAAATTGTTGGTCGAGCAAATGATTTAATTCAACATGAAAATGATAGTACTGTAGAAAATTATACTTATTATTTACCAAAAACTATTAATAGTGAAAACGAAGTTTATACATCATTTAAAAATCTAGTAGAAGCAATGAATAGAAATTTACATGGTACGTTTCGTTTAGGAGCAACTATGGATGCTCGTGAAGTAGAACTTTCGGATGGTCAAGAAAGTTATATAAATCAAGAATTTAGTGGTACATTAATAGGTACAAACAATGATAAGAACTATGCTATATATAACTTGAAAAAACCGTTATTTAAAGTTTTAAATCATGCTGCTATTCAAGATCTTTCAATAAAAGAAGCTAATGTTTCTTTGAAAGAAGATGCTGCTACAATAGCGAAAGAGGCGAATAATGGTACTACAATTACAAATGTTCATTCATCAGGTGTAATTGCTGGTGAGCGTAGCATTGGTGGTTTGGTTTCAAAAGTAACTGACTCTACAATTTCTAATAGTAGTTTTACAGGTAGAATAACAAATACTTATAATACAAATGCTACTTATCAAATAGGTGGTTTAGTTGGCAAACTTTCAGGTGTTGGTGCTTTAATAGAAAACTCAATTTCATCTATCGATATGGCGACAAACGCTAATCAAGGGGACCAAACAGTTGGTGGTATAGCTGGGGTTGTTGATAGAAGTGCTAGAATTAGTAATAGTTACGTTGAAGGAAATCTTAACAATGTGAAGCCTTTTGGTAAAGTAGGAGGAGTTGTAGGTAATCTTTGGGATAATTCAGGTGAAGTTGAAAATTCAGGTCGACTATCTGATGTATTAAGCGATGTCAATGTTACTAACGGTAATGCTATTGCTGGTTATGATTTTAATGGTATAAAAGCAACTAACACTTATAGTAATAAAAATAATAAGGTGGTAAAAGTAGTTCAAGTAGATGACGAAGTACTTAGTAAAGATTCTGAAGAGCAAAGAGGAACTGTGCTAGAAGCGGATGAGATTAATGTGAAAAAAGCTCAACTTGTTCCTAAAAATAATATTAAAACTGAGGACTTTAATTTCTCTTCTAAATATGGAACGGATTATAGTAAATTAAAAGATGTTGATGTTTCTAGGTTAAGGGTATATAAAAATATAGAAAAATTACTGCCATTTTATAACAGAGAGACTATTGTTAAGTATGGTAATTTAGTGGATACTAATAATGCTTTATATACTAAGGATCTTGTGTCTGTAGTTTCAATGCATGACAAAGAAGTAATTTCTGATATTAATAAACATAAAGCTAGTATTAATAAGTTGTTACTACATTATTCAGATAATACTTCTCAAACATTAGATATAAAATATCTACAAGATTTCTCTAAAGTAGCAGAATACGAAATAACTAATACAAAATTAATATACACACCTAATACGTTATTACATAATTACAATAATATTGTAAAATCTGTTTTAAATGATCTGAAATCTGTTCAATATAATTCAGCTGATGTTAGAAAAGTATTAGATATTTCTAATGATATAAAATTAACAGAATTATATCTAGATGAACAGTTCGATAAAACAAAAGCAAATATTGAAGATACTTTATCAAAACTTCTTTCTGCAGATGCGGCAATAGCTGTAAATAATAATTCGATAATAGATAATTATGTAGTAGAAAAAATTAAGAATAATAAAGAGGCGTTGCTTTTAGGTTTAACATATCTTGAACGTTGGTATAATTTTAAATATGATAATGCAAGTGCAAAAGATTTAGTATTATATCATTTAGATTTCTTTGGTAAATCTAATAGTTCTGCATTAGATAATGTTATTGAGCTAGGTAAATCAGGATTTAACAATTTATTAGCTAAAAATAATGTAATTACTTATAATGTATTATTATCAAAAAATTATGGAACTAAGAGTTTATTTGAGGCATTGGAAAAATATAGAAAAGTTTTAGTGCCGAATAAAACAAATAACGAATGGTTTAAAGAACAATCTAAAGCTTATATAGTAGAAGAAAAATCTACAATTCCTGAAGTAAGCGAAAAACAATCTAAGGAAGGGACGAAGTATTCTATTGGAGTATATGATAGATTAACTAGCCCTTCTTGGAAATATCAAAGTATGGTGTTACCGTTATTAACACTACCTGAAAAATCAGTGTTTATGATAGCGAATATTTCAACTATAGGATTTGGAGCCTATGACAGATATAGAAGTTCAGAATATCCTAAGGGAGAAAAATTAAATAAATTTGTAGAAGATAATGCAAAAGAAGCGGCTAAACGCTTTAGAGATCATTATGATTATTGGTACAAAATACTAGATACGAAAAATAAAGACAAATTGTTTAGAAGTATTTTGGTATATGATTCTTTCAGATTTGGTAATGATAAAGATAAAAATACTAGTCAAGCAGATTTTGAAACTGATCATCCAGCAATAAAACATTTCTTCGGTCCTGCGGGGAATAATGTTGTTCATAATGGACACGGAGCATATGCTACGGGAGATGCGTTCTACTATATGGCTTATCGTATGCTTGATAAGGCTGGCGCAGTAACATATACTCATGAAATGACACATAACTCAGATAGAGAAATTTATCTTGGAGGATATGGAAGAAGAAATGGGCTTGGACCAGAGTTTTATGCAAAAGGATTATTACAAGCTCCCGATCATCCAGATGATGCAACAATCACGATAAACTCTGTATTGAAATATGATGAAGCGGAAAATGCTAATAGACTACAAGTGAAAAATCCAACTCAACGATTTAATAATGCAGAAGACTTGCGTAAATATATGCATAACTTATTCGATTTAGTTTATACACTTGAAAAATTAGAAGGAGAAGCAGTAGTTAACTTAGGTGCCAATGAGAAAGGTGAGCTATTAAGGAAAATAGAAAATGAGTATAAACCTGATCCTGATGGAAATGATGTTTATGCAACGAATGTAGTCCGTAGATTAAAACCTGATGAGCTTAATAAGTTAACCTCTTTCAATAGTTTAATAGAAAACGATATAATCACAAGAAGAGGGTATATTGATGAAGGTGAGTATAAACGAAATGGATACTACACAATCAATCTTTTCTCGCCAATATATTCTGCCTTAAGTAGTGATAAAGGGACTCCGGGTGATTTAATGGCTCGTCGTATGGCATTTGAACTATTAGCTGCAAAAGGATATAAAGAAGGTATGGTACCATATATTTCTAACCAATATGAAAATGAAGTGAAAGCTAATGGAAGTAAAATTAATTCATACGGTAAAGAAGTAGGATTGGTAACTGATAAATTAGTGCTTAATAAGATATTTAATAACCAGTATTCATCTTGGGCTGATTTTAAAAAAGCTATGTATAAAGAACGAGAAAATAAATTTAATAACTTAACAAATATTAGCTTTATAAATCCTAATAATTGGGGACGTCAAGAGACGATAACTATTGATAGTATTGCTAAGTTAAGAAATATAATTAAAGAAGCGGTTCAGGCGGATGCTACTAATTATGCTTCAATATTATATCCAAAAGAAAGTAGTAAAGTTTACAAACTTAAAAAAGCTATTTTCAAAGCTTATCTAGATAAAACTGATGATTTTAGAAGTTCAATTTTTGATGAGGAAAATAAATTTACTAATTAGGGTAGCACATGAAGATAGGTTTCGTTTCTTCATGTGTGAAACTCTTTCCTTTTTGGTTTTGACTAGCTTTTTTGTGAAAAATTGTGTAAAATAGAATAGATAAACGAGGGGAAACCTCGGAAAATTTAAAGGAGAATCCATCTAATGGTAAAATTGGTTTTTGCTCGCCACGGTGAGTCTGAATGGAACAAAGCTAACCTTTTCACTGGTTGGGCTGATGTTGATTTGTCTGAAAAAGGTACACAACAAGCGATTGACGCTGGTAAATTGATCAAAGAAGCTGGTATCGAATTTGACCAAGCTTACACTTCAGTATTGAAACGTGCGATCAAAACAACTAACTTGGCTCTTGAAGCTTCTGACCAATTGTGGGTTCCAGTTGAAAAATCATGGCGCTTGAACGAACGTCACTACGGTGGTTTGACTGGTAAAAACAAAGCTGAAGCTGCTGAACAATTTGGTGATGAGCAAGTTCACATCTGGCGTCGTTCATACGATGTATTGCCTCCAAACATGGACCGTGATGATGAGCACTCAGCTCACACTGACCGTCGTTACGCTTCACTTGACGACTCAGTTATCCCAGATGCTGAAAACTTGAAAGTGACTTTGGAACGTGCCCTTCCATTCTGGGAAGATAAAATCGCTCCAGCTCTTAAAGATGGTAAAAACGTATTCGTAGGAGCTCACGGTAACTCAATCCGTGCCCTTGTAAAACATATCAAAGGTTTGTCAGATGACGAAATCATGGACGTGGAAATCCCTAACTTCCCACCATTGGTATTCGAATTTGACGAAAAATTGAACGTAGTTTCTGAATACTACCTTGGAAAATAAAAAATTGTAAGTCTAGAATTGATTTCTAGGCTTTTTATGTTAGTATGGTAGTATGATAAGGAATAAAAAACAAGATTATGTACTGGCCTACAAGCAACCAGCGTCAACAACATATAAGGGCTGGGAAGAAGAGGCCTTACCGATAGGAAATGGTTCTTTAGGGGCAAAAGTATTTGGGCTTATAGGGGCTGAGCGGATTCAATTCAATGAAAAAAGTCTCTGGTCTGGATGTCCACTTCCTGATAGTTCAGATTATCAGGGTGGAAATCTTCAAGAACAGCATAACTTTTTAGCTGAGATTCGGCAGGCTTTGGAAAAGAGAGATTACAATCGGGCTAAGGAACTGGCTGAACAGCACCTGGTCGGGCCCAAAACGAGTCAATATGGGACCTATCTGTCCTTTGGGGATATTTTCATTGAGTTCAGCCAGCAAGGTACGACTTTGTCTCAGGTGACGAACTATCAGAGACAGCTGAATATTAGTAAGGCACTTGCGACGACTTCTTATGTCTATAAGGGAACGAAATTTGAACGTGAAGCCTTTGCCAGTTTTCCAGATGATCTCTTGGTTCAGCGCTTTACTCAGGAAGGGTTGGAAACTCTAGATTTTACTATAGAACTATCCTTGACCCGTGATTTGGCTTCTGATGGAAAGTATGAACAGGAAAAATCTGATTACAAGGAATGCAAGTTGGATATTACTGATTCTCATATTTTGATGAAGGGGAGGGTTAAGGACAATGACCTGCGGTTTGCTAGCTGTTTAGCTTGGGAAACGGATGGAGACATTAGAGTCTGGTCAGATAAGATTCAGATATCAGGAGCCAGTTATGCCAATCTCTTCTTGGCGGCTAAGACAGATTTTGCCCAAAATCCTGCTAGTAATTATCGCAAGAAACTAGATTTAGAGCAACAGGTGATAGACTTGGTGGACACAGCTAAAGAAAAGGGCTATGCCCAATTGAAATCAAGGCATATTGAGGACTACCAAGCATTATTCCAGCGTGTTCAATTGGATTTGGGAGCTGATGTAGACACATCCACTACAGATGATTTGTTAAAAAATTATAAGCCACAAGAGGGGCAGGCTTTGGAGGAGTTGTTCTTCCAGTATGGACGGTATTTATTGATTAGTTCTTCTAGAGACTGTCCGGATGCTCTACCAGCTAACCTACAGGGAGTCTGGAATGCGGTCGATAATCCTCCTTGGAATTCGGACTATCACCTGAATATCAACCTGCAGATGAATTATTGGCCAGCCTATGTTACCAATCTCCTAGAGACGGCCTTTCCGGTTATCAACTATATCGATGTTTTGCGTGTCTATGGTCGCATAGCGGCTGCAAGGTATGCAGGAATCGTCTCTCGGGAAGGAGAGGAGAATGGTTGGTTGGTTCATACTCAAGCGACTCCTTTTGGCTGGACGGCACCTGGTTGGGATTACTATTGGGGTTGGTCACCAGCTGCCAATGCGTGGATGATGCAAACTGTTTATGAAGCCTATTCATTTTATAGGGACCAAGACTATCTCAGGGAGAAAATTTATCCCATGTTGAGGGAAACGGTTCGTTTTTGGAATGCCTTTTTACATAAGGATCAGCAGGCGCAGCGTTGGGTGTCTTCTCCGTCTTATTCGCCAGAACATGGGCCGATTTCGATTGGCAATACCTATGACCAATCTCTGATTTGGCAGTTATTTCATGATTTTATTCAGGCTGCTCAAGAATTGGGACTGGATGGGGCTTTGTTGACTGAGGTCAAGCAGAAGTTTGACTTGCTTAATCCTCTTCAAATCAATCAATCTAGTCGAATCAGGGAGTGGTATGAGGAGGAAGAGCAGTATTTTCAAAATGAGAAAGTGGAGGCCCAACATCGGCATGCTTCCCATCTGGTGGGACTCTATCCTGGCAATCTCTTTAGCTATAAGGGGCAGGAGTATCTTGAAGCCGCGCGTGCTAGTCTCAATGATCGTGGAGATGGGGGCACAGGTTGGTCCAAGGCTAATAAGATCAATCTCTGGGCGCGTTTGGGAGATGGCAATCGAGCCCATAAATTATTAGCAGAGCAGTTAAAGTCATCCACCTTGCCAAATCTTTGGTGTAGCCATCCTCCTTTTCAGATAGATGGTAATTTTGGTGCTACTAGTGGCATGGCAGAAATGTTGCTCCAGTCTCATACAGCTTATCTGGTACCTCTAGCTGCCCTACCTGATGCATGGTCAACAGGTTCCGTTTCAGGCTTAATGGCACGTGGACATTTTGAAGTGAGCATGAGGTGGGAGGATAAAAAACTCTTACAGATGACCATTTTATCAAGAAGTGGAGGAGAATTGAGAGTCTCTTATCCAGGTATTGAGAAGAGTGTGATTAAATTGGATAAAGAAACAATAAAAGCGAAATGCATAGAGAAAGATTGTATTTCGGTAGCAACAGCAGAAGGCAATCTGGTTCAATTTTATTTTTAAGAAGATGTTAGAAGGCAGTGGTTTGAGACTGCCTTTTAATAAGGATTTGAGAATGTAAGCAGTTTCCAACTAGTTGAAAAAGCGTTATAATGGTAATAGGAAGTAATACTCAATGAAAATCAAAGAGCAAACTAGAAAGCTAACCGCAGGTTGCTCAAAACAGTGTTTTGAAGAGATTTTCGAGGAGTATAATTTGTTTAAGAGAGGGTGGGTCTGATGGCTTATATTGAGATGAAACACTGTTACAAGCGTTATCAGGTTGGGGACACGGAGATTGTGGCCAATCGTGATGTGAATTTTGAGATTGAGAAGGGTGAATTGGTTATTATCCTTGGTGCATCTGGTGCAGGTAAGTCAACAGTTCTCAATCTCCTAGGGGGAATGGATACCAATGATGAGGGGGAAATCTGGATTGATGGTGCCAATATTGCAGACTATAGTTCCCACCAGCGAACCAATTACCGCCGCAATGATGTCGGTTTTGTTTTTCAGTTTTATAACCTAGTTTCCAATTTGACTGCTAAGGAAAATGTGGAACTGGCTTCTGAAATCGTGACGGATGCCTTGGATCCTGAACAGGTCTTGACAGATGTAGGTCTGGCTCATCGTCTCAATAACTTTCCAGCTCAGCTTTCTGGAGGGGAGCAACAGCGAGTCTCCATTGCACGCGCGGTAGCCAAAAATCCTAAAATTCTCCTTTGTGACGAACCGACAGGTGCCTTGGATTATCAGACGGGCAAGCAGGTTTTGAAAATCCTCCAAGATATGTCTCGTCAAAAGGGAGCGACGGTGATTATCGTGACTCACAATGGAGCTTTGGCGCCCATTGCTGATCGCGTGATTCATATGCACGATGCCAGTGTCAAGGATGTGGTGATCAACCAGCATCCTCAGGATATCGATAGTTTGGAGTACTAGCATGATCAAGCGAAAAACCTATTGGAAGGACTTAATTCAGTCCTTCACAGGCTCCAAGGGGCGTTTTTTATCCATCTTGACCTTGATGATGTTGGGTTCTTTAGCCCTAGTAGGCCTCAAAGTGACTAGCCCCAACATGGAGGCGACAGCTAATGCTTATTTAAGAGCTGCTCAAACCTTGGATTTGGCAGTTATGTCTAATTATGGTTTGGATCAAGAAGATCAAGAAGAACTAAAACAGACGCAGGGCGCAGAGGTTGAGTTTGGCTATTTGACAGATGTGACTATGGATAATGGGCAGGATGCCATTCGGCTGTACTCCAAACCAGATCGAATTTCAACCTTTCAGCTAAGAAAGGGACGACTTCCGCAGTCAGATAAGGAAATCGCCTTGGCAAGTCATTTGCAAGGTCAATATCGTGTGGGACAGGAGATTAGCTTTAAAGAAAAAGAAGGTGGTCATTCCTCTTTAAAAAATCATACATATACCATTACTGGTTTTGTGGATTCAGCTGAAATCCTCTCCCAGCGAGATATGGGCTACGCAGCAAGTGGAAGTGGGACTCTGACAGCCTATGGAGTGATTTTACCTAGTCAGTTTGATCAGAAAGTTTACAATATAGCTCGTTTGAAATATCAAGATTTGGCAGGTTTAAATGTTTTTTCAGAAGCTTATGAAGAGAAATCCAAGCAACATCAGGAAGAGCTTGAACAAGCTTTGTCAGATAATGGCAAGGCACGTCTGCAAGTGTTGAAAAAAGAAGGGCAAGAGTCTCTCGATAAGGGGCAAGAGACCCTTGACAAGGCTGAGACTAATTTGCAGGAAGGCAAGCGTCGTTTAGCAGCTACTCAAGCTCGTATACAGGCTCAAGAAAGTCAACTAGCCTTGCTTCCTCAAGCCCAGAGAGAGCAGGCCAGTGCTCAACTTACCCAAGCCAAGCAGGAATTGAGCAAGGAAGAGGATAGGCTAAAGCAGGCTGAACAAAATCTAGACCAAGAAAAGGAAAAATTAGAAAAACATCAGCAAGTCTTGGATGATTTGGTGGAGCCAAGGTATCAGGTCTATAATCGTCAGACCATGCCAGGTGGTCAGGGCTATCTCATGTATAGCAATGCTTCATCCAGTATTCGAGCAGTGGGCAATATCTTTCCTGTGGTGCTTTATGCCGTAGCAGCCATGGTGACCTTTACGACCATGACTCGCTTTGTGGATGAAGAGCGAACACATGCTGGGATTTTTAAGGCCTTGGGTTATCGTAGCAAGGATATTATCGCCAAGTTTCTCCTCTACGGCCTAGTAGCTGGGACTGTCGGAACAGCTCTAGGTAGTATACTTGGCCATTATTTACTAGCCAGTGTGATTTCAAGTGTCATTACAAAAGGCATGGTGGTGGGAGAAACCCAGATTCAGTTCTATTGGACCTATAGCTTACTGGCTCTTGTCTTAAGTTGGTTGGCGAGTGTGTTACCAGCCTACTTGGTAGCTCGGAGGGAACTTCATGACGAAGCAGCCCAGCTTTTACTGCCTAAACCTCCTGTTAAAGGAGCTAAAATCTTACTGGAGCGCATCGGTTTTATCTGGCGCCGTCTCAGTTTTACTCATAAGGTAACAGCCCGCAATATCTTCCGTTATAAGCAGCGGATGTTGATGACGATCTTTGGTGTGGCAGGTTCTGTAGCCCTTCTCTTTGCAGGTTTGGGAATCCAATCCTCTGTGGCAGGAGTTCCGTCCAGACAGTTTCAACAAATCCAACAGTATCAGATGATTGTTTCTGAAAATCCTAGTGCGACCAATCAGGACAAGAAAGAGCTAGAAGGAGTGTTGAAAGGGCAGGACATCAAAGCCTATCAGAAAATCTATTCTAAAACGCTAGACAAGGATTTCAAAGGTAAGGCTGGTCTTCAAACCATTACGCTTATGATGACAGAGAAGGAGGATTTGACTCCCTTTATTCATCTGCAAGACCATCAGCAAGAGTTGACATTAAAAGATGGAGTTGTCATCACAGCTAAACTCGCCCAGTTGGCAGGTGTCAAGCTTGGACAAACTTTAGAAATTGAAGGTAAGGGGCTAAAGGTCGCTGCTATTACTGAGAACTACGTTGGTCACTTTATTTATATGAGTCAGGCTAGCTATGAGCAACTTTACGGACAGCTACCCCAAGCCAACACTTATTTGGTCTCGCTAAGGGATACCAGTGCTACTAGTATCGAAAGGCAGGCAGGCTTGCTTATGAATCAATCTGCGGTGTCCAGCGTTGTCCAAAATGCTTCAGCCATTCGACTCTTTGACTCGGTCGCAAGTTCACTCAATCAGACCATGACCATCTTGGTCATCGTATCGGTTCTGTTGGCTATTGTTATCCTCTACAATCTGACTAACATCAACGTAGCTGAGAGAATCCGTGAACTCTCTACTATCAAGGTTCTCGGTTTTCATAATAAAGAAGTCACTCTCTACATTTACCGTGAGACGATTGTGCTGTCCCTTGTGGGAATCGTACTTGGTCTGGTAGCTGGTTTCTATTTACACCAATTTTTGATTCAAATGATTTCGCCTGCGACTATTCTCTTTTATCCGCAGGTAGGTTGGGAAGTCTATGTAATTCCAGTGGCAGCAGTAAGCACCATTCTGACCTTGCTTGGTTTCTTTGTCAATCGCCATCTGAGAAAGATTGATATGCTTGAAGCCTTGAAATCTGTAGAGTAATACTCAATGAAAATCAAAGAGCAAACTAGGAAGCAAGCCGTAGGTTGCTCAAAGCACCGCTTTGAGGTTGCAGATAAAGCTGACATGGTTTGAAGAGATTTTCGAAGAGTATAAGGTAGTTGTTTTTAGCTGATTGATCTTGTATTTACTTGTAAACAAAAATCCTCCGCTTCAAAGAGCAGAAAACTCTTTGTGACAGAGGATTTTTTCTATAGGGCTTTAGCAGCTGCAATTGCGGCTTCGAAGTTTGGTTCAGAGTTGATATTGTCCACGTATTCAACGTAGCGAATTGTATTGTCAGTATCGAGGACAAAAACTGCGCGTGCCAATAGATGCCACTCATTGATTAAGAGGGCATAATCACGTCCAAAGGAATGGTCGAAATAGTCTGAGAGCATGATGGCATTTTCAATACCTTCAGCACCGCACCAACGTTTTTGGGCAAAAGGGAGGTCCATGGAAACAGTCAAGACAACCGTATTATCCAGTCCAGCCAGTTCTTCATTAAAACGACGTGTTTGAGTTGAGCAGATACCTGTATCGATAGAAGGCACGACACTCAAGACTTTTTTCTTGCCATCAAAATCAGCCAGAGATTTTTTAGAAAGGTCTGTTGTAGTGAGTGAAAAATCAAGCGCCTTGTCGCCGACTTGTAGTTGTTTACCTGTAAAGCTCACAGGATTTCCGAGAAAAGTTACCATAGGATACTCCAATCTTTTTTCTTCCATTGTAGCTGAAACAGTCGAAATTTTCCAATGATTTGACCGGAAATGTGGGCATAGAAAAAACGCCAGCTCATGTGAGAAT
The DNA here is from genome assembly GCF_013277195.1 of Streptococcus sp. 2579. Lineage (NCBI taxonomy): Bacteria > Bacillati > Bacillota > Bacilli > Lactobacillales > Streptococcaceae > Streptococcus > Streptococcus sp. 2579. The sequence goes on from NZ_VMMM01000001.1 coordinate 13,449, forward strand.
GACGTTTTTCAGATTTTTTATCTATTTGATATTTCTCGAAGGTAGTGCGGACGGGAGCAACTTCCTTCGGAATTTCATCCCTAATTTTTGAGCCCTAGGTCTCAAAAATTCCGTCCTAGATAAGATCAAAGTTCTTATCTAGGATACCACTACAGTGAGAAATATCTGGTAAAAACTCACTTCGTTCGTACTGATTTAAGAAATCTTTATTCTTATAAACGCTGTTTTGTAGCTAGAGATAGAACTAACAAAGCTAATATTAGAAGTAATGTAAAGAGAGACAAGAACCTAGTAATAGATAAACTAATATCTAGATTATTTAGCCAATCCTTCAGCAATCTTGTCAAGGTTGTATTTCATCATGCTGTAGTAGCTGTCGCCTTCTTTACCTTGTTCTGCGATAGAGTCAGTAAAGATTTGTGCGTAGATTGGGATGTTTGTGTCTTGAGAAACAGTTTTCATTGGACGGTCATCCACACTTGATTCTACAAAGAGTGATGGAACTTTTGTTTGGCGAAGTTTTTCAACCAAGGTCTTGATTTGTTCAGGTGTTCCTTCTTCTTCAGTGTTGATTTCCCAGATGTAAGCACTTGGGACACCATAGGCTTTAGAGAAGTATTTGAATGCTCCTTCGCTGGTTACAATGAGTTTCTTTTCAGCAGGGATATTATTAAATTTATCCTTACTTTCTTTATCAAGTTTGTCTAACTTATCAGTATATTCTTTGAGATTTTTTTCATAGAATTCCTTGTTGTTAGGATCTTTAGCGCTCAATTGTTTGGCGATATTTTTAGCAAAGATAATTCCATTTTCAAGGTTAAGCCAAGCGTGTGGGTCTTCTTTACCTTTTTCATTTTTTCCTTCAAGGTAGATAACTTCAACACCTTCACTGACTGCAAAGTAGTCTTTGTTTTCAGTTTTCTTAGCATTTTCTACCAATTTGGTGAACCAAGCATTACCACCTGTTTCAAGGTTGATACCGTTATAGAAAATGAGGTCTGCCTCAGAAGTTTTCTTAACATCTTCAGGAAGTGGTTCGTATTCGTGTGGGTCTTGTCCAATCGGAACGATACTGTGAAGATCAATCTTGTCACCAGCAATATTTTTAGTAATATCAGCGATGATTGAGTTTGTAGCAACAACTTTTAGTTTTTGACCAGAAGCTGCATCTTTTTTTCCGCTAGCACATGCTACAAGAGCAATAACGGAAAGAAAGAGAACGAGTAATGTACCTAATTTTTTCATTAGATCCTCCAATTTATTAGGGCTTTGCCCCTTATTTTAACAAATGTTTATTTTTTAGTTTCAAATATCGTTGTTTTGGAGCGATAAAGAAGCTAATGAGAAAGAAACTAGCAGCTGTAAGCACGATACTAGAACCTGCCGCAACGTTAAAGCTATAACCGATAAAGAGTCCCAAAACTGAAGCTATCGCTCCAAAGGTTGAGGAAAGGAAAATCATACTTTTCAGGCTATTAGCATAAAGATAAGCAGTTGCAGCTGGGGTAATCAGCATGGCTACAATCAGGATAGTTCCGACACTTTGCATGGCTGTCACAGACACGAGAGTCAGGAGTACCATGAGAAGGTAGTGATAGAAATTGACAGGCATTCCCATGGCTTTAGCCAAGAGTTCATCAAAGGATGTTATCAAGAGTTGCTTGAAGAAAATCCAGATTAACAAGAGAATGGCTGCCCCTACCCCTATGGTAATAAACATATCCGTATCTTGGACGGCCAGGATATTACCAAAAAGGATATGGAAAAGGTCAGTTGAACTTTTAGCGACACTAATCAAGATGATACCGAGGGCTAAGAAAGAAGAAAAGGTAATGCCGATGGCGGTATCGCTTTTGATAATCGAGTTCCCCTTGATGTAGGTAATGATGATAGCAGCTAGCAATCCAAAGACAATGGCTCCGATAAAGAAGTCAACGCCCAAGATGAAGGAGAGGGCTACACCTGGCAAGACAGCATGTGAAATGGCATCTCCCATGAGTGACATCCCGCGTAGAATGATGAAACATCCTACAGCTCCAGCTACGACCCCGACGACAATGGCTGTTATCAAGGCATTTTGTAAGAAATGGAATTTTTGCAATCCATCGATAAATTCTGCAATCATAGGTCACCTCCATTGAAAAAGAGTCGATTACCGTAAGCTTCTTTGAGATTGGCTTCGGTAAAGGTTTCTTTGGTTGGACCAAAGGCAATCACTTCTCGATTGACAAGCAAGACTTGATCGAAGTAGTGGGGAACCTTGCTGAGGTCGTGGTGGACGATGAGAACCGTCTTCCCAGCTTTTTTCAGATCTCTCAGCGTATTCATGATGATTTCCTCACTGACAGAGTCAATCCCAACAAAGGGTTCATCCAAGAGGATATAGTCGGCTTCCTGTACCAAACATCTGGCAATCAAGACCCGCTGGAATTGACCTCCAGACAGTTGACTGATTTGCCGTTCAGCATAGTCAGCTAGACCGACGATTTCAAGGGCTTCTTGCACTTTCTTCCAATGTTTAGCCTTTAAACTTCGAAAGAGAGGGATAGAGGGAAAGAGTCCTAACGAGACACATTCCTTGACCTTGATGGGAAAGTTGTAGTCGATATTGATTTTTTGTTCGACATAGGCGATTCGGTGTAAGGATTTTTTAACTTCCTTGTCATCGAGAAATGCCTGACCTTGATGTGGGATAATTCCCAGCATCCCTTTTACTAGTGTTGATTTCCCAGCGCCGTTTGGGCCAATGATACCGGTAATTGTTGGTCCGTGGAGCACTAGTGAAATATCCTTAAGTGCCAACGTTTCTTTGTAGGAGACACTGAGGTTTTCGATACGTATCATAAACTTATATTCCTCCTGCCTCTTAATATACATTAAAAAAAAAATTAAGTCAAGTTAATTTTTAAAAAAATTAAAATAATAACTGAAAAATGATGGAAAGAGAAAGTTCATTTTTAATTGCATTCCCAGTTAATTTTTGTTAAGCTAAAAACAAGTACAAATGAAAGCGAGAACAAGATGACACGTTATCAAGATGATTTTTATGATGCAATCAATGGAGAATGGCAACAGACAGCTGAAATCCCAGCAGATAAGTCTCAAACGGGAGGTTTTGTTGATTTAGACCAGGAAATTGAAGACTTGATGTTGGCGACAACAGACAAGTGGTTGGCAGGAGAAGAGGTGCCTGAGGATGCTATCTTGGCGAACTTTGTCAAATACCACCGCCTAGTTCGTGATTTTGACAAGAGAGAAGCCGACGGTATCACACCTGTCTTACCACTTCTTAAAGAGTTCCAAGAATTGGAGACTTTTGCGGATTTTACAGCTAGACTAGCAGAGTTTGAACTTGCAGGAAAACCTAACTTCCTACCTTTTGGTGTATCGCCAGACTTTATGGATGCCAGAATCAACGTTTTATGGGCTAGCGCTCCAAGCACGATCCTGCCAGATACGACCTACTATGCAGAAGACCATCCTCAGCGCGAAGAGCTCTTGACTCTTTGGAAAGAAAGCAGCGTAAATCTTCTCAAGGCTTATGATTTTTCTGATGCAGAAATTGAAGACTTGCTTGAGAAAAGATTAGAATTGGATCGCCGAGTTGCGGCAGTAGTGCTTTCTAATGAAGAAAGTTCAGAATATGCCAAACTCTACCATCCATATGCTTATGAAGATTTCAAGAAATTTGCGCCTGCCCTACCTTTGGATGACTTCTTCCAAGCTGTTCTTGGACAAGTGCCAGACAAGGTTATCGTAGACGAGGAACGTTTCTGGCAAGCAGCAGACCAATTCTATAGTGAAGAAGCTTGGCCTCTCCTCAAGTCAACCTTAATTTTAAGTGTTGTCAATCTTTCAACCAGCTATTTAACAGAAGAAATCCGTGTCTTGTCTGGTGCCTATAGCCGTGCGCTTTCAGGAGTTCCAGAAGCCAAAGACAAGGTCAAGGCAGCCTATCAGCTAGCACAAGGTCCTTTCAAACAAGCCTTGGGTTTCTGGTATGCCCATGAAAAATTCTCTCCAGAGGCTAAGGCGGACGTGGAGAAAAAAGTGGCAACTATGATTGATGTCTATAAGGAACGCTTGGCCAAAAATGACTGGCTGACTCCAGAAACTCGTGACAAGGCCATCGTCAAACTCAATGTCATCAAGCCTTATATTGGTTACCCAGAAGAATTGCCAGAACGCTACAAGGACAAGGTAGTGGATGAAAATGCTAGTCTTTTTGACAATGCTTTAGCCTTTGCGTGTGTGGAAATCAAGCATAGTTGGAGCAAGTGGAACCAGCCTGTAGACTACAAGGAGTGGGGCATGCCTGCTCATATGGTTAATGCCTACTACAATCCTCAGAAGAACCTGATTGTCTTCCCAGCAGCTATCTTACAAGCGCCTTTCTATGACTTGCATCAGTCATCTTCTGCTAATTACGGTGGGATTGGGGCGGTTATTGCCCATGAAATTTCCCACGCTTTTGATACCAACGGGGCTTCCTTTGATGAAAATGGTAGTCTCAAGGATTGGTGGACAGAGAGCGACTACGCTGCCTTCAAGGAGAAAACACAAAAAGTTATCGACCAGTTTGATGGACAGGATTCTTATGGTGCAACCATCAACGGTAAATTGACGGTGTCAGAAAACGTAGCTGACTTGGGAGGAATCGCTGCAGCGCTAGAAGCAGCTAAGCGAGAACCAGACTTTTCGGCAGAAGAATTCTTCTACAACTTTGGTCGTATCTGGCGTATGAAAGGTCGCCCAGAATTTATGAAACTCTTGGCTAGCGTGGATGTGCACGCGCCAGCAAAACTCCGTGTCAATGTGCAAGTGCCAAACTTCGATGATTTCTTTACAACCTATGATGTCAAAGAAGGTGACGGCATGTGGCGTTCACCAGAAGAGCGCGTGATTATTTGGTAATGCAAAAAATCTAGTCATTAGAAAAAGGCATCCAATCAGGTGTGAAAACCTTGATAGGATGCCTTTTAGAATGGAAAGACTTGTCGAATAGTTTACTTAAATTGTGATATATAGTGGATTGAAATAAGATGTGAACAAACTGACTAGGAAAGTTAAATTAATTTCTAGAAATGTTTTAGCAACCATGGCGTACTATTCCAGTTTCAATCCACTATACATCATCATCTTGTTAGAAAAAGGGATTGAAGGTCTTTTCATGAGCAATAGTAGTAGCTGGACCATGCCCTGGATAGACATCGTAGTTTGGCAGGGTGAAGAGTTGGTTCTGGATACTGTGAAGGAGTTGCTCCATACTACCAGTTGGAAGGTCGGTCCGTCCGATTGTTTCACGGAATAGGGCATCACCTGTCAAGACTAGGTGAGCCTCAGGAAAGACGATAGAAACACCACCGATAGAGTGCCCTGGTGTTGGTAAGACTGTGAAACGAAATTCCTCCAGTTGATATTCCTTATGAAAGACAAAAGTGTGTTCTGCAGGTTTTGCGACCACATCTGCCATATCATCATGACGAGGGAGGCCAGAGAGATTATCGACAGGAGTGTAGAGCCAGCTAGCTTCGCTCTCTGCGATATAGACAGGAGGATTGCCAAAAGTTTCGCGAACCAAGTCCAGACTCATGATATGGTCATAATGGGCGTGGGTCAGGAGAATAGCGCAGATCGGTTTGTTGATGTTCTCTATTGTCTGACGAATAGCTTCCCAATGGCTGCCAGGATCGACAACGATGAGGTGCTTTTCGCCTTCTAGGTAATAGGTGTTTTCATAGGCAACAGGATTCACGGTTTTATGGATTTTCATATTAGCTCCAATCTCAAAGAATGTACTAAGATAAGTATAGCACAGTTAGGGAGAATAGGTAAGGATTTAGAATGAACTTAAAAACCAGCATGACTAGATGAAGACAGGCTGGTTATCAATTTATCACTATTGGAGAGGTATCAATTGCCCTTCATAGGTTGCATAAACTCCGTCATTAGCTTGTTTGATAGATGTGATGTTTAGAGTGCCACCGTAGTTGGCTTCTCGTTTATCGCTATATTCACTATAAGTTATCCTATTGGGCAGGTTCTGGTCCTTAGCATAGTATTGAACGACTGTTTTTTTATAGCTTTGCTGGCTGAATAGGAACAGGCAGCTAACTCCTAACACTAGGAGAGCAAAGATAGAAATAGCAGTTTTTTTCATAGGTGTTCTCCTTATAAACTAAAGGATAAAAGAAAGTATCTTGAGGATTTTAATTCTAAAATCCAGTCAAGATACCAGTGTATGTGACACGAGTTCCACCGTTTATCTTTCGTATCTTCAATGGAATTGGGGAAGTCAGAAAGTCTTTCGGTTACAATATGGTTTCCGTTCTTCTATCTCTCCTTCTATCACCTAAGTTTAAAATCTAACTTCGTAATATATTATAGACTAATAATTCAGAATTATCAAGCAATTCTGAATTATTTTTTTCTTATTCTGTTCCAATCTAGTTTTCATATTCTTAAAAAAGTGATAAAATGGTAGGAAGAATTGGAGAGTAGAGATGCCAAAAGAAGTGAATTTAACAGGCGAAGAAGTTGTCGCTTTAACCAAAGAATATTTAACAGAAGAGGATGTCCATTTTGTCCATAAGGCCTTGGTCTATGCGGTGGAATGCCATAGTGGTCAATACCGCAAATCAGGCGAGCCTTATATCATTCATCCTATCCAAGTGGCAGGTATTTTAGCCAAACTCAAGCTGGATGCTGTAACGGTAGCTTGTGGTTTCTTGCATGATGTGGTGGAAGATACAGACGCGACCTTGGACGATTTGGAAAGAGAGTTTGGTCCTGATGTGCGGGTAATCGTAGATGGGGTTACCAAGCTTGGTAAGGTCAAATACAAGTCTCACGAAGAGCAGTTGGCTGAAAATCATCGCAAGATGCTCATGGCCATGTCTGAGGACATTCGTGTTATCTTGGTCAAACTGTCTGACCGCTTGCACAATATGAGGACCCTGAAACACCTTAGAAAAGACAAGCAGGAGCGCATTTCCAAAGAAACTATGGAAATCTATGCCCCGCTTGCCCATCGTTTGGGGATTTCCAGTGTCAAATGGGAATTGGAAGACCTGTCTTTCCGTTATCTCAATCCTACGGAGTTTTATAAGATTACCCATATGATGAAGGAAAAGCGCAGAGAGCGTGAAGCCTTGGTGGATGAGGTAGTCACAAAATTAGAGGAATATACGACAGATCGTCACTTAAAAGGGAAGATTTACGGTCGTCCCAAGCATATTTACTCGATTTTCCGCAAAATGCAGGATAAGAGAAAACGGTTTGAGGAAATCTATGACCTGATTGCTATTCGCTGTATTTTAGATACCCAAAGTGATGTTTATGCCATGTTGGGTTATGTGCATGAACTTTGGAAACCGATGCCTGGTCGTTTCAAAGACTATATCGCTAACCGCAAGGCCAATGGTTACCAGTCTATCCATACGACTGTTTATGGGCCAAAAGGACCGATTGAGTTCCAGATTCGAACTAAAGCCATGCACGAGGTGGCTGAGTACGGGGTTGCGGCTCACTGGGCTTATAAGAAAGGCGTTAAGGGGCAGGTTAACAGCAAGGAATCTGCTATTGGGATGAACTGGATCAAGGAGATGATGGAGCTCCAAGATCAGGCTGATGATGCTAAGGAATTTGTCGATTCAGTTAAGGAAAACTATCTGGCTGAGGAGATTTACGTCTTTACTCCAGATGGTGCTGTCCGTTCTCTTCCCAAAGATTCAGGACCGATTGACTTTGCCTACGAAATCCATACAAAAGTCGGAGAAAAAGCGACTGGTGCCAAGGTCAATGGCCGTATGGTTCCACTGACAACCAAGCTAAAGACAGGGGATCAGGTTGAAATTGTCACCAACCCTAACTCCTTTGGGCCGAGCCGTGACTGGCTCAATATGGTCAAGACCAGCAAGGCGCGCAACAAGATTCGCCAGTTCTTTAAAAACCAAGACAAGGAATTATCCGTTAACAAGGGTCGTGAAATGCTGATGGCCCAGTTTCAAGAAAATGGCTATGTGGCCAATAAATTCATGGACAAGCGTCACATGGACCAAGTTTTGCAAAAGACTAGCTATAAGACAGAAGAATCCCTCTTTGCGGCTATTGGTTTTGGAGAAATCGGTGCGATTACTGTCTTTAACCGTCTGACTGAAAAGGAACGCCGTGAAGAAGAACGTGCCAAGGCCAAGGCGGAGGCAGAAGAACTTGTCAAAGGTGGCGAGGTCAAGGTTGAAAATAAAGAAACCATCAAGGTCAAGCATGAGGGTGGTGTGGTCATTGAAGGTGCTTCTGGTCTCCTAGTGCGGATTGCTAAGTGTTGTAATCCTGTTCCGGGTGACGATATTGTCGGCTATATTACCAAGGGCCGTGGTGTGGCTATTCACCGTGTGGACTGTATGAACCTGCGCGCCCAAGAAAACTACGAGCAACGTCTTCTTGATGTGGAATGGGAAGACCAGTACTCTAGCTCAAATAAAGAGTATATGGCCCATATCGATATTTATGGCCTCAACCGTACAGGACTGTTGAACGATGTACTGCAAGTTCTCTCAAACACAACCAAGAATATCTCGACAGTCAATGCCCAACCAACCAAGGATATGAAATTTGCTAATATCCATGTGTCCTTCGGTATTGCCAACCTCTCGACGCTAACCACGGTCGTGGACAAGATTAAGAGTGTGCCAGAAGTTTATTCTGTCAAACGGACCAACGGCTAATTGTCCTAGTTATTACTAGAAAGGCTATTATGAAAATCATTATCCAACGGGTTACAAAAGCCCAAGTGAGTATCGAAGGTCAGGTTCAGGGAAAAATTAATCAAGGGCTCTTATTGCTGGTTGGTGTTGGACCAGAGGACCAAGAGGAAGATTTGGACTATGCTGTGAGAAAGCTCGTCAACATGCGGATTTTTTCAGACGCAGAAGGCAAGATGAACCTGTCTGTCAAAGATATTGAAGGAGAAATCCTTTCTATTTCTCAGTTTACCCTTTTTGCGGATACTAAGAAAGGCAATCGTCCAGCCTTTACAGGCGCAGCCAAGCCTGATATGGCATCAGACTTCTATGATGCATTCAATCAAAAATTAGAGCAAGAAGTGCCCGTTCAGACAGGTATCTTTGGAGCGGATATGCAGGTTGAGCTGGTCAATGACGGACCAGTCACCATTATTCTTGATACGAAAAATAGATAAGAAAGACCAAGCCAGCCGGCTTGGTTTTTCTCATCTATCATAAAATATTCCAAAATGAAATCGGTTCTTGATAGGCTTGGGGGAAGTCTCTTTTCAGGATTTGGCAGGTGCGATAGGAAGGGATGAGATGTCCTAGGATGAGGAGAGTTCCCTGAAGGAAAAGTGGGACACCACTCAAACATATCAAGGAGAGAATGATCAGGCTATCCCATAGAAGGATTTGTAAGGCAAAATGCCAGAATTTTGGTCTAATCTGGGAATAGAGGTGACTAAAGTGGTCACAAAGCTGGTTTGAAAGATAGGCCAATAGCACAGGGTGAAAGAAAATGAGCCAACCACTATAAATTAAAATCCAATCCCAAGTGAGCCCCTCTTTAAATGTCAAAAATGCCAGCATAATTCCATCGATGGCAAGGAGCTCAATGGTTTTGATGAAGATGATTTTTTTCATGCTAAAACCTCCTTTTTTCATCTGTTAGTGACGTAATATTGAATATAATTATTATACAATATTTAGTTGGAGCGTGAAAGCGTTTACTATCTTTTTTCTTTGAAACAAAGTATAAATTTCTAATTATCTTTTTATATTTTCTTAAATGCTCGTAAAGCCTTATTCTATGTGCTTTCGAGTATTTTTACTGTAGGAAGATACTTCACGTTTCTTTGCATATTTCCTCATGTCTTAGCTGTCAGAAGTGGTAAATAAGTAGTAAATTCATTTGTACTACTAAGCAACAAGACGCTCCTGTTGCTTCTCTTTATTCAAGCGTTTCATTTCTGCCATTGCAGAATCGAATGTTGCATGTGCGTAATAGTTCAGCGTCATGGCTATATTAGCATGTCCCATAATGTACTGTAATGCCTTTGGATTCATTCCTGCATTTGCATAGTTGGTACAGAATGTATGTCGCAAACTATGTGGAGTGATGTGTGGCAATTTATCCTCGTTATACTTATTGTATTTCTTAACAAGACCTTTCATCATGCCGTTGTAATCACTTGCCACTTTTGGATAGTTCTTTCTATTAAGAAAGAGGAAATCACTATATCCATCAATCTCAACACGCTTATCATTCTTTCGATTCGCTAACACTCGCTTAAATGCTTGATAGGCTTCTTCAACCATAGGAACTTGACGTTCGCCACTTTTGGTCTTTGGTGTTTCAATGTAGTACCCAATTTCAGTATCTCTCAATAGCTGATGGTCTATATTGACAAGACGATTCTCAAAATCTAAATCTGGAAGTGTCAAACCACCAAACTCTGAAATACGAAGACCTGTTTTTAAGAGTATCAGAATTTCATCATAATTTTTGCTGTAGGTTTTATCAGCTTTTGCAAAGGCTAACAGTTTTTCTTCCTGTTCTTCTGTTAGTACGGTCTTAGGGACAGTATCATCATCAAGAACTGCTTTCAGTTGAAAGTCAAATGGATTCTTCCGAACACAATCATCTTGTATAGCAATATAGAATGAAGCCTTTAAAGAACGTTTGTAGTTATTGATGGTTTGATAAGCATAACCATTTTCACTCATTCTAATAGCCCATTCTTTAGCGTCTGATGGCTTAATACTGTCAATACTTCTTACACCTAACTTGTCTTTCTTCAAAATATCCATAAGATATTTGCGTCCAGTTTCAGTGTTTTTTCTAACCTTTGGTCTTTGAGCGTTCTGTTTTGCGTAAAGCTGGCAGAGTGTCATTTTCTTTCCTACAACATCAATACCATCATGAATGTCTTTCTGTAACTCTGCGATTTTCTCTCTAAGTGAGATACAATCACGCTTTCCTGCTGGTACTCGGTCTGTAGCCACAAGTTTCCACGAGTAAACAAATTGCGGTTCTCCAAATGAATCTATATATTTGTATAAGTATCTTCCGTCTTTTCGTTGGCTCTCTCCAGTCTTTAAGATTCGACCTTTATTGTCACGTCTTTTTTCTGACATGGCATTTGCTCCTTTCCTTTATGGAAAGAGCCTTGATACGACTTAATACTATTTTATCATATACAAGACCCTTTGGCGACGCTAGATTGCGTCCAATGTATCTATAATTTTTTCAAATTGTTTTCGTTTAATCTGAATACGATTGCCATTCATAATCAGCCAATTTGCATTTTTATTTTCCTCTGCCAAGCGTCGTAGCTTGTTTTCGCCAATACGAAAATATTTTGACGCTTCTTCAATGGTTAGGGTATAACGTTCCCAAATAGGAATGTCAGTCTGCTTCATAAAATCCTCCTTTCCAAATCACTTATTTGGATTTCATAAAAGTTGTTTTACCAGCAATCGAACAGCTTTAGCAAAGCTCACGGGAGTTCCACCCCTGCATGGTTCTCATGTAGCCATACTCATTGCCTGCGACGGTTTTATCACGCTCGGACTATTGACTGTATGGGAGTATCATTATCACGATAAGAATGTCGTTGCAGGCAATCCTGCTAAAGATTGCTTCTCGGATCACTAACATGAATCGCTCGCTATCTTTATAAGATAGGTCATGGCGGTTAGTTCCGTTGGCTCTTTTCTTATCGAAACGTATTCGATTACTTTTATTCAGTTTTCAAAGAACAATGGCTCGTTAGCCTATCAAAACACATTGAAAGCTCAATATGCTTTGGTGGAATAACAAACCTCCCTGTTCGGGAAGCGTGGAATGGTTTAGCACGCTTCCACGAAAGGAGAGAGGATATTACTTAATTTCAAATGACAAAATCTTTGTAATCAGTCTGGTTTCCATTCTTCCACGTAAGACTTCATCAACGACCATACTTTGATTGCCATATTCATCTTTCATAAGTCGTAGGGAACGCTTCGTTATGTACCCTCTGTAATGATGTAGAATCTGGTTAATCGCTTCGGTATCGCCATCTGTTGCCTTTACAATGAGAGGAAAGGGAATCATAGGATATTGTGTTTTCATTCTTCAAATTCCTCCATAAACTTTTTAATTAAGGCTAGTCCACTGGTTCTATGCCGATAGACAGTAGAACGGTTCAATTTCAACAGGTCTGCAATTTCTGAATCGCTCATGTCCATAAAGTAAAACAGCAGTAGAATTTCACGTTTCTTGTCTGGCAACTCACGTAATGCTTCACTCAACAAATCATTTTCAACGCCTACTGATAACCCATTGAGTGTAAAAATCTGAAAGTCAGTTGAATAGTTATCTGTTGTCGCAAACTGGCTAACAAGATAATCGCCAACATCCGAAAAGGACACCTCACGCTTTGCAATCCTTGAAAGATAAAGCATATAATTCTTTCGCTCGTCTTCCATAGCACGTTTACAGATATAGTCAAACTGATTTTCTATTGTGGTCTGAAAAGAAGATGGTTTCATGTTTCTCACCCCCTTTCTGTCTAGGAAAGGAAGTGAGCCTTGCTCGTTTATCTCCTTTCACTCTTAGTCCCAATGTGAAAGGGGGATTTGTTGCATTACTGATAAATAAACTTTGTAAAAAAGTTCTGAATAGCCAAAAAAGCATATAAACAGATTTATTTCTCTGTTTACATGCTTCTGTTATTCTATCTATATGATTTATAAAACCACATTGGTGGACGTACTTATCTATTGCAGATAGACGACTTTTTTTGACAAGAACCCAATGTAAGGAAATTTATTGTATATGATGTACTTCATGGCGACGTTGACCTCCAACAAACCGCCATTTGGAAGTAATATACAATATTTTAACAGCGTAAATAGCACTACCATATAACGGTTTTTTTTATTGGCGTTTAGTAGTGCTTTTTATTAAATATAAACCTATAAACCATATAACACGTTTTTCTATACCTGTTTTTAATTCAGTAGGAACAATAAAATGTATAGAGGTGGTCTACTATGCGTAAAAAAGAAGATAAATATGATTTTAGAGCCTTTGGTTTAGCCATTAAAGAAGCTCGATTGAAACGAGGTTTAACTCGTGAACAAGTGGGAGCATTGATTGAAATTGACCCACGGTACTTAACTAATATTGAAAATAAAGGGCAACACCCCAGCATACAAGTTCTTTATGACCTTGTATCGTTACTTCATGTTTCCGTTGATGAATTTTTCTTACCTGGGGTCCCGAGCGCTTAGTGGGAATTTGTATCGATAAGGGGTACAAATTCCCACTAAACCAATGTTTCAAGGCCTATTTATTTTTTATATTCAATTCTCTTAAGTGTTTAGGAATAGATAACAAGTCAAATTTATACTCTCCAAGAAAAGTGATATGCTCCCAATTAATAGGAGATACATGCTTCATATACTTAGTTACTTCGGGATCTATTTTGACGAGATAATTATAAGCTGCTTGTAAGTAGACGGCGTTCCATATACTTATTGCATTTATTAACACATTAAGCGCACTAGCACTTTGAAGTTGTCGGCGAATATCGCGCTCCATAAATTTTCCGCGTCGCCCAAAAAATAGTTCTCTAGCTAAAGCATTAATCGCTTCTGTCTTATTTAGTCCATGAGTGATCCTTCGCCGTAGCTCACTATCTGTAATATAATCTATCATAAAAATGCTCTTTTCAATGCGACCTAGTTCTCTCAGTGCAAGAGCTACTCTATTCTTACGTGCGTATGAGCCTAGCTTTCCTAATAGTAAAGAACTAGATACTTTTCCTGTTTGAATCGAATAGGCGATTCGTTTAATTTCATCATAGTTTTCTTCAATAATTTTTACATTGATTTTTCCGCTTATATCTTCTGATAAGTTAGGGTAGTAGGAAGGTGATTTGATAGAAAATAATTGTGATTTTTTTATATTTCTGATGCGAGGTTCAAAATCAAAGCCTAGTAATGCGGTCATTCCAAACACCTGATCAGAATACCCATTTGTATCAGTAAAATGTTCCTCAATATCTAGATCTGTTTCATGATAAAGTAGGCCATCAAGGGTATGAGTAGCTTCCCTTGTATTAGTTGAAGCAACCTCGATATGATGAGTCGTATGCCTATCATTTATTGATCGAATCATTGTAGCTCCTTTTTCCATACTTTTGTAATGTGGATTAACATCGGATTTTAGAGCTGAGACGCCCACTGGGACGCGCATTCCGTCTGAAGCAGTGGTTTTTCCTTCACCCCAAAAGTCTGCAACAGGAAGCTTTAACTGATAATTAACCAAAACAGATTGAGCACGAGTCAGAGCTTCTTTATAAAAGCGCCATTGTTTGGCATTGGCTAACTGAGAATAAGAAATTCCAGGAGTTGATTGGGCCATTTTTTCAAGACCAATATTCATCCCTAAACCCAGCAAAGCAGCAAAAATAATTTTTCTTTCTTGTTCACTCGGCGGTTTCCCTGTAGAATCATGACTAAATTCTTGTGAAAAGTTGGTCCAACTGTCCACCTCAATTAAAAGATCACTAAGCCTTATCTTAGGAATTATTGAATAAAGTTTTTTTCTATATATTTCTGCTTCGCTAGGTGTAACTTTTTCCAACTTTTTAAGGTTTGCTCTTGAAATTCTCTTATCAACTGTCGAATAAAATTGAAGCTGTAAATCTAAAATTATTTCCCGATCCTTTAAATAGTCCTCAAACGTGTCTGGAATAGTTTCTGAATCAATACAAGCAGATAAATCAACTAAGTAATCATCAATATTTCGATGGATCATACTTCCTTCAACTGAAATATCTCCTGATCGAATATTGTTCTTTAGCTCGGTGAAAGCTACTAACTCATAGTAAGACCGATCTATTTTCCCCTCTTCTGGCCGAACAAGGCTTTTCCATTTTTTACTCACAAAATCAGTAGAAGTATCTGCCGGTATTTTTCTTTTACCACTATTGTGTAAATCAGTTAGTTGAGTTAGGGCCATGAGGACTGGATTTGCTGCCGGAGTTGCTTTGAACGAAAGGGTCCTCAATAACATTGGCGTGTATCTTCGGAGGTAATTAGCTTTATTTCGAACCATTTCTAAATAGCCATGATTTTTATTACCTGTAATTTTTTTAGCTTCTTCTCCATCTTGTACTAAATCTTCCCAAGGCATGATTCGTTCAATTTCGTCAAAAGGATTACTATCATTATCTTTTGCAAAGTGAAGAGCATCAATTAAAGAAGCATAATGTTCCAATTTTTTAGTAGCCAATTTTCCTTTTTCTTTTAACTGTTCTTGTGAATCACGTGTCCCTTTGCGTTTAATACTTGCTAAAATGCGGTCATTAATCTCAATCAGTTGATCGATCAGATATTGATGATGATTGACTAAAAAAGCAATAAGTAAAGAGTATCTTTTTTCAAGCTCAAAACGGGAGAAGTCATATGCATCATAATTTTCCCCTAGTCTAGCTAGCTGAAGAAACCTGTTCCGATTAATATGGGAGACATTAATTGTCCCGAGTCCCATGGAAGCAATCACTTCCACTTTTTTACAAATACTCATAAAGCTTTCTGGATTTGCCTTACCTGGAATGTCTTTTAGCCAAGCGAGTTTAGTTATTTTCGTCTCTTCATAAATTTGAAACAAACTCTCTAGTTTTTCAATTTGTATATCTGTTAATGAACAGAGTAATATTGAAAATAAGTTGTTTTCTGCTTTATCTCGACAGCGGCTTATAATGTCTTCAAGTGTAGCTATAGATGGAAAAATAATTCTTTTTCGAGTTAAGAAATCAATTGTTTTTTTCATTAGATAGATAGAGTCATCATTTTCTAAAGCTAGTTCAATTAAATATTCTATTAACTGTTTTTGTGTATTAGCACTACCGAATCGATGATAGTTGAATACTTCTAAGATCTCGTTGAAGTGATTTGCACGTGTATTTCTATGATCATATGAATTTAAATCAATTGCATCAAGATGGAGCTGTCGACTCACATAAGAAGTTAGTCTGGTTGATTTAATCGGCCAATTACTTAAAGAACACCCAGGATACCGGGCCAAACAAAGTTGTATCGCAAATCCTAGTTTATTGACCTTTCCACGGTGTTGATTAATAACCTCCAGATCATAATCAGAAAAACTAAAATACGCTTTAAAATCCTCTTCTGATAAGTGGTCTACAGAAAGAAGTTGTTCACGCTGTGAAGTAGTTAAAATTCTTTTCATAGCCATATCTTAAGCATTCCTTTTATTGAGGTAACGGTAAAAGGTTGTTTTGCTTAATTTAGAGGCATCAAGAATTTGACGAATAGAATACTCTTTGCTGTCATACATTTTTAAAGCTAAATCAATTGATAGCTTACCTTTACTTGGACGGCCCCCTTTTTTTCCTCGGACTCTGGCTGCCTTAAGACCAGAGTTAGTTCGTTCAATAATAATATCCCGTTCCAGTTCTGCTAAACTAGCCATAACTCGGAAAAAGAATCTTCCCATAGACGTTGAAGTATCTACGTTATCTTGAATAGATATAAAATTGACACTAAGTTCTTCAAATAATTCAGAAAGTTCAATCAAATGTTTAGTTGATCGTGAAATTCGATCTAACTTGTAAATGACAACAGAATCTCCTTCACGTAGTAGGTTGATCATTTCTTCTAATTGCGGTCGGTCTTTTTTCGCACCAGTTACTTTTTCTTGAAATAATTTATCAATTCCATAATGAGTAAGTGCATCAATTTGTAAACTAAGATTTTGATCATCCGTACTCACTCGAGCATAGCCAAAAATCATAAAAAAACCTCCTTAATTTTATAATTTAAATGTACCATAACTCATTAAGTATAACTATATAGGAACTATGAAAAAGGAACGGATTTTGGTACTTGATTTACTTAAAAAACATTTAGAAAAAGCAGGAAAATGAAAAGGTACCATAAACGGTCGTTTATGGTACCATTCAAATTTATCCTTATTGTACAAAATAACAGCGAAATTTTTAAATCTATTCCTTATCGATACAAATTCCCCGTAGGCGCTAGGGACCTCTTTAGCTCCTTGGAAGCTGTCAGTAGTATACCTAATAATTTATCTACATTCCCTTTAGTAACGTGTAACTTTCCAAATTTACAAAAGCGACTCATAGAATTATTTCCTCCCGTTAAATAATAGATAACTATTAAAAATAGACAATACTTGCTCATAAGTAACGGTACTTAAATTGTTTACTTTGGCGTGTTTCATTGCTTGATGAAACTGATTTTTAGTAAACAGTTGACGATATTCTCGATTGACCCATTTTGAAACAAAGTACGTATATAGCTTCCAATATTTATCTGGAACATCTGTGGTATGGCGGGTAAGTTTTATTAAGACACTGTTTACTTTTGGTTTAGGATGAAAGCATTCCGCTGGCAGCTTAAGCAATTGCTGAATCGAGACTTGAGTGTGCAAGAGCAACCCTAGTGTTCGGTGAATATCCAAGGTACGCTTGTAGAATCCTTCTTCAACAATCAGATAGATGTCAGACGCATGGCTTTCAAAAACCACTTTTTTAATAATTTGTGTGCTTAAATGGTAAGGAATATTCCCAACAATTTTATACCTCTGTTTGTTAGGGAATTGAAACTGTAGAATATCTTGGTGAATTAAAGTGACACGAATGTTCAGTTTTAATTTTTCTGACGATAAGTTGAATAGATGACTGTCTAATTCAATAGACGTTACCTGTTTACTTATTTTAGCCAGTTTCGTCGTTAAATGCCCTTTACCTGTTCCAATTTCGTAAACGGTATCGGTTTCTTTTAAATTCAATTGTTTTATTATTTGGTTGAGTACTTTTTCACTCGTTAAAAAGTTTTGAGAATATTTTATATTTTTGTTCATGTAATCACTCCTGAAGTGATTACATCTATAAATAAATACAGAAGTTAAACGATTTGTTTGTAATTTTAGTTATCTGTTTAAAAAGTCATAAGATTAGTCACTGGTAGGAATTAATCTAACGTATTTATTTATCTGCGTAATCACTGTTTTTAGTCTGTTTCAAAACAGTAGATGTTTTATCTACATTACGCATTTGGAATACCAACATGACGAATCCCTCCTTCTTAATTACAAATTTTTAGCATCTAATTTAACTTCAATTCCTATTATACAAAATTTTAAGATAATGCACAATCAACACACTCTTAAGTTTGCTTCTAAGTCTTATTTCCATAACTTTAGGGTTAACCATACGCAAGACCAATCACTCTCGGACAATACTCATGATTTTAATGATAAAATCCATGTTAAACCCATAGATAAGAAATACACCTGCAATAACCGTTACCTGTTTGTGCCAATTTAAAAATGCACCACTTTTTTATAATTAAAACGGTTGAAAACTGTACCACTAATAACTCACAATAGAGAGATGTCACCGTCAAGTTAAATGTACAAAATAACAGCGAAATTTTTAAATCTATTTCTTATCGATACAAATTCCTCGTAGGCGCTCGGGACCCCTACCTGCTAATAACTTGGTAAAAAGCACCCGACGATTACAGATAGAGAAATACATGGATAGCTTTACAGACAAAGAACTATCCTTAATGGAATCTTTAGCCAGCGGTATCAACGAAGCAAGAAACATCGAAGACTAATTAAAAGAATCCATACATAACGGAAAGAGCCGATAAAATGAGATTGTATTAATCTCATTTTATCGGCTCTGCGTCTTTGCGTCTGGCTCTGTAATCACAGTTACTTTGAACTGCTTTATTTCAATTAAATTTTCTTGTCTGCATTTCGGACAATAGAGGGGGAATTTTTTTAATTCAGTATCTTCCCTTATCTTTAATCGTGTTTTATTTCCACATACAGGACACAATATCCACTTGTAGTTTATAATAACTATCTCCTCCTTTACACTTTAATTCAAATCTTTATTAAAAAATATTTCATCTTATTTAACAAGAAACCATATTTATATAACAACATAAAATACACTAAGTTATTTTATTGAACATATATCGTACTTTATCTATCCGACTATTTGGACGACGGGGCTGGCAAACAGGTTCACCGGTAGTAACATGGTACCCTTTTAACTCTGTTAAACAAACACTACGTCCATTTGTAAAGAAAGTTAAATCACTACGATATTCTTGAATACACCGAGCAGGGATTTCTCCACTAAGAATGACCTCATTATTTTTCAATTGAGTGTCTACGATGTTCGCACAATATTTAGGAGCATCGTTGTATGCTCGTGAAAGATATTCCTGTGGCGCATAAATTTTAAAACTAAGATATGGCTCTAACAATTCTGTTCCAGCTTTTTTTAAGACTTGTTCCAATACAATAGGAGCAAGCATCCGAAAATCTGCTGGAGTACTAACAGGGCTATAGTATAAACCGTACTTAAAACAGATTTTACAATCCGTCACATTCCAACCATATAATCCTTGTTCGCAACCATAGCGTATCCCTTCCATAACTGCATTTTGAAATGATTGATTTAAGTATCCAAGAGAAACCGAGCTCTCATACTGCATTCCACTTCCCAACGGAAGCGGTGATACAGATAAACCAATGGAAGCCCAGAAAGGATTTGGCGGCACTTCGATGTGAATGGTATATTCTGCATTTTTTAACGGTCTCTCCATATAAATGACTGTAGGCTCTTTTAGTTCTATCTCCACATGATACTTTTCTTGCAACAGTGCACTAATCACTTCCATTTGTACTTTCCCTAAGAAAGAAAGTATAATTTCATGTGTCGTAGAATCCACGTAATATCGTAGAAGCGGATCACTATCTGAGATTTCCAAAAGGGCATCAAGCAACATTTCTCTCTGTTCAGGTTTACTCGGTTCAACAGTTGTTTGTAGTAGAGGGTGCGGATTTTCAATCTTTTTTCTCTGTGGCAATAGTTTTGTATCTCCAAGAACACTATTTAACTTCAAAAACTCATTCTGCAAAATAACAATTTCCCCGGAATAAGCCTTATCAATTTTACATAATTCACCATTTATTGAAGTATACATTTCTGTAATTTTTATTTTTTCCTTTTCCGATATTCTAACCGAATCTCGCAAATGCAGTACGCCACTATAAAGACGTATATATGCAAGACGCTGTCTTTTTTCCGAATACTCAATTTTGAAAACTTTTCCGCAAAGTTCAGACTGACCTCGATGTGTTGATGAATAAAATTTATTCGTAATCACTTCTATAAGGTTATCAATCCCTATATTGTTTTTTGCACTTCCGTGATAAACAGGGAACAGAGAACAATTCTGAAATCTTATGCTTTCCTCTTGTTCGAGTTCCAATGCTTCTAATGATTTACCGGACATATATTTCTCTAAAAGGTCATCGTTTCCCTCTATTACCGTATCCCATTGTTCAGATTCGGTAAAGTTCGTCACACACATATTAGGATACAGTTCTACCTTCTGTTTGATTACAATTTCGGCAGAAAGTTTCTCTTTAATATCCTGATAAACCGTTGATAAATCAATTCCATTTTGGTCAATCTTATTGATAAAAAAGATTGTGGAAATCCCCATTTTCCTAAGTGCATGAAATAATATACGAGTTTGTGCTTGTACGCCATCTTTTGCAGAAATCAGTAGAATTGCCCCATCTAAAACTGATAATGAACGATATACTTCTGCTAAGAAATCCATATGTCCTGGCGTGTCTATGATGTTCACCTTCGTATTTTCCCACTGAAAAGAGGTTATTCCTGTCTGAATTGTAATTCCTCTCTGACGTTCTAAAAGCGTATTATCCGTCCTCGTTGTACCTTTGTCCACGCTTCCTAATTCTGTAATCGCTCCACTGTTATATAATAAGCTTTCTGTTAAGGTAGTTTTTCCTGCATCAACATGAGCTAAAACTCCAATATTAATAATTTTCATGTGATTTTCCTCCATTCAAAAACCCAAAAGGGCATAAAAATCCCAGTGATAAATACTTTTATCACTGGGATTTTTATGCATAACCATAGGCATACAAAGCATACAGATATTCTCCGGATACTTTAGAATCACATGATAAAGGTATTCTTAAACTGGGTACAAAAAACTAAGCCCTCCTAAAAAAGGACATCCAATTATTTGTTCCCACTATCAAATTGACAGTTTATTTAAGAATACCTTGCCGCATATTTATTAACTCCTTTTAAATAGATACTTAAATAATAGCACGTAAGAGCATATTTGTCAAGGAATCTCCAATTTTTTATCAAAGAGAGTACGTGATTACAAAATAGCTGTAATAATGTACCAATATTTGTTATTCTATAATCTTCCAATTACTCCCGTTCTTTTCAAGTACCAAATCAAATTGAGATACCTGCGTTGCTTTGGTCTGCTGGTCGATATACTCCACTGTCAGCGATACCGTGACTTGATTATCCTTACGATTGTGAATAGGATTTACCAGTTCTTGAAAGATGTACTCTTTTCCGATTGGTTTTAATATCCCGTCATTCACATAGTAGGAAAGTTCACTGGCTGTCGCTGTAGGATAGAGCTTGAAGAACGTCGTTAAAAACTCATTGATTTCATTGGTTGTAATGGAATCAACCGTCCCCTCACTTTCAATGGCTTTTGGTTTATAACTTGATTTCTTAGGTATGTTGGTAATGGTCGGATTCTTAACCAGTACCATATTTCCAGAACCATCTACATAGACACTCACTATATAAGCAGAGTGGACGGTCTTTGTATTTTCTCCCTCTGTAATGAGCTGGTCTACACTGTAGGTTACATTAAACTCATTGTCGCCAGTTGGCTCTACCGTCCATATCTGAAATCCTCTTACAGAAGACGATACAGGAATATCTTTGCGTACTGTATCAACATTGAGAGCTTGAAGTTCATCTGTCAGATAGCCTTTTAGACTTTCCATTCGATTATCAATGGACTTATCGGATTGCTCCCATGAATAGTAGACTTTCGCAAAGTTCTCTACAAAATTTTCTACATGATGAGTATCAACGTATTCCTTTTCTATGATAGTTGTTTCGTGAATAGTATGAGTATCTATAGCTGTAAAGTGCTTGAATATCGCAAAGCTGAAACTAAGCCCTAAAAGTACCCACAAGGCAATCACAACCTTTTTATGAGGATTGACCTTATAGTAGACACGAGGTTTCTTTTCCTTTGGTATCTGTTTTTCTTTATTCTGATTTTTTCTAAATTTCATCATTAAATCTTCCTTTCTCATTGTTTGATTCGTCCTGCTCCCACTAAATGCTGTTGCCAGTAGGGGCTTGTTAAGTCGGCATAACCGATTGGGTCGCCTGCATGAAACATACGGTTATTGCCAAGGTATATCCCAACATGAGTAATATAAGAGCCAGCGTTATAGGTAGAATGAAAGAAAACCAAATCGCCAGCTTGTGCTTCCGATAGTGGGATATGCTGGGTCACATCATATTGCTGTTGTGCGGTTCGTGGTAAGTTAATTCCAGCTTTTCCATACGTCCATTGTGTCAGTCCGCTACAATCAAAAGAAGTAGTCGGGGAAGCTCCACCGTAAACGTATCGCCAGCCCTCATATTTCAGTGCTTCGTCCATGATGGCTTGTACCGTATCATCATCAAACTCTGTTGTGACAAGATACTGCGTTACCAGTTGCACATAAAACATATTGCCATAGTTGTATCGCCAGCCCCCATTGATAGGTATGGCTATGGGATTGGGGTAAGACACTTTTTCGCCACCTGAATACTCTTTTGAGAAACTTTGAGCCAGTTCAAAGGTATATTTATTTCCACGATTAGCCACATACCCTAAGAAACCACCACCATAATTGTAGGACTGGATAACCGATTCTAAATCTACACTGAGCCTTTCGCTACTGGCTAATAATTCACTGAAATACTTCACACCTTGCTTAATGGATTCTTCTGTACTCAATGAATTAGGTGGAAGACCGAGGGATTCCGAGGACTGCATAACATCTTCCGCAGTACCGCCCGATTCCACCTGTATAATCGCAAGAAGTATGTTGACATATTCTTCAACGCCATATTCTTTGGCATATTTTTCTACCATAGGCTTATGAGCCAGCACTTCTGCGGAAACATTCACACCTCCATAATGAATATTGGAAATTCCGCTGTCCTGTTCATCTGAAAATAAAATGGCAACAAACAGAAGCAGTGAGAAGACCATCAAGAATAATCCAGAACCACCAATCACTAAAGTTTTCAACTTCATGGTTTCTTACCGACTTTCTTAATGGTGGCGGTTTTGATTGGTGGTCTACTTCTTGTATTTTGTAGTGGTACTCTTTGAACAGTAGACGGACGTTCTTTTGTGATTGGACGTTGTGAAGTTCTATCTGCTGTAGTGGTTGAAGTTGCTGGCTTTTGAACGATTTTTTCTTGAACGGTATTGCCTTGGCGTTCCACTTTTGGACTTGAAAAATCGGACTTAACTGCTGGACGCTCTTGTTTGGCTTGTTGAGATTCCTTATATGAAGTCTGAATATTAGACTGTTTTGAGGTCTGTTCATCATGATATTGTTCTTGTCTTGTAGTCGGTCTTTCATGAACAGAAGAAGCAGGCTGTTTTTTCTGTTTGACCTGTTCCATTTCAGAGCGACGCTTCGCAATGGTTTTTCGCCTTTGTTCCTGCTGTTCCTTGCGTCCACTGGCTCTGTCCGCTTTGGTTTGAGAAATACTACTGGTTAAATCACGGACATTCTCTTTTACTTTGGATTTTCCTTGATATACTGCATATCTTGCATTGGTCGGCAAATCTTTAACCTGTTCTTTCAAACCACTAGCAGTGTCTACCATTCTGTCTTTGGTATCAGCTACTGTACCGATGGTTTGACCGATACGTTTTCCAAGTGTTGATTTTTCCTTTCCGTCTGGTCGGGAGTGATCTGCTTGTGTCCTTGCAGAACTCCCCGAACCCGACTGTCCTTTTTTACCTGTAACAATGGCAGACCCAGCCCCTAGAGTAGTCATGGAACGTCCAAGTTTCCGCTGTAGACGGTGCATGTGAGCGTGCATAAGCATACGAGGTTTTCTCATCACACGACTTCCCACACTTTGAGAATCGTTACTCTGTAGAGAAAACATACTCATTAAATCGCCCAGCTTGAAGTAGATTCCTGCAAAGGTCACAATCTGTAGAAAAGCAATCAAAAAGAACGGATAACCAGCCGATAAGGTATAGAGCATGGTTGAAATACTAAATGCTGTCGTAATAATCAATGTGATTCCAGCTCGTGTCAAAATGGTATTAAAGAGCTTTGTTATGGCTCGTTTTGACATACCATCAAATGATGGAATCATGCTTAAAATAAAGCTCACAGGCAGAAACATAGCATAGATGATAAAAAGTACCTGCGAGAAAATCATGATTCCTGTTAATAGGAATACAAATATGGAAATCCCAATATTGAAGACAAATAGGAAGAAGACTGTACCTAAACGGTTAATGGTCTTTGTAATGGTTAGATTGGTATTGCTTCTGTCTTCAATTTCTTCCGCAACAATTTTTTCTCTGTCTTCGCCATTGTTGGAATCTGGGCTGGTGGAGAGCAGGCTTTCCACACGGTCAATACCGATACTTTCAATGTCTGAACTGTTGTATTGAAGCAGTAGCCACGGTTGCTGAACCTGTATGGAAAACAGGCTATCTCTGATTAAGTCCACGCTGTCCTTGCCTTGACTATCGGAATGGGGCATGACAATCTTCGTGCCAAGTGATAAACTGGCATTACTGATGTCTGATGAAAAGTCATTGATTTTTTTAATGTAGTCGGGAGCGTAGGCAATAAAGGAAGCCGATAGGATAAACACCAGCACAAAATTCATAATGGCATGAATTGCCTTTGTGGTTTCTCTCTTTATCAGTCCCGTATAGGCAACATAAACCCCAAGAACCAAAATCAAGAGTAAGAGGAATCCAACATAGAAACCCTCTGTTGAAAATCCGTTTGCACTCACACCAGCTAAGGTCTGCATATTCTTACCAATGGAATCTGCTGTAGCGGAAATGAAGTCTAAGGAATAGGCTTCCTGTACTAAGTAACCTGTCGCATTGGAAACATACAAACTGATTGTCCAAATAAAATTGGTAATGGCATATAGTCCATACATGACCTGTTTTCCAATCCCGTCCGACCAGTTCCACGGAAGCCAGCCCCAGCTATTATCCACATAAAAATCCAGTTGATAGTTTTCAAGTGGGTATCGGCTGTATTCATTTGCCACATTGACCGTATCATCTACCAAGCCCGCAGCTTGAACCACCGTTCCCAGCATGGCTAAAAGAAAAATGGCAATCACAAGTGTGAAAGCCACTGTCATTGCCACTTTACCTAGACGTTTCAGCGTCCAGTTTGATTTTATTCTGTTTACTATTGATGGTTTCACATTTACACCTCTTTTCGCACAGGTGGTCTGGTATCAAAGGCATGGAGCAGTTCTTCAAATACAGGGTGGAACTGTATCACACCGACACGACCATATAAATCACTGATAAGGCATTGCCCGTTTTCCAAATCACGCAATCGCTTCTGATTGTTTTCGTCCTCTGGGTCTACACCAAAAAAGGCTAAGGTCTTTTTAATCTCGTTAAGGTCAGTGGAACGAAATGCAAATTTTAAGCCGAGGTTATTTTTCAGTTTTTCATCTAAGAGGTCGTCTGTATTTTGGGTCACGAAATATACCCCAGCGTTCATAGCACGACCAGCCCGAACCAGCTTCATAGATAGTGTTTTTCCTTGTGCTACCTGTAAAAAGCTCCATGCTTCGTCTAAATCTACAATCTTGAAAATGCTTCGGTCTGTATGGATAAAGTCTAAAGCAAAGGTACTAATGACAATCAGCATAGCAACGGATAAAAGCTCCATAGTGGTATATTCCTCAAAGGAAGTTTCCTTGTCGGGAAGTACCAAGTCCGCAACCTGTATAATGTTCAGTTGTTTTTCTAAGCTGATAGACTGCTCCACATAACCATTACTGAATAATAAATGTGCAAAGTCATAGTCTGTAAAACTTTCGATATGGTCGGCTATACTGGTACTTAGTGGCGTATTCTCAACCCGTAATTCCTCAATCACTTTCATCAACCCTCGTACTTCACTATTGGTTACTGCACGAATGGCTTTTCTAAGGATTGGGAAGCGTTCCCCATCACGAGAGGAAATCCCCGTAAGGAATGTCAGAATATCAATAGCCAGTGATTCAGAATCTTTGGGATTTTTCATAATCACATAAGGGTCAAGTAAGCCTTTGTTTTTCTCATCAGAAGTCAGAGTGACGATATTGATTTCATGGGAAATCTCTGGCAAGGTTTCTTTCCATCTGCCACGTTCTGCTTTTGGGTCTACAATCACTGCTTGTGCCCCATAAAGCACCGCATAATAGACGATAAGGTTATTCGCAAAGGATTTACCACCACCCAGCGAACCAACAAAAGCCGACGCTAACGCATTGGTTACTGAACCCTTAACCCCTTGACTGGCAAGAGCAGGTTTCAGATAGACATTGCGTCCAGTATCTAAGCTGTAGCCAACATAAATCCCCTCATTTTCCCCCAGCATTTGAGTAGCACCAAAACCTAAACCAGCGAGGAAATCAGAGGTCACGTATTGAATATAATCATTCATATAACGCTTGCTGGCAGGTAAAAATTCTTCATGTAAGCCGAGCATATCCCCAAATGGTCGTACCAGTTTTACGCTTAAATCGTCATAAAAATCTTTCACTTCATTACAACGACGTTTGAGTTCGTCAAGATCATTTGCTGATACCCTTACCACATAAGACAGCTTGTACATAGATTCCTTGCTTTGGTCTAAATTGGTTTCCAGCTCATTCACACTTTCCAGAGCTTCCGCCACATTGGAGCTGGTTTCATTATCACTTTGCCAAGCGTGGTTATCCAAGTCTTTCAGTTCTTTCTTTTTATTGCGGACAGTAGATAGGGCTTTACGATTCGCTACAATTTCCACATTCATTGACGTATCAATCGGGAATGTAAATTGCTGTTGCTGGTAGTAGAAGATTTCAGAGGACGGGAAGTCCAGTTCTCCGACAATGCTGTTAATGGTAAAGTAAGCTACATAGACGGTTTCATCTTCCTGCTGGATTTTCAAATATCGCTGTTTTTCTTCCACCAAACAGCGAGTAGGCTTAATCAAGTCATAGTATTTAATCAGCGTTTCATTATCCAGCTTTTTCTTTGATAGATGGTACTCATACTCTTCATAGGCAGTGCCTGTCTGTCCGTAAAGGTGTTCAATCAGATAGCCGAAGTCGTCCTTATCTAACCTGCGGATTTTGAAACGACGAGAGATTTTATTTTCTAAGAGCTTTTCCATCTTCTGAAAACGCAGGATTTCATCATTACTCATACTAACAAAATCGCCCATCAGCTTATGGTTCACATCATAGACAAAATCAGACAAAGCATTTTTTGCTTCAACGGTAAGACTTTTCATAGAAAACTCCTGATCGTTGAGAAGCAACTTAAAGCCGATAAAGAAACGGTAGTTCACTTGATTTTCGCCAATCATGGATATTAAAGCGTCTGTCTGTTGGTCGATTTTGTCATAGGCAACCGCTTTGAGCTTGCCAGTGACTTCATTTTTGGAACGCTCTTGTGCAGAACGTATGCTGGATTCTGTACTGATTTGTAAAGCATGAATTTTGCCATCACGATTTTGTGCGATAAGCTGTCTGAAAGAATCATGCACTTGTATTTTCTGTTCTGGACTTAGAAATGAGTAATTGTAAGGAACAAGCTCATAGTAAGCATAACATTCCCCGTCTTTATTCCAGACGAGATTGTTTTCAATGTATTTAATTGGATATGCCATAAAATTCACTCCTAACTGCTGTAATGGCTTCTTGTGGCTGGTTTCTGCCAAGCGTTACTTTTTTTCCTGCATAGGTCAGCTTTGGTCGCAGTGCATAAGCAATGACAGACTTCAAAAATCCATAAGGCTTTTTACCATCAAAAGTTTTTGTAGACATAAACCATGTGAAAGCCACAGGAATCCCAAAGTATTTGAGAAATGCTCCCTCTATCATGGAAAGAGGGGGCAAGTTGCCAAGTATCATCACTGCAAAGAGTGACACGACAAACCATGTCATTTGCGTAAAGGTTATGGGAAACGGAAGTCTAAAATCATTGATAGAATACAGTACCTTTTCCACAGACCAGATACTGGTATAGCTTCGTATTTTCTTCATGTAATCAATCCTTTCATAAAAAATAGGGGTAGCTGATTGAGCCACCCCGTAAAATAGAAAATCTGCCAGTAGTAATGTACCGACAGATTTAATAGACGATTTCAAAAATCCCATGATTGGTTGAGATAAACGTTCCTGAAAGGTCTAAATCCCGACCATAGGCTTGATAATCAATATAGTTTTGAAGACTAGCTGGTACTTCGCCTAAAGCACCCGTTTCTTCAATGTAGTAGCGTGCCACGTCATACATATCATCACAATCGGAATGAATGATAATATCCTCTTGATGTTCGCTTAGTTCTTCAATGCTTGAAAAATGAGTGAGCAGAGCAGATAGCTCCGATTGTAATTCTTCGGGTAATTCCGATACCATTTCCCATAGTCGATTGAGTTCGCCAATGGAAGTGTATTCGTCAACCGTAAAGGGTAACTCGTAGTCATGAATGGCGTATTCCTCATATTCATCATTCAAGCCGATTTTCTCTTTGACTTCCTCAAAGTCAATGGGAAAGGTAAACCACGCACCGACCAATTCGCCCTCATTGTATTTGCCTAAATTCGCAATATAGACTTGCATATCGTCCATATATTCACGTCCTTTCTTTGTAGAGATTCAAAAATCCCTACCGCACTTCGTTTGGTGTACCATTCCTTTGCGGAACATAAGAAAACCACTTATATTCCACAAAAGAACGGTTTTATTTAAGCACCAATAATGCGATTGAATAGCTCTAGTAAAATGTCTTTTACTCCAGCAGCGTTGAAGACTAAGCCAACCGCAATAATCGCAATAATTAAAAAGCCAATCAGTTTGCTAAACTCACGCTTGAAGCCAAGATACAAGCCAATCACAACGATTGCTAAAAGCACCAGTGATTGAGCGTTTGATAGAAACCAGTTATAAAGGTTTTGTCCAAAATTCATAAAAATGTTCTCCTCTCTATATTCAATGAATTTGTATTTGAGTTATTTTTTTGTTGTTATCACGTCCTGTTCTTTTACTGACTGTTGCTTCAAAATCTGCTTGTGTCGGTCTGTCAGTTTCGCATGGTCGAGAATGTCTTTTACAACCTGCGTCTGGTTGATTTCATCAAGTTTAATCGCAACCTTTAAGGTCGGGGCAACTTGATGAGATAGCCAGTTCAGCGTCCTTTGGAAGGAGTAAGGCTCTGGTTTTGTGGTTAGTTTTAATCGTTCACGATTGTTCCCAATAAACCAAGCCCATTCTTCATTCAGTTTCCAATCAGAACGAGGTTTGGAATCGTCTTTATCTACAAAACGGATATACCGATTGATAATTTTAAAGGCGGTATGCTCTGGATTGTCATAGACGAGTAAATCACGGACTGCATAATAGGCACGCTCATTTTTCAATCGAATCTCAAAACGGTTTTTTACTTCTGCGTCTTCAATGGGAATATCATTTTTCTTGTACTGCTCGTAGTCCTTTTCATAGATACAGAAATAAACTTCACTTTGTAATGAACCGATATAGAGGGTGTTTCCCATACATTCCTTTTCCTCTTTGCGTACCAGTTCGCCACTGCGATAGCTTTTAAAACTGCGGAAGACGGAGATACATTCTTCCTGTTGGCACTTTTCAGTGAGTACAGGGATATTCAAAATCCCTGTCTTATCGTTAATGGCAAGGTCAAGGCGTTTCATCACACCGCCAGCCACCAAAACGTCCATAAAGAACTCATACCAGCTTCTTTGTTGTGCCAGAAGATAGCTTTCAAATTGTCTGCACCCACGACCTTTCAATTCCACCAGAACTCCTTTGTCCAGTTCATGGGAGCAAAGGACGAATATGTCGCCTAAAGCATAATGCTCTGAATAAGAATAGAAACCATAGTCCTCATGAAGAAAATAGGACAGTTTCAGTTGTAAGATGTTTTCGACCACCTGCTGTACGTCTGTTGTCGGAAAGCGAATCCTTACATAATCAAACAGCATTTCAAGGGGAGCGTCGGGATTGAAGCGTTCCAGAGCTTCCCAAAGGGACTGCTGTAAATCCTCTGATGGCTTGACTTTTCCTGTTTCAATATCGCTTAGATACTGCCTTGTAATACCAGTCGCAACAGCTAAACGGTTTTGAGATAGTCCATAAGCCAAGCGTTTTTCTTTTAAATGCTGTAACCAAGTTTGTTCATTCAGTAAAAATCCCTCCAATCAAAAAGGCGTATGTCAACTTTTAAAGCCCATTTGACATACGCTGAAATTTTGTAAATCCCTTGTAACCAAAGGATTTTCTAATGTTTTTTTGACTGTTTCCTGTCGATTTGTACCCCCCTGTTAGATACGGGGGGTTAAGTGCTGGCGTGGCTATTGCCACACTAGCCAGCAAGATCAGTCCACACCTGCGACTTCCGCTTCGCACGTCGCCTGCGTGGACTGTCTGCTGTTGGATAACTTTTTAATTTCCTCCAAGAAATCATATCCTTTTGGTACAAGGGGAGTATAAAACTCTGATATGACACTTGTTCCTACATCAACATAGCCACGACCTTTGATTCGCTTTAAGAAGAAATCCTTTTGTACGTCACTGCCAAACATCATGCCATAGCCCATTTCAGACATACGACCTAAAGCCACTCTGAAATTAAACTGATCACGGATTCCGTCGCCTAAATATTTTGCGTCTGGACGTTGACAAGCCAGTATTAGAAAGAAGCCAGCTTGACGACCTAACATGACAATCTGTTTCAGCTTATTCATAACTGCGGTGTTTTCTTTTGTTCCCAGCATTTCCATGAAAGCGACGTATTCATCAAAGATTAAGAAGTGTGCCGGGAGACCTAAGTAAGCATAATTTTTGCCAGTCTTATAGTTCTTCATCTGCTTCATTTCCTCACTACGTTTCATCATTTCTTCATAGAATGTTTCAATGCAAGAAAGCAAGTCTTCTTTTCTATAGTAGACATTTGCCATCACAGAACCTAAGTCCGCAAGGTCAGCATTTTTCGGGTCAAGAATATACAGTTTTGAATCTGTATGAAGCAAGGCTTCAATCAGTGTCAGTATAAAGTAAGTTTTACCGCCACCTGTACCACCAGCAATCAACATATGAGGGAGCTTATCATATTCCCACCATACGTTTTTCATTAAGCGAAGTTTACCATCTTTAGCTTCTACTTCATCAATAGAAATACGACTGGCTATGGTGTCATAGAGCAAAGTATATTCCACATAGGAATCCTTTAACTCTTTATCCGTCAGCTCACAGTACAAGCCACTCTCTAATTTCTTTTCCAAGTGTAAGAGTTGGTCTTGATATTTTCCCAGCGTGATTTCCACCCGTATCTGTATCAAGCCATTTTTAAGTCGATAATACATTTTAGGGAAGTAGGTTATCTTTTCCTTTGTACGACCAGCACTATCTTTAAAGAAACCCTCTGTTTTGACCTGTTCAGATTCATACCACTTGTTTTCAAGTATCATCTTTGCCAGTTTTTGACGGTGGTAAAGTTGTTTAACCGTATCATAGCGAACCCATTTGAATACAAACGCTACCAGCAAGCAGATAAGAATTGCGACACTGAAACTGATAATTAAATAGGGAATGTCAATCTTATCTGCTTGTGATAGGTTAAAATCCTGCCAGTTGATCTGCTGGATTGTCTTCACATGAAACAGTCCGACAACCAGCAGGAAAACAGGCAGGAGTGACGCTATCGTAAAATGAAAGACTAAATCTTTACCAGATGGGCGAATCCTTTTACCACGCTGTTTCATGCGAAAAAGTCTCCTTTCTACCTAGCGACTATTTGTCTTGTGTCGGTTCTTTCTTTGCTTGTGGTTGAGCTTTGAATGAACTAGAATCCTTTGTCAGCACAATATCGTCTGCCTTGATATACCAGTCAACATCTGCTCCTTGATAGGTGGCAGTAGCAACGGTGTCCGCAATGGGATTGATAAGTTCCACCCGTGCGTTATAATCAAACTCTTTCAAAGGCACGCTGGCAGGAATACTTACTTGAATCATGCGTCCTTGTCCTTTGGATTTTAAGTCATAGGTACGTTCCTTGATTTCATCTGAAACCGACCCGTCTTCATTTTGGATTCTCACTTCACGACGTAGAGCAGAGAATTTCAATTCTCCAAAAGTCGTGTCTTTATCTAATACAATGCCATTTGCTAATCTCATCATTTTTCCTCTCTTTCTTTATTCTTTTATCATGTCGTCAGCATGTAAAAGGTAATTTGTAAAACCACGAGTGCCGATTTTGTAGCCCTCTGCGGTAATACGTGGATTGACTAACTTCACACGTTCCTCAAAGCCGAAATGTTTTTCGCCAGCTTCAGCAGGAAGCACCACCACAATATCATCTGCTCTTTGAACATCAGAATAGAGATTATAGCTTCTTGATAAGACAGTTAGCCGTCCGTTGATTCTTCGCTGAACGACTTTATCCTCGCCAGCAAATTCTAAATTGCCGAATGTTTTTTCCATGTTGGGAATCACAAATTTAAGTTCCATATTTTTACCTATCCTTTCTTTTTTATTGGCTGAATGAATGTTTGATGGTCTTAAAGAGTGGGGAACGACCTTTTGATTCTTGATTTTTTGTTTTCATAAGTTCACTTCCTTTCAAAATCGGGTAAAAAAATAGACACCTCATTTTTTGAAGTGTCTACCTATTAAATATTCAAATTTTATTGGAAGTATCTTTATATCTTCACTTTTCAAGGATAAATCGTCGTATCAAAGCTCATTCATAAGTAGTAAATTAGTAGTAAATTGAGTGGTTTTGACCTTGATAAAGTGTGATAAGTCCAGTTTTTATGCGGATAACTAGATTTTTATGCTATTTTTGATATAAAAAATAGATAAGAAAACCCTGAAAATCAAACTTTCAGGGTTGGTAGGGGATTGGAGAAATTAGTTGATTTTCTCGACATAGAGTTGTTTTGCAATGTCCATACTTACTTGTAAGTCCTCGTCTTTACTAAGGATAGTGAAGGTGTTGCTGAAGCCATCAAACTGCTTGACTTGGAGCTGATCACCGATGTGAAGTGAGTGCTTGTCCAGATAATGGAGAATGTCAAAACTATCATGCACCCGAGTCAGGCGGTAGGAGCCAGCTTCCTTGATGTCAGCTAGTGGGAGGTTATTGATTTCAACTAGGAGTTCTCCCTTGGCAGGAATGGTTCCTCCGTGAGGGCAGGTCTTGGGAAATCCAAGCAATTTATCCAGTCTTTCCACGAAGAGGTCAGAGACAGTATGTTCCAATACCTCAGCTTCCTCGTGAATCTGGTCACTCGTATAGTTTAAATGATGAACCAGAAAAACTTCAATCAAGCGGTGTTTACGATAGAGCTCAGAGACCAATTTGAGGCCGAGGTCAGTCAGTAGATAGCCACATTCCTTGTCCTTGAGGATGAGATTTTCGCTCTTCATCCGTTTAATCATTTCAGTTACGGCAGGGGGAGAGACTTGCATGCGGGCAGCAATTTCCTTGTTGGTAATCTTATGCAAATCTATGCTAATTTCATAAATACATTTTAGATAGTCTTCTTTATTCGGGGTCATTCGCTTCCTCTTGTCTAATATCTTTATCTAGTATATCAAAAAAAGCTAGATTTCTCTAGCTGTGACTTTTTATGTTATACTTATTGCAAGAGAAAAAACGAGGAGATGGATATGACGAAAATAGCTCTTCTTTCAGATATTCATGGAAATACCACCGCCTTGGAGGCTGTTTTGGCAGATGCTCGGCAGCGAGGAGTGGATGAATACTGGCTTTTGGGAGATATTCTCATGCCAGGGACAGGGCGTAGAAGGATTTTGGACTTGTTGGCTCAACTACCGATTACAGCTAGAGTTTTGGGAAATTGGGAAGATAGTCTGTGGCATGGTATCCGTAAGGAATTGGATAGTACTCGTCCCAGCCAACGCTATCTCTTGCGCCAGTGCCAGTATGTTCTAGAGGAGATTTCCCTAGAAGAAATTGAACTGCTCCATAATCAACCACTCCAGATCCATCGTCAGTTTGGGGATTTGACGGTAGGAATTAGCCACCATCTTCCTGATAAGAATTGGGGACGAGAGTTGATTCATACTGGAGCGCAAGAGGATTTTGATCGCTTGGTGACCAATCCGCCTTGCGATATTGCTGTTTATGGTCATATTCACCAGCAGTTGCTTCGTTACGGGACTGGTGGACAATTGATTGTCAATCCTGGTTCGATTGGGCAACCTTTCTTTTTAGACGCTCAGCTACGGAAGGACTTGCGGGCCCAGTATATGATTTTGGAGTTTGATGACAAGGGCTTGGTAGATATGGACTTCCGACGGGTAGACTACGATGTGGCAGCTGAATTGCAGTTGGCTAAAGACCTCAAACTTCCCTATTTTGAGGTTTATTATGAAAGTCTGGTCAATGGGATCCACCATACTCATCATCAGGAATTTTTGAGAGAATTGGCCCAGAAAGAGGGTTATGATAGGGAATTAGATGCTTGGTTGAAAAGTGGTAACGATTGACATTACAACTGAAAAGGGTATAATAATAGAAAAAGAAGAGTAGAGGCAGGCTAGCCTCATAAAAAGGAGAAGAGGATGCAAATTCCAAGTAGATTTACCATTGCGACTCATATGCTGATTATTATTGCCCTCAAGGGGAAGGAAAGCAAGGTGACCAGTGATTTTCTGGCTGCTAGTGTCGGGGTCAATCCTGTCATTATCAGAAAAACCTTGTCCCAGTTGAAGAAGGCAGAGCTGATTTCAGTAGCGCGTGGAACGGGCGGAACAGAGATTGTCAAGGATCTCAAGGACATTAGTCTTTTAGATGTTTATCAAGCGGTTGAGTGTCTTGGTAAGACCGGTCAACTCTTTAGTTTCCATGACAATCCAAATCCAAATTGCCCAGTTGGAGCTCATATTCATGATGTTTTGGATCAAAAATTGGAGAGAATTCAGCTGGCTATGGAGGCTGAACTTGGTCAGACCAGTTTAGAGCAAGTCGTGGCTGATGCAGAGAGTCAGATGAAGGAGTGATTTTTTCTTTAAAACAAAAAAGCTTATGAAAAGGTTTTTATACTCAATGAAAATCAAAAAGCAAACTAGGAAGCTAGCCGCAGGTTGCTCAAAGCACAGCTTTGAGGTTGCAGATAAAGCTGACGTGGTTTGAAGAGATTTTCGAAGAGTATTACCTTTTCATAAGCTTTTTATCTATTTTTCCAGGCTTGGTAACGGGTATCAATCAATAACTGGGTGAGGCGTCCCATGGTTTCTCTTTTTTTTGGAGTGAGGGATTGAGCTTGGACGAAGAGATGACGAATGTGTTCGATAGCCTTGAAGGAAGACAGGTCATTGATGGATCTAATCCCAGCATCTAGAATGGTGCCAAAGAAGAGGTCGAAGTAGAGCTGGAGTTCTTCATCAGGGACTGTGGCCACCCACTCCTTGAAGGTTGTGTCGACTTGTTGACTATCACTATTAGTCTTATCTAGTTGAACGAAGTGTTTGTCCTCAATTTGCCAACTAAAGGTATCGTGCTGGGCAATACCACCCAAGGCAGTACTGTGAACGATGATTTGGTGGGCAGGGATTTCCAACATCATACCGATAATGGAACCTTGTGGAATAAAGACCTTGGTTCTATCCATTATCCTTTGATAGCCCTCGGTTTGTGTCAATTCTTTGTGGAGACCAGGCGCATCAAAGGTATAAACTGCTGTGATTTGATTTTGCAAGCTTTGCTCAATTTGACTAGCAGCATAGATGGCTAGATTTCCTCCCTTGGAATGCCCAGCCAGAATGACCTTTTGCTTAGGATGTTGGGCAAAAAAGTTCTTTAAATAGCGAATGGCGTGCTTTTGAGCAGGAATTTCCTTCATATAGGTCAGGTGGAAATCTTCCTTCCAACCAATAATACTATCATCTGTACCTCGAAAAACAATCAGATAGGTATCGAGAGTGAGGCGGTATGTCATAGCAGCAAATTGCTTTTGCAGCTCAGGGTCGATGTCGTTGATAAAATGGGAGAGTTTGCAATTTTTGAAGCGTTTGTGTTGAGCTAGTTCATCTAATAGCTGGAGGCGATTTTTGCTGGTCAACATGTTAGGTTCTCTTGGAACCTGAGGTGCCAGTTCTAAAAGTCGCTGAGGAGCTGTGGAGACCAGATTATCAAAGGAGAGGTAGGTGATTTCTGTTAAGGCTAGAATGTCTAACTCATTCAAAGGAAGGTCGTAAAAGGAATCGTATGCGACATCTTTCAGATAGTCAAAAATATTGGCCATAAGAGCTCCTTTCTTTTCTTTATCTTATCAAATTTCCCTCAAATTAGCTAGTCGGCTTGCCTATATCTGCTGGTTAAAAACAAGCTCTTTCAAATTCAGTTTCAGACCTTCGAGCATGGAAAAATCTGTTATAATAATAGAAAAGGAGGAGCGCATGCACAAGATTTTATTAGTAGAAGATGATCAGGTCATTCGTCAACAGGTCGGGAAAATGCTCTCTGAATGGGGATTTGAAGTGGTCCTGGTAGAAGACTTTATGGAAGTTTTGAGTCTATTTGTTCAGTCGGAACCTCATCTGGTCCTAATGGATATTGGACTGCCTTTGTTTAATGGCTATCACTGGTGTCAGGAGATTCGCAAGATTTCCAAGGTACCCATCATGTTTCTGTCTTCGAGAGACCAGGCTATGGAT
Organism: Streptococcus sp. 2579; assembly: GCF_013277195.1. Lineage (NCBI taxonomy): Bacteria > Bacillati > Bacillota > Bacilli > Lactobacillales > Streptococcaceae > Streptococcus > Streptococcus sp. 2579. Next base: position 50,348 of record NZ_VMMM01000001.1, read on the forward strand.
ATCGTCATGGCAATCAATATGGGGGCGGATGACTTTGTGACCAAGCCTTTTGATCAGCAGGTTCTTTTAGCCAAGGTTCAGGGCTTGTTGCGTCGTTCCTATGAGTTTGGGCGTGACGAGAGTTTACTGGAATATGCTGGTGTTATCCTCAATACCAAATCCATGGATGTGCATTATCAAGGCCAAGTCTTGAATTTGACCAAGAACGAATTCCAGATTTTACGCGTTTTGTTTGAGCATGCGGGCAATATCGTAGCGCGTGACGACCTCATGCGAGAACTTTGGAATAGTGACTTTTTCATTGATGATAATACTCTCTCTGTCAATGTGGCTCGTTTGCGTAAAAAATTGGAAGAGCAGGGCTTGGTAGGATTTATCGAGACCAAGAAAGGAATAGGGTACGGATTGAAGCATGCTTGATTGGAAACAATTTTTTCTAGCCTATCTGCGTTCCCGTAGTCGTCTGTTTGTCTATCTACTTGCTTTAGCATTTCTGGTTTTGCTCTTTCAGTTTTTATTTGCCAGTTTAGGAACTTACTTTCTCTACTTTTTTCTTTTGTGTTGCTTTGTAACCATCTTATTTTTCGCTTGGGACATATTGGTGGAAATGCAGGTCTATCGCCAGGAAATTCTCTATGGAGAGAGAGAAGCCCAGTCTCCTTTGGAAATAGCTTTAGCAGAAAAATTAGAAGCGCGTGAGATGGAACTCTATCAGCAAAGGTCAGATTCAGAAAGAAAATTGACGGATTTACTGGATTACTATACCTTGTGGGTCCATCAGATAAAGACTCCCATTGCAGCCAGTCAACTCTTAGTTGCAGAAGTAGCCGACCGCCAACTGAAGCAGCAATTAGAACAGGAAATTTTTAAGATTGACTCCTATACCAATCTAGTTTTACAGTACCTGCGTTTAGAAAGTTTTCATGATGATTTGGTCTTAAAGAAGGTTCAAATTGAGAACTTGGTCAAGGAAATGATTCGTAAATATGCTCTTTTCTTTATTCAAAAAGGCTTAAATGTCAATCTACATGACCTTGATAAAGAAATCGTGACAGATAAGAAATGGCTGCTAGTGGTCATTGAGCAAATCATCTCAAATAGTCTCAAGTACACTAAGGAAGGTGGTCTGGAGATTTATATGGACGGTCAAGAGCTCTGTATCAAGGATACAGGAATCGGAATAAAAAACAGTGATGTTCTCCGAGTCTTTGAACGTGGATTTTCAGGATACAATGGGCGCCTAACCCAGCAGTCATCTGGACTTGGTCTTTACCTATCCAAGAAAATTTCTGAAGAACTGGGGCACCAGATTCGTATCGAGTCTGAGGTTGGTACAGGAACGATAGTGCGGATTCAGTTTGCTCAAGTGAACTTAGTCCTTGAGTGAGAATAGACGAAAAAGCCTCCGGATTGGAGGCTTTTATGCTAGATTCTTAGACTCAACTCGTGATTTGTTGGCGATATCAGCTAGGATAGCTTGAACAAAATCATCTACTGAGACAGTTTGTGTTTCTTTTTGGCCGTAGCGACGAACGTTGACTGTTCCGTCTTCCATTTCCTTGTCCCCAACGATCAATTGGTAAGGAATCTTGCTGGTTTGTGACGCACGGATTTTAAACTGCATTTTTTCATTGCGTTCATCTACGTCTGCACGGACACCACGGTCACGGAGTTTTTTAGCTACTTCCCAAGCGTAGTCCACGTGTTTTTCGTTAGATACTGGGATGAGGGTTACTTGGTGTGGTGCAAGCCATGTTGGGAAGGCACCCTTGTAGTTCTCAATCAAGATAGCTGTGAAGCGTTCCATAGTTGAGATAACTCCACGGTGGATCATAACTGGACGGTGCTCTTCGCCATCAGCTCCGATGTATTTAAGGTCGAAACGTTCTGGAAGCAAGAAGTCAAGCTGGATAGTAGAAAGAGTTTCTTCTTTTCCAAGAGCGGTCTTAACTTGGATATCCAATTTTGGTCCATAAAAGGCTGCTTCACCTTCGGCTTCAAAGTAGTCCACGCCCATTTCATCAAGGGCTGCGCGAAGCATGGTTTGGGCATTTTCCCACATCTCATCGTTGTCAAAGTACTTGTGAGTATCTTGAGGGTCACGAAGAGAGAGGCGGAAGCGGTATTCAGTCAAGTTGAAATCTTCATAAACATCGATAATCAACTGAAGGGCACGTTGGAATTCTTCTTGGATTTGTTCTGGAGTAACGAAGAGGTGACCGTCGTTGAGTGACATTTCACGCACACGTTGAAGACCAGTGAGGGCACCAGATTTTTCATAACGGTGCATCATACCGATTTCAGCGATACGGATTGGCAACTCACGGTATGAGTGAACATGGTGTTTGAAGACTTGAATGTGGTGCGGACAGTTCATTGGACGAAGGACAAATTCTTCCCCGTCACCCATGTCCATAGTTGGGAACATGTCTTCTTGGTAATGATCCCAGTGACCAGAAGTCTTGTAGAGTTCAACAGAAGCAAGTGGTGGAGTGTAGACGTGTTGGTAGCCAGAAGCTAGCTCTTTGTCTACGATGTAGCGTTCCAACTCACGACGAATAGTCGCACCATTTGGCAACCAGAATGGCAAACCTTGTCCCACTTCTTGTGAAATCATAAAGAGGTCAAGCTCTTTACCAAGTTTACGGTGGTCACGTTCCTTAGCTTCTTCACGCATTTGAAGGTAGTTTTTCAAGTCTTTCTTGTCAAACCAAGCTGTACCGTAGATACGTTGCATCATAGCGTTGTCGCTATTTCCACGCCAGTAAGCACCTGCTACATGGAGAAGGTGGAAAATTTGGATGCGGCCTGTTGATGGGACGTGAGGGCCACGGCAAAGGTCTACATATTCACCCTGACGGTAGATGGTCAAACCACCTTCGTCTTCTGAGTGTTCTTCAATCAATTCTAATTTGTAAGGGTCATTTTTGAAGATTTCACGTGCCTCGTCTTTAGTAACTTCTTCACGGATTGATGGGAAGTTTTCTTTGACGATTTTTTGCATTTCTTCTTCGATACGAGGAAGGTCTTCGTTAGAGATTTGACCAGCTGTGTTGTCAGTATCGTAGTAGAAGCCGTCTTCGATGGCTGGACCAACTCCCAAGTGAATGTCTGGGAAAAGACGACGAGCTGCTTGGGCGAACAAGTGAGCAGCTGAGTGACGCAAGATTGGAAGAGCATCTTCGTGATCAGGTGTCACGATTTCAATGCTTCCATCTTCAGTGATAGCACGAGTAGTGTCGATGAGTTTGCCGTTGAATTTACCAGCCAAGGCTTTTTTAGCTAGGGAATTGCTGATAGATTGGGCAATTTCAAAAGTTGTAACGCCAGATTCGAATTCACGAATAGCGCCATCTGGGAAAGTAATGTTAATCATGATGTTCTCCTTACTTATATTATTGACGAATGTGTTAACCCTATTCTGAAAACAGGGACAGAGGACTGTGAAAGCTAGAAAAACAAAAAGCGACATCCTCGAAAGGACGTCGCAACGTGGTTCCACCTTCATTTATGTTCCTCAAAAAAGAGGGACACCTCTGATTGGCTCTAACGTGGCCACCGTTTTATGTTTTCATAAAAGTCAGTAGAGTAGTATCAGTTTAGGCTTTCTATGCGTTTCCAGCAACCACGCACTCTCTAGTAGAAAGGAACTAAGTGACTTGTCTCTATGGATTATTATAGCATGATTGTGAGATTTTTCAAGGATTTTGTGAAAGTTTTTTGTTTTTCATTTTTTGTAGAATATGCTTGATACCAATACCGGAAGCCATGCCCACCAGAGCCAAGGTTTCATAGGCTAAAAAGTAGAACCAGATAAATTCACCAAAGGTTATGATAGTAAAGCAAAAGAGCAGTCCGTTACCAATTAACCACCAAAGTGTGAAACGGAAACGGTAGCTATAGAGTAACGATACAATCAAGATTACCAGAGGTGTAAAGAAGAGAAGATTGTTTACGTAGAGACTCTTGAGCAAAAGGGGGTCAGAAATGATTAGTGATAACAACTCATAAAGTGGCCAGTAAAAGAAAAAGATGACCAAATAATAGGGGAGATGGGAATAGAATCTAGGCATGATAATCACCTCGTTTTAAAAAACAGACAACTTGGATTTCTTACTATGATTATTATAGAATATTTTAAACAAGAAAGTAAATCTGTTGACAAAGAAGTTAGTTATTGGTAGAATAGGGATTGTCGTAAAGACAAATAACTTCTTCTTGGTTACAGGCATGCCAACCTGTCACTCGGATGAAGCCAAATAAAAAGGAGAAACATCATGGCAATCTCAAAAGAGAAAAAAAATGAAATCATCGCACAATATGCACGTCACGAAGGTGATACAGGTTCAGTAGAGGTTCAAGTTGCTGTCCTTACTTGGGAAATCAACCACCTTAACGAACACATCAAACAACACAAAAAAGACCACGCTACTTACCGTGGATTGATGAAAAAAATCGGTCGCCGTCGTAACTTGCTTGCATACTTGCGTAAAAACGACGTTAACCGTTACCGTGAGTTAATCAACTCTCTAGGACTTCGTCGCTAATCTTGCGTCTAAACCGTTTCTATACTTCGTTGGCTTCGGCTCGATGTACCATTAGTACAACCTTCGCCTCGTCGCCTAGTCTATAAACGGTTTATCTAGCAAGACTGGAGCTCTCTGATTTTAAGAGGGCTTTTTTTGTTGTCACTTTACCTCGATATACTCAAGTATAATCTTCGGTTACGGTTCCTAGCACTGTAAGGTAAAATAAACCAGATATTCTCCCTTCGGGGAGATTTTTTGTTTCACTGAAAGTTTCGTACATTCTTCGCCTCGCCGTCTAGTCTATAAACGTTTTATCCAGCAAGAATCATGATGCTAAGGGCGTAAGAAATCCGTATGAAAATAGGGAAATGACACAGTGTTCGATGAACACAAGGAGTTTCATCTTTTTCACTAGGATTTTAGCCCGAGCTCAAATCAGCTCTCTGATTTTCAGAGGGCTTTTTTATTGAGGTTTTATCGGTCACAATTTTGGGACTACAAAAACCTCAAATGGTATCAGCTAATGACACCATAAAGATGCGTGGCTACTCGGCTTGAAAAGCCGAGTAGCTGTCTGCAAGCCCCTTCGGAGAGCCCACACTTTACGAAGTAAAGTATAGTATGTTATACTTTACATGGAAGTAGTCACCGAATTCCAGTTAGAAATTACTTTGTAACTACGTTTTGAGGAGGAGTAAAATGCTTTCCTATGTTCGAAATTACCCACTAGCGATAGCTAAATTAATGTGTCTGTGCTCTCCTAAAATCTGCTGATTTATTACTGACCAATACAGGAGGTTTTTTATGGGACAGACAATCATATCTGCTATTGGTGTTTATATTTCCACCAGTATCGATTATTTAATTATTTTATTTATTTTATTTGCACAGCTATCACAGAATAAACAAAAATGGCATATTTATGCGGGGCAATATCTAGGCACAGGCTTACTTGTAGGGGCGAGTTTAGTTGCTGCTTATGTCGTTAATTTCGTGCCTGAAGAATGGATGGTTGGATTGCTTGGTTTAATCCCTATCTATTTAGGGATTCGCTTTGCAATTGTTGGAGAAGGTGAGGAAGAAGAGGAAGAAGAGGAAGAAATTATTGAAAGATTAGAACAAAGCAAGGCAAATCAACTGTTTTGGACAGTTACATTGCTAACAATTGCGTCTGGCGGAGATAATTTAGGTATCTATATACCTTATTTTGCTTCGTTAGATTGGTCACAGACCCTCGTGGCCTTGCTTGTGTTTGTAATCGGCATAATTATCTTATGCGAGATTAGTCGGGTGTTATCCTCTATTCCGTTAATATTCGAGACAATTGAAAAATACGAGCGAATCATTGTGCCCTTAGTATTCATTCTACTTGGACTATATATCATGTATGAAAATGGCACGATAGAGACTTTTCTGACCGTGTAGATTTTTTTGTTTCACTAGGATTTTAGCCCGAGCTCAAATCAGCTCTCTGATTTTCAGAGGGCTTTTTGCGTTGGCACCTTACCTCGATATACTCAAGTATAATCTTCGGTTACGGTTCCTAGCACAATAAAATCAACTATATTCATTTGTTCTCATCTTGTTACACAGTTGAAAATATGGTATACTTTTCATGAGAATTTTCTAAATTTTTAAGATTCTATCAAAGGAGGTTTGCATGCTTTCCAAATTTTCTGGAAGCCGACAAGACCAGCAATTTGTGTTACTTTTAGTTATTTTGCTAGGTATTTTAGGGATTTCTCTCTTTCTAGCAGTTTCAATGGGATCTGTTGCAATTGATCTAGGAGATACCTATCGGATTATTTTGAGCAGGTTGGGGTTTCCTCTTGAGATAGGAGAGGTTTCCAAGTCTACTCTTGCCATTGTATGGAACATGAGATTCCCTCGAGTATTGTTAGGTTTAATAGTAGGGGCAGGCCTTTCTATGTGTGGTAGCGTGATGCAGTCTACAGTGAACAATCCCATCGCTGAGCCTTATGTCTTAGGAATATCTGCGGGTGCAACTCTAGGGGCAACTTTGAGCATCATTCTTGGTTTAAAAGTGATGATTAGCTTTGGAGCTTTTCTTGGAGCTATTTTGGCAACAATCGCTGTCCTCATCATTGCCTCTATGCAGGGAAGGATGACGACTTCCAGTCTAATCTTATCAGGAACGGTGGTCAACGCTCTCTTTCTGGCTTTTTCAAACTTTATTATCTCAGTCGGAGCTAATGCGGACAGTGTGATGACCATTAAGTTTTGGACCATGGGCTCGCTCGCTGGTACTTCCTGGGCAGACTTGGTCCTACCAACTATAGTAGTAGGAATGGCCTTTCTATTTTTCTCTACTCAGTATCGTGTTTTCAATGCGATGATGATGGGAGATGAGGCTGCTTTAACTTTGGGGATTCCCTTACGCTTTTATTGGTATCTTTATGTGACCATGGTGGCTGTGCTGACAGCAGTCTTAGTGGCAACCTGTGGGATTATTGGATTTGTCGGTCTGATTACTCCACATTTAGCTCGAGGGTTAGTAGGAACGAATTACAAGAGACTTTTTCCTGTTGCAACCTTGCTAGGTGCCCTCTTTGTCATCTGGGCAGACGTACTCTCTCGTATCATCATTCCAAACGCAGAGCTTCCTATTGGTATTTTCACAGCCTTAGTGGGTGCTCCCTTCTTTATCTACATTGTTGGAGGTAGGCGAAGGGAGGTGAGGGTCTGATATGGACTTGATTTGTCAGGATGTCCACTTTGGACTGGGAGAGAAAAAAATCCTCAAAGGAGTCTCTCTTAAGGTTGAAGGGAATCAATTTCACACGATACTAGGACCAAATGGAAGTGGAAAAACCAGCCTGCTTAAACTCCTCTATCGTCAGGAAAAGGCGGACAAAGGCTTGATAAGCCTAGATGGAAAGCCTCTGGAACAATGGACGCTCAAAGAAACAGCCAAGCAAATGGCAGTTGTGACCCAGTTTAACCAACTGCAGTTTGATTGTACAGTTGAAGAAATCGTCTTGCTGGGAAGAACTCCCCACCTCTCTTTTTTACAGAAGGAAGGGGAAAGAGATTATGCCCTCGTTCAAGATGCTCTCGTTAAGGTGGATATGCTTGAGAAGAAAACTCGTCTCTATTCGTCCCTGTCAGGAGGAGAGAAACAGCGAGTCTTGTTAGCCCGAGCCTTGGCGCAAGAACCGACTATCTTGCTCCTAGACGAACCAACCAATCACCTGGATATCAGGTATCAGCTAGACTTGTTAGCCATTGTGAAAAATCTCAAGGTCAATGTTCTAGCTGTCCTACATGATATTCAACTTGCTTGTCGCTATTCGGATTATCTCTATCTGATGAAAGAAGGAGAAATCCTTTACCAAGGGACTCCAAAGGAGACCATCACCCCTGAGTCATTGCAAACTGTATACGGAGTTCAAAGTCAGGTGACTTGGACCGAGGATCAGCAAGCCATGATTCACTATTTATAAGAATGAAAAGGAAAACAAGATGAAAAAAACACTAAGCATTTTACTGGTAACAGTAGCTACTCTAACCATGGCAGCTTGTGGTAACACTACTACAGAAAAAGCTACCACACAATCAAGCGCAGAAACAAGTCAAAAGGCTAACGCAGAGACGACTTATCCGCTAACTATCAAAACTTATGATGCTAAGGGAAATGAAGTCGAACAAGTTTTTGACAAGGCACCTGAAAAAGTTATCACCAACAATCTTTCAACCACTGAAATCTTATTGGAGTTGGGGTTGAAGGATAAAATTGTTGGCATGCTCAATCCAGACAATGCTGTGACGGACAAATACAAGGACGCGATTGCGACGATTCCTCAAATTGGGGATAAAAAAACAGTCTCACAAGAGACAGTCCTTTCTTATGAGCCAGACGCTGTGATGGGTCGAAACATGATGTTTTCTGAAAAATCCTTGGGGACAGTTAGCACTTGGAATGAAAACAAAATCCCAGTTTATACTCAAAAAGCTTCTCTCTCAACAATTCAGCAAGATTTGGGGAATATCGTAGAAGATGTCAAAAATCTTGGAATGATTTTTAATGTTCAGGACAAGGCCAATGAATACGCGGCCCAATTACAAACTAAAATTGACGCTGTTAAGAAAGCAAATCCAGCAAGTCAAGGTGAAAAGAAAAAGGCTTTGATTATGGTTGCTTATAATGATGAAACCTTCGGTGCCTACAAGTCTGCTTTGCAAGAAAGTTTGCTGAACCAACTTGGTTATACAAACGTTGCTACGGGGACATCAGGCTTGACCTTGGAAAACCTCGTGTCAATGGATCCTGAATTGATTATCTATGTAACCAGCGATCGTAATAAAAAATTGGATGAAAAAGCAGTAGAGTTGATGAAGGCAAATGCTGTTTTGGAAAGCGTTCCTGCTATTAAGAATCAAAAAATCATGACCATCTCTTACGATGAATTGATGGACTATGGTCCAGCAGTGATTGATTCCCTTGAGAAAATCAATGACTTTATCAATAAATAATGAGTTTGATTGGGAAGGAATTCAAGTCAAAATCAGCCTTCCTTCTAGCTACGACCCCAATCAAACCTATCCGGCTATTTTATTGAATGATGGAAACTTGGACTTCCTATCATCCCTTTCCGAATCTGTGATTTTAGTGGGCTTGACCTCTAAAAATCGCCTAGATGACTACACTCCTTGGAAGGCAGCTGCTCTGAGAGATGGAGCTCCAGATTTTGGCGGTCAGGCCAACGTCTATCATGATCATTTGTTTGGAGGTCTTTTAGACAAGTTGCAGTCGCTTTATCGCCTGGACGAAACTCGCCTTGCTTATGGAGGCTACTCACTAGGCGGTTTGGCGGCAGTCTACAGTCTTTTCAGCTTTGACAAGGTTTCCTGTGTCTTTTCGATTTGCGGTTCCTTTTGGTATCCTGATTTTGTGACTTACTGCAAGGAAGAAAAGGTGAAAAATCTAGACTGTTTGCTGTATTTACAGAATGGTCAAACAGAAGGAGCTAATCGTAGCAATCGCTTAGCTCAAGCACCAGTCTATGCTGAGCAGATTCATACCAGTCTTCAGAAACGCTATCTGAACGGTCAGTTTGTCTTTGATCCTTATGGACACCATGAACAAGTAGCTGAGCGATTTCTAGCTTTTTCTAGCTGGTTGGCCCAAAAATGGAAAATCGAATAAAAGAATTATCCCTTGGCAAAAGCCAAGGGATAATTGTATTTCTTAACCAAGAGACTCTCTTTTCTTATCTGGATTCCAGATGAAGCTTGCGATAAAGCTAAAGATGATAGTTAGGATAGCGAGGATAATGGCAAGGATGAGAGCAGGGATGCGGATAAACCACCAGAGTGGATTTGGTTTTTTATTATTGTGCCATTGTTTCGTTTCTTGGTCCAAACGTTGGAATTCTGTTTGAATGCGATTGGCGACTGTTTCAATGCCTTCATCATTCATTTTCTTGATATCTGAGATATCGATTGGATTTCCGAAGTTCATATCAACACGCTCACGGCTAACCAAGCCCTTCAAAGTCATGGGACCTGTGTAGGTAACCGGCATGATACGGACCTTGGCCATTTTGGCAATCAAGGCTACGCCACCCTTAACATCATTTGAGTGACGGCTCCCACTTGGAAACATGATAAGAGAGCGATCACTTTTTTTGAGGACATTGATAGGGTATTTGATGGCAGAAGCGCTAGGATTTTCACGGTCGATAGGAAAAGCGCCACACATACGAATCCACCAACCAAAGATACGGTTGGTAAAGAGTTCTTTTTTGGCCATAAAGATGAACTGTTTTGGCTTGGTCGCAAAGGCCATGTAAACAGGATCCCACCAGGTGCGGTGAGGTGCAACCAGAATATAATTTTCATCTTGATTAGGAATTTTATCAGTATTATGATAGTGGGCATTGCCATTGATGGACCATAGGAGCAAGACAACTAATCCACGTAAATAAGTATAAAACATGCGATCTCCTTCGATTCTTTTCTTGTTATTATTATACCTTATCAAAGGAGGGCTGGCAAACTTTTCCCTTGACTAGGTGCATATTTGGGATGAGATTAGAATTCTGTTAAAAAAAATGATATGATAGAATTTATGGATAAAAATAAGATTATGGGATTAACCCAAAGAGAAGTCAAGGAAAGACAGGCTAAGGGCTTGGTCAATGATTTTACTGCATCGGCCAGTACTAGCACTTGGCAAATCGTTAAACGAAATGTCTTTACCCTTTTTAACGCTTTGAACTTTGCCATTGCTTTGGCCCTTGCCTTTGTGCAGGCTTGGAGCAATTTGGTCTTTTTTGCTGTTATCTGCTTTAACGCTTTTTCTGGGATTGTGACCGAGCTGCGGGCTAAACACATGGTGGACAAGCTCAATCTCATGACCAAGGAAAAGGTCAAAACCATTCGTGATGGCCAAGAAGTGGCTCTGAATCCTGAAGAATTGGTGTTAGGAGATGTCATTCGTTTGTCTGCAGGAGAGCAGATTCCCAGTGATGCCTTGGTTTTGGAAGGTTTTGCGGAAGTCAATGAAGCCATGCTAACGGGAGAGAGTGATTTGGTGCAAAAGGAAGTTGACGCCTTGCTTTTGTCTGGAAGTTTCCTAGCCAGTGGGTCAGTTTTAGCTCAAGTTCACCATGTCGGTGCAGACAACTATGCTGCCAAACTCATGCTGGAAGCCAAGACCGTTAAACCAATCAACTCTCGTATCATGAAATCGCTGGACAGGTTAGCTGGTTTTACTGGGAAGATTATCATTCCCTTTGGTCTGGCTCTCTTGCTAGAAGCCTTGCTTTTAAAAGGCCTGCCTCTCAAGTCATCCGTTGTAAATTCGTCGACAGCCCTACTGGGAATGTTGCCCAAGGGAATCGCCCTTTTGACCATTACTTCGCTCTTGACTGCAGTGATCAAGCTAGGTTTGAAAAAGGTCTTGGTGCAGGAGATGTACTCTGTTGAGACCTTGGCGCGCGTGGACATGCTCTGTCTGGACAAGACGGGTACCATCACCCAAGGAAAGATGCAGGTGGAAGCCGTTCTTCCTTTGACCGAACAGTATGGAGAGTCAGCGCTTGCTAGCATCCTGACAAGCTACATAGCCCATAGTGAGGATAAAAATCCAACTGCCCAAGCTATTCGCCAGCGTTTCCAAGGTCTAGTAGCCTATCCTATGATTTCCAATCTCCCCTTCTCTAGCGACCGCAAGTGGGGAGCAATGGAATTGGAAGGTCTGGGGACAGTTTTCCTAGGGGCGCCTGAGATGTTGCTGGATTCTGAGGTTCCAGAAGCCAGAGAGGCCTTGGAGAGAGGTTCACGTGTCTTGGTCTTAGCTCTCAGTCAGGAGAAATTAGACCATCACAAACCACAAAAACCATCTGATATTCAGGCTCTAGCCTTGTTGGAAATCTTGGACCCCATTCGAGAGGGAGCAGCAGAGACGCTGGACTATCTCCGTTCTCAGGAAGTGGGGCTCAAGATTATCTCTGGTGACAATCCAGTTACGGTATCCAGCATTGCCCAGAAGGCTGGTTTTGCGGACTATGACAGTTATGTAGATTGCTCCAAAATTACGGATGAGGAATTGATTGCTATGGCGGAGGAGACTGCGATTTTCGGACGTGTTTCCCCTCATCAAAAGAAACTCATCATCCAAACGCTGAAAAAAGCGGGTCATACAACAGCTATGACAGGGGATGGAGTTAATGATATCCTGGCCCTTCGTGAGGCGGATTGTTCTATCGTGATGGCTGAGGGAGATCCTGCGACTCGTCAGATTGCCAATCTGGTTCTCTTGAACTCTGACTTTAATGATGTTCCTGAGATTCTCTTTGAAGGTCGTCGTGTGGTTAATAACATTGCCCATATCGCACCGATTTTCTTGATAAAGACCATCTATTCTTTCTTGCTCGCAGTTATCTGTATCGCCAGTGCTTTACTAGGTCGGTCTGAGTGGATCTTGATTTTCCCCTTCATTCCAATCCAGATTACCATGATTGACCAATTCGTGGAAGGTTTCCCACCATTCGTTCTGACTTTTGAGCGAAATATCAAACCTGTCGAGCCAAACTTCCTCAGAAGATCCATGCTTCGTGCCCTACCAAGCGCTCTCATGGTCGTATTCAGCGTCCTGTTTGTGAAAATATTTGGAAGTAGCCAAGGTTGGTCTGAGTTAGAAATCTCAACTCTACTCTATTATCTCTTGGGGTCAATTGGTTTCTTATCCGTATTTAGAGCCTGCATGCCATTCACTCTCTGGCGTGTCCTCTTGATTGTTTGGTCAGTAGGAGGCTTCCTAGCCACAGCTCTCTTCCCAAGAATTCAAAAATTGCTTGAAATTTCGACCTTAACAGGACAAACTTTACCTGTTTATGGTGTCATGATGTTGGTCTTTACCGTGATATTTATCTTAACCAGTCGTTACCAAGCGAAAAAATAAAGAAAGGCTGCAATCTGTGGATTGCGGTCTTTTTAGGTGGAGGAGTGCTAGCTGAAATGTGGTATAATAAGAGGTAATAGAGTTTGGAAAGTGAGAGAGAATGATTTCAAAGAGATTAGAATTAGTGGCTTCCTTTGTGCCACAGGGAGCCATTTTATTAGATGTGGGAAGTGACCATGCTTATCTGCCTATCGACTTGGTCGAGAGAGGCCAAATTAAAAGTGCTATTGCAGGTGAGGTGGTGGAAGGTCCCTACCAGTCCGCAGTCAAAAACGTTGAAGCTCATGGTCTAAAGGAGAAAATCCAAGTCCGTTTAGCCAATGGGCTGGCAGCTTTTGAAGAGGCAGACCAAGTGTCTGTCATTACCATTGCTGGTATGGGTGGTCGTTTGATTGCTAGGATTTTAGAAGAAGGCTTGGACAAGTTAGCTAATGTAGAACGATTGATCCTCCAGCCCAATAATCGTGAAGACGACTTGCGCATCTGGCTACAAGAGAATGGGTTTCAGATTGTAGCTGAAAGCATCTTAGAAGAAGCTGGCAAGTTTTACGAGATTTTGGTGGTGGAAGCAGGACAAATGAAGCTATCAGCCATTGATGTTCACTTTGGCCCTTTCTTGTGCAAAGAGGTCAGTCCAGTCTTTGTCCAAAAATGGCAAAAAGAAGCTGCTAAGCTAGAGTTTGCCCTTGGACAAATCCCAGAAAAAAATCTGGAGGAACGTCAAGTTCTAGTCGATAAAATTCAAGCCATCAAGGAGGTGCTCCATGTTAGCAAGTGAAGTGATCCAAGCTTATGAAGCCTTTTGCCCCCAGGAATTTTCTATGGAGGGAGACAGTCGTGGCCTGCAAATTGGAACTTTGGACAAGGATATCCAAAGGGTCATGGTTGCTCTGGATATTCGTGAAGAAACGGTGGCTGAAGCCATTGAAAAGGGTGTGGACTTGATTATTGTCAAGCACGCGCCGATTTTCCGTCCCATCAAGGATTTGGTAGCCAGCCGTCCACAAAATCAGATTTACATTGATCTCATCAAGCATGACGTTGCAGTTTATGTAAGTCATACCAATATTGACATCGTTGAAAATGGTCTCAATGACTGGTTCTGTCAGATGTTAGGTATCGAGGAAACGACTTATCTGCAGGAAACAGGCCCTGAACGTGGGATTGGACGTATTGGAAATATTCAGCCTCAGACATTTGAGGAATTGGCCCAGAATGTCAAGCAAGTCTTTGGTTTAGATAGCCTTCGATTGGTGCATTATCAAGAGAGCGATTTGCAGAAGCCTATTTCAAGAGTTGCCATCTGTGGTGGTAGCGGGCAGTCTTTCTATAAGGATGCTTTAGCTAAAGGAGCGGATGTCTATATCACTGGTGATATTTACTACCACACTGCCCAGGATATGCTGTCTGATGGCTTGTTGGCACTGGATCCAGGACACTATATCGAAGTGCTGTTTGTGGAAAAAATCGCAGAGCTTCTTAATCAATGGAAAGGAGAAAATGGCTGGACTATTGATATTGTACCTAGTCAAGCATCGACCAATCCTTTCCACCATATCTAGTTAGAAAGTGAAAACAATGAAAAAAGTTGCTATTATCGGAGCAGGAATTGTGGGAGCAACAGCTGCCTACTACCTCTCGAAAGAAAGTGACCTAGAGGTGACCGTTTTTGACCATGGACAGGGTCAGGCAACCAAGGCTGCAGCAGGAATTATCAGTCCTTGGTTTTCCAAACGCCGCAATAAAGCTTGGTACAAGATGGCGCGCTTGGGGGCTGATTTTTATGTGGATTTATTAGCTGATTTAGACAAGTCAGGGCAAGAAATCAACTTTTACCAACGTTCGGGAGTCTTTCTCCTGAAAAGAGATGAATCCAAGTTGGAAGAACTCTATCAACTAGCCCTCCAGCGTAGAGAAGAATCTCCCTTGATAGGGCAATTAGCCATTCTAGACCAAGTATCAGCTAATGAATTATTCCCTGGCTTACAGGGATTTGACCGCTTGCTCTATGCTTCTGGTGGAGCGAGAGTAGATGGTCAACTCTTAGTGACTCGTTTGCTGGAAGCCAGTCATGTCAAGCTGGTCAAAGAAAAAGTGACTCTGACACCTTTAGCATCAGGTTACCAGATTGGTGAAGAGGTGTTTGACCAGGTTGTTTTGGCAACGGGAGCTTGGTTGGGTCACATATTAGAACCCTTGGGTTATGCTGTAGATGTTCGTCCTCAGAAAGGACAACTCCGAGATTATCAGCTTGCCCAAGACATGGCAGCTTACCCTGTTGTTATGCCAGAAGGGGAGTGGGATTTGATTCCTTTTGCAGGTGGGAAATCATCCCTAGGCGCTACCCATGAAAATGACATGGGATTTGATTTGACGGTAGATGAAACCTTACTCCAACAAATGGAGGAGGCAGCCTTGCCTCACTATCCAATCTTGGCAGTAGCGACTTCAAGAGCTGAGCGTGTGGGAATCCGTGCCTATACCAGTGATTTCTCACCTTTCTTTGGGCAAGTACCTGGCTTAGCAGGTGTCTATGCTGCTAGTGGACTAGGTTCATCAGGCCTCACAACTGGTCCTATCATTGGTTACCACCTAGCCCAACTGGTCCAAAGCAGGGAAATGACCTTAGACCCAGCAAACTACCCAATTGAAAACTATGTCAAACGAGTAAAAAGCAAATAAGAATTTTACTGAAATTTTAGCCTCCCCTCTAGGATGGCAAATGACATTCCCTATCAAAAATGGTAAAATAAGAAAAAATGATCCGAGAATCGAGGAAAAAAGATGCAAGAAAAGATTTTGGTAACGGGTGGAGCAGGTTTTATCGGAACCCACACAGTTATTGAGTTAATCCAAGCAGGTCATCAGGTTGTTGTGGTGGATAACCTTGTGAATAGTAACAGAAAAAGTTTAGAAGTTGTTGAAAGAATCACAGGAGTTGAAATTCCGTTTTATGGGGCAGATATTCGTGATACTGATACTCTCAGAGATATTTTCAAACAAGAAGAACCAACAGGGGTCATTCACTTTGCTGGTTTGAAGGCTGTTGGCGAATCAACCCGTATCCCTCTTGCCTACTATGACAACAATATCGCTGGAACTGTTAGTCTTTTGAAGGTCATGGAAGAAAACAACTGTAAAAACATTATTTTCAGTTCTTCTGCGACAGTTTACGGAGATCCGCATACAGTGCCAATCTTGGAAGATTTCCCACTTTCAGTGACCAACCCATATGGCCGCACCAAGCTTATGCTAGAGGAAATTTTGACGGATATTTACAAAGCAGACTCAGAATGGAATGTGGTCTTGCTTCGTTACTTTAACCCAATCGGAGCCCATGAGAGTGGAGATTTGGGAGAAAATCCAAACGGTATTCCAAACAATCTCTTGCCATATGTGACTCAAGTAGCCGTTGGTAAACTAGAGCAAGTGCAAGTGTTTGGAGATGATTACGATACGGAAGATGGAACAGGTGTTCGTGACTATATCCATGTTGTCGATTTGGCTAAAGGTCACGTTGCAGCTCTGAAAAAAATTCAAAAAGGTTCAGGTCTAAATGTTTATAACCTTGGAACTGGTAAAGGCTATTCTGTTCTTGAAATTATCCAAAACATGGAAAAAGCAGTGGGGCGCCCAATTCCTTACCGCATTGTAGAACGTCGCCCAGGGGATATCGCAGCCTGCTATTCAGATCCTGCAAAAGCCAAAGCAGAACTCGGCTGGGAAGCAGAACTCGGCATCACCCAAATGTGTGAAGACGCATGGCGTTGGCAAAGCAAGCATCCAAATGGATTTGAAGACTAAGATGGTGATGTCAATCATTGTCCCCTGTTTAAACGAAGAGGAAGTACTTCCTCTTTTTTATCAGGCTTTGGAAGCTTTACTTCCAGATTTGGAAACAGAAATCGAGTATGTTTTTGTCGATGATGGATCAAGTGATGGGACCTTGAGACTCTTAAAGGCCTATCGAGAACAAAATCCGGCAGTTCATTATATTTCTTTCTCGCGAAATTTTGGCAAAGAAGCTGCTCTATATGCAGGCTTGCAATATGCGACAGGAGATCTGGTGGTGGTGATGGATGCAGATCTCCAAGATCCTCCTAGTATGTTGCTTGAGATGAAAAACTTACTAGACCAGAATGCAGATTTAGACTGTGTAGGAACACGCAGAACCAGTCGGGAGGGAGAACCCTTCTTTCGCAGTTTCTGTGCTGATCTCTTTTACGGCTTCATGAAAAAAATCAGTCCAGTAGCCCTGCCGTCAGGTGTTCGTGATTTTCGCATGATGAGAAGGTCTGTGGTCGATGCCATTTTAAGCTTGACTGAGTCCAATCGTTTTTCGAAGGGACTTTTTGCCTGGGTCGGCTTTAAAACCCACTATCTGGACTATCCAAATGTCGAAAGGAAGGCTGGCAAGACCAGTTGGAGTTTTAGGCAACTCTTTTTCTACTCCATTGAAGGGATTGTTAATTTTTCAGATTTTCCCTTGACTATAGCCTTTGTAGCTGGTCTCCTATCTTGTTTTATTTCTCTACTGATGACCTTTTTTGTTGTGGTTCGGACCCTCATTTTGGGCAATCCGACATCAGGTTGGACCTCTCTGATGGCTGTCATTCTCTTTCTTGGAGGCATTCAACTCTTGACCATTGGGATTCTCGGCAAGTACATTAGTAAAATTTATTTGGAGACTAAAAAAAGACCACTTTATCTGATCAAAGAAAAAAGTGACCTTCCTGATTTTACAGAAAAAAATAAAGTGAAAAGACTATAATTTTACATGGAAATGTGCTAAACTAGAGGAAGTGGATTATCGCTATTGATTTAGGCTTCCTGATTGCTAATCAGGGCGCGAGTTGGGCAATTTTTAACAGCCTCTAAGACATCCTGGCTAGGAGAAATTTCTTTTTCTAGTTGGTCAGGGTCATCGTAAAAACGCACGATTCCATTATCGTGGTAATCAAATAAATCAGAATAAGTTTGGCAAAGCCCACAGGCGATGCATCGTTCAGGTATAAGTGTGATTTTCATATTTATATTGTAATAAGAAAAGTAAAAAAAAACAAGGAGCAGGGTATGGAAAAAGAACCGTGGCAAGAAGATATTTATGAAAATCAAGAAGAAACAAGATCAGAACGTCGTAAGAGAACTCAAGGCAGAGATGTAGTGGCCAATCGTGTCTTGACGATCCTAGCCAGTATTTTCTTTGTAATTGTGGTGGTGATGATTATTGTTCTCATCTATCTTTCATCAGGTGGGAGTAATCGCACAGCAGCCTTGAAAGATTTTCACGATTCAGATGCAAATGTAGTACAGATTTCATCATCTAGTAGTTCCCAGCCTGAACAGAGTTCAGAATCTTCTTCTGAACACTCGGAGGAAGCTACAGATCCAGAAGGGACGACAAAAGTCTTAGCAGGAGAAGGGGAAGCAGCTATTGCAGCTCGTGCAGGAATCTCCATTGCTCAGTTAGAGGCCTTGAATCCTGGGCACATGGCTACAGGATCTTGGTTTGCTAATCCAGGTGATGTTATAAAAATAAAATAGGAGCCGATATGAAAACAATTCAAATTGCTATTGACGGTCCTGCTTCAAGTGGTAAGAGTACGGTCGCAAAGATTATTGCTAAGGATTTTGGTTATACTTACCTAGATACAGGTGCCATGTATCGTGCAGCGACCTACATGGCTCTCAAGAACCAGTTAGGAGTAGAAGAAGTCGAAGCCCTTCTAGCCTTGTTGGACCAGCATCCAATCAGCTTTGGACGCTCAGAAACTGGAGATCAGCTTGTCTTTGTAGGCGATGTGGATATTACTCATCCTATCCGTGAAAATGAAGTGACCAATCATGTTTCTGCTATTGCAGCAATTCCTCAAGTGCGTGAGAAACTGGTTTCTCTCCAACAAAAAATCGCCCAGCAAGGCGGGATTGTCATGGATGGCCGCGATATTGGAACTGTTGTATTGCCACAAGCAGAATTAAAAATTTTCCTAGTAGCTTCGGTAGATGAAAGAGCAGAGCGTCGTTACAAGGAAAATATTGCCAAGGGAATTGAAACAAACCTTGAAATACTAAAAGAGGAAATTGCTGCGCGTGACTACAAGGATAGTCATCGTGAGACTTCGCCTCTCAAACAAGCAGAGGATGCAGTTTACCTTGATACAACTGGATTGAACATTCAAGAAGTAGTTGAAAAAATCAAAGCAGAAGCTGAAAAAAGAATGTAAATGTAGAAAAGCCGATAGATGGATATCGGTTTTTTCTAAATTTGTCAAAATGCTGATTTTAGGGTATAATAGTTGCTGTTCGAGAAATTTTGATTTTCAAAGAATAGTGAATGATGATAAGGAGAAACCATGAACAACTTACCAAATTGTCCAAAATGTAACTCAGAGTATGTCTACGAAGACGGTGCCCTACTGGTTTGCCCAGAGTGTGCTTATGAGTGGAATCCTGCTGAAGTTGCAGATGTAGAAGAGGGCCTTGTCGCTATCGATGCCAACGGAAATAAATTGGCTGACGGTGATACAGTAACTCTCATCAAGGACTTGAAAGTAAAAGGTGCGCCAAAAGATTTGAAACAAGGGACGCGCGTGAAAAATATCCGCATCGTAGAAGGCGACCACAATATCGACTGTAAGATTGATGGTTTTGGTGCCATGAAACTCAAATCAGAGTTTGTGAAGAAGATTTAAGTATGTCAAAACACTATAAATTTGTATTTTATAGCCGTATCTTCTTGTTTCTAGCGGCTTTTACGGGAGTTTATCTTGAAATTACCAAGCATGGTGGTTTTGGGATGCTTCTCTATTACACGGTTCTGTCCAACCTCTTGGTAACTATTTTTACCCTTTATCTCCTAAAGGTTATGAGCCGTGTAGGTGAAAACTGGCAAAGACCAAGTCTCTTGCGTTTAAAAGGTGGGGTCACCATGAGTATCATGATTACCTGTGTGATTTACCATTTCCTCTTAGCGCCCATTGCGACTAATTTCTATACTCTGGAAAATTTCCTTTGCCACTATATCGTTCCCCTCTGGTTTTTCGCAGATACCCTCTTTTTTGACAAACAGGGTCAATACAAGATTTGGGATCCAATTGTGTGGACGATTTTACCCTTGCTGTATATGATGTTTGCTCTTTTTAATGGCTTGGTTCTAAAACTCAATATTCCAAATGCCAAGGATAATCCTTTCCCTTACTTCTTTTTGAATGTGAACAAGGGATGGGATGTCGTATTCAAGTGGTGTCTGATTATCTTTGTTGCCTATATGGTAGCAGGATTTATCTTCTACTTTATTAAGCAAATCAAGAGAAAGTCATCCTAAGACACAAGGGATTCATTTTCGAGTTTAAGAAGGAGTCTGTACACTAAAGAGGCTTCTTCTTTTCTTGCTTGTTTGATAACTATCAAAAAATTAGAAGATTAAGAGAAATATAGAAAGAGATTTCATGAAACAATTTTTAGAACGGGCCAGTATTTTGGCTCTCTCCCTCGTTTTGATTACGTCCTTTTCCATCTCGAGTGCCCTGCCAGCCATGTTTGACTATTATCAAGGTTATCCTAAGGAACAAATTGAGCTTTTGGCGAGCTTGCCCTCTTTTGGGATTATGATGATGTTACTACTAAATGGTTTTTTAGAAAAAATCTTTCCTGAGCGCTTACAAATTAGTTTGGGATTGCTGATTTTATCACTGAGTGGAACAGCACCCTTTTGGTATCAAGCCTATCCTTTTGTATTTGGAACACGGATTCTTTTTGGTTTGGGAGTTGGGATGATCAATGCCAAGGCTATTTCTATCATCAGTGAGCGTTATCAAGGGAAAACGCGAATTCAGATGTTAGGGCTACGTGGTTCTGCAGAGGTTGTTGGAGCTTCTCTCATTACCTTGGCAGTCGGCCAGTTGTTGGCCTTTGGTTGGACAGCTACCTTCCTAGCTTATAGTGCTGGATTTTTGGTGCTGACCCTTTATCTGCTCTTTGTCCCTTATAGAAAAGAAAAGAAAGAAGTCAAGAAAAAAGCGAAGGAAGCAAGTCGCTTAACTCGAGAAATGAAAGGCTTGATTTTTACCCTAGCTATTGAAGCAGCGGTTGTAGTTTGTACCAATACGGCTATTACTATTCGTATTCCAAGTTTGATGGTGGAAAGAGGACTTGGAGATGCCCAGTTATCTAGTTTTGTTCTTAGTGTCATGCAGTTGATCGGGATTGTGGCTGGTGTGAGTTTTTCTTTCTTGATTTCTATCTTTAAAGAGAAACTGCTCCTCTGGTCTGGTATTACCTTCGGTTTAGGGCAAATTGTGATTGCTCTGGCTCCATCCTTGTGGGTGGTAGTAGCAGGAAGCATTCTGGCTGGTTTTGCCTACAGTGTAGCCTTGACGACAGTTTTTCAACTTGTCTCTGAACGAATTCCAGCTAAACTCCTCAATCAAGCCACTTCATTTGCAGTTTTAGGCTGTAGTTTTGGAGCCTTTACGACCCCATTTGTTCTAGGTGCAATTGGCTTACTAACTCACAATGGCATGCTAGTCTTTACCATCTTAGGAGGTTGGTTGATTGTAACATCTATCTTTGTCATGTACTTACTTCAAAAGAGAGCTTAGGATTGGTTTCCTAAGTTTTTCTTTTTGTGAATTTTGTACCCAGACACTATTTGATTTAGGAACTTGTTTACAGATTATTTTCTTGATAAAATAGAAGTTATGACGAGATATAAAGCAACTATTTCCTATGATGGTTACGCCTTTGCTGGTTTTCAGCGCCAGCCTCATGCGCGTAGCGTTCAGGAAGAAATTGAAAAAACCTTGACCAGGTTAAATAAGGGGCAAGCTATCACTGTTCACGGTGCTGGTAGGACAGATAGTGGGGTTCATGCTTTAGGACAGGTTATTCATTTTGACCTGCCTTATCAAATGGATGAGGAGAAGCTCCGTTTTGCTCTAGACACTCAGTCCCCTGAAGATATTGATGTGATCTCGATTGAGCTTGTAGCGGATGATTTTCATTGCCGTTATGCCAAACATAGCAAAACCTATGAGTTTATCGTGGATAGGGGGCGTCCCAAAAATCCGATGCGCCGTCACTATGCCACTCACTTTCCCTACCAACTCGATGTGGAACAAATGCAGATTGCAATCAAAAAGCTAGAGGGAACCCACGATTTCACAGGCTTTACAGCCTCTGGGACTAGTGTAGAAGATAAGGTTCGCACCATTACAGAAGCTAGTCTCAGGGTTGAAGAGACAGGTCAGTTTTTGACCTTTACCTTTTCAGGAAATGGTTTCTTGTATAAGCAGATTCGCAATATGGTGGGGACACTGCTCAAAATTGGAAATAACCGTATGCCAGTAGAGCAGATTGACCTGATCTTGGAGAAGAAGGACAGGCAACTTGCAGGTCCCACTGCAGCACCAAATGGTTTGTATTTAAAGGAGATTCATTATGAAGAATAATCGTATTTTAGCACTTTCTGGAAATGACATTTTTAGTGGTGGTGGCTTGTCAGCTGATTTGGCCACCTATACCTTGAACGGCTTGCATGGCTTTGTAGCAGTAACTTGCTTGACAGCCTTGACAGAAAAAGGGTTTGAAGTCTTTCCAACTGACGATACCATTTTTCAACATGAATTAGATAGCTTGTGTGATGTGGAGTTTGGGGGAATCAAGATTGGTCTTCTACCAACTGTCAGTGTAGCTGAGAAAGCATTGGACTTTATCAAACAACGCCCAGGAGTGCCTGTGGTTCTGGATCCTGTCTTGGTCTGCAAGGAAACACACGACGTAGCAGTTAGTGAACTCTGCCAAGAACTGATTCGCTTTTTCCCTCATGTCAGTGTGATTACGCCTAACCTTCCAGAGGCAGAATTACTAGCAGATCAAGAGATTAAAACCCTTGAAGATATGAAAACTGCAGCACAGAAATTGCATGACTTAGGAGCGCCAGCAGTCATTATCAAGGGAGGCAATCGCCTTAGTCAGGACAAGGCTGTGGATGTCTTTTATGATGGACAAAACTTTACATTCTTAGAAAATCCTGTCATTCAAGGGCAAAATGCTGGTGCAGGTTGTACCTTTGCCTCTAGCATTGCCAGTCACCTAGTCAAAGGTGATGAACTTTTACCAGCAGTAGAAAGCTCTAAGGCTTTCGTTTATCGTGCTATTGCACAAGCAGATCAGTATGGAGTAAGACAATATGAAGCAAACCAAAACAACTAAAATCGCCCTTGTATCCCTATTAACCGCCCTCTCTGTGGTTCTAGGTTATTTCTTAAAAATTCCAACACCGACAGGCATTCTAACTCTTTTAGATGCAGGTGTCTTCTTTACGGCTTTCTACTTTGGTAGTCGTGAAGGGGCTGTAGTAGGAGGACTAGCAGGTTTCTTGATTGACCTCTTATCAGGCTATCCTCAGTGGATGTTCTTTAGCTTGGTTAACCATGGCTTGCAGGGATTTTTCGCAGGATTTAAAGGAAAAACTCAGTGGTTAGGCCTTATCTTAGCAACGATTGCCATGGTAGGGGGTTACGCCTTGGGTTCTACATTGATGAATGGCTGGGCAGCAGCCCTACCAGAAATTTTACCAAATTTCATGCAAAATATGGTAGGGATGATTGTAGGATTTATCCTTAGTCAAAGTATTAAGAAGATTAAGTAAAGAGGATGTGGAGAAAGTCCTAAAAATCAGAAAAAACGCATAGTATCAGGTATTGAAAACCTTGATAGTATGCGTTTTATTGTGGGAAGATTTTATACTCTTCGAAAATCTCTTCAAACCACGTCAGCGTCGCCTTACCGTATATATGGTTACTGACTTCGTCAGTTCTATCTACAACCTCAAAGCAGTGCTTTGAGCAACCTGCGGCTAGCTTCCTAGTTTGCTCTTTGATTTTCATTGAGTATTAGATGAATATTAATCAAAATAAAGTAAGTCTTTGCTGGTACTTGTAAAGAGGTCGAAGCCATTCTTGGTAACAACACCGCAGTCTTCGATACGGACACCGACTTTACCAGGGATATAGATTCCTGGTTCAACAGAGAAGCACATGCCTTCTTCGATGACCATGTCGTTTCCTTCCATGATAGATGGGAATTCGTGAACATCCATACCGATACCATGACCGAGACGGTGGTTGAAGTACTCGCCATAACCAGCTTTTTCGATGACCTCACGGGCAGCGCGGTCCACTTCATGGGCAGTCACACCTGGCTTGATAAAGTCAAGGGCAGCTTGTTGGGCTTCAAGAGTCAAGTTGTAAATGTCTTTCTTGAATTGGTCAGGTTTACCGACAGCGACTGTACGAGTCATGTCTGATGCGTAACCGTTGACTAGAACACCAAGGTCAAAGAGGAGAAGGGCGTTATTCTCAACTTTGTTAGCTGCCGGAATGCCGTGCGGATTTGCAGCATTATCACCAGTCAAGACCATGGTATCAAAGCTCATTTCATAGCCTTCACGTTTCATGGCAAAGTCAATTTGAGCGATGATATCTGTCTCTGTCTTATCAAGAGAAATATTATCAAAACCAACCTTAACAGCCTTGTCCGCATAGAGACCTGCAACCATCATTTTTTGCACTTCATCAGCTGATTTGATGAGGCGCATGCGTTGGATACGAGGTGTGAGGTTGTCAAACTCAGCAGTTTCAAAGACTATTTTCAAGCCATGATATTTGGTTAAGATGAGATTGTCAAACTCAACAGCGACACGTTTGAAATCAAGCTGTGGTAGAGCATGTTTCATTTTTTGCCATGGATTTTCAGAATCCACATAGCCCACAACTGGGAAGGAAACAGTGCTAGTAGCACGCTCAACCTCAAGGGCTGGGACAAAGAGGAGGGGTTCTTGATCCGCTAGGATAAAAAGGAACATTTGGCGTTCATGGGGATCACTGTAAAAGCCAGTGAGGTAATTGATTGTGACGGGGTCAGATACGACAGCGACGTCTAGTTTTTCTGATTCAAGATATGTTACGATTTGTTGTAATTTAGACATATGCTACCTTCTTTCTACTCCTCTATTTTGGCAAAAAATGAGAGAAAATGCAAGGGAGAAGGGTAAAAGAACAGACAAAAAGAACTCCCACAAGATAACAGAGTTCTTTGATATAATTTCCTTTTGTTTAAGAAAAGTCAGCCTTGCTTTTGACATCACTGTATTCTTCAGCGATTTCTTGGCTGAGAATATCTTCATAGGCAGGGAGTTGGATGTCCTGACCATATTTCTTCTTGAGGGCTGTAGTGACTAGGCGATAAGCCAGATTGGCATTACGAGAGAGGATAGGCCCGTGGAAGTAGGAACCAAAGACATTCTTATAATGAACCCCTTCGCCGACTTTTTCTTCGTTATTTCCATTTCCATAGACAACCTGTCCCAGTGGTTTTTGATCATCTGAGAGGAAGGTACGGCCCTGATGATTTTCAAAGCCATAGTAGGTTTCATTGAAATCTTCATTGTGAATCTTGATGTCACCGATAAAACGGTTATTGGTCTGGTTGAGCGTGTAGTGGCCCATGACACCTAGCCCTTCGATACGTCTCCCTGAAGCTTCAATATAATATTGACCCAATAGTTGGAAACCACCGCAGATAGCCAGAACCACACCGTCATTTTGGATGTAGTTGTCAATGCTCTCTTTTTTAGCAGGTAGGTCGTCTGCAATAATACTTTGTTCAAAGTCTTGACCACCACCAAAAAAGGCGATGTCATAGTGGTTTTCATCAAAATCATCATGGAGAGAAACGATGTCAACCGTCACATGGGCTCCCAGTTTTTCAGCAACATACTTGAGCATGAGGATGTTTCCATTGTCCCCGTAGGTATTCATGAGGTTACCGTAGAGGTGGGCAATGTTGAGCTGATAG
Organism: Streptococcus sp. 2579; assembly: GCF_013277195.1. NCBI lineage: Bacteria > Bacillati > Bacillota > Bacilli > Lactobacillales > Streptococcaceae > Streptococcus > Streptococcus sp. 2579. The sequence goes on from NZ_VMMM01000001.1 coordinate 76,163, forward strand.
GGGTAATTGCCATCTTTTGAGGAAAGTGAAGTATAAACCATTAGTTCATCTCCTTTCTAACAATCTGACGACTAGCCAGCAGTTCGCGGAATTCAAGCATAGCAGTATAGGTAGCCAGAATATAAGCATGCTTGCAGTCTTGGTTCTCAATGGTTTTAAGAACTTGTTCCAGACTACTTGTTTCAGTGATTTTCTCAGCTGGATAGCCTGTTACTCGTAGACGACGTGCGATTTCAGAATGGCGAACACCGCCAGCGTTGATTTCAGGAATGTCCATATCAGTGATTTGTTCAAAATCAGCATCCCAGATCCAGCTGGTGTCAATTCCATCTGCATAGTTGGCATTTAGGAGGACAGATAGGCTAAATGGATAAGGAGCTAGTTTAATCATCTCGATAGCTTGGGTCGCACCGACTGGATTTTTAATCAAGACGAGGGTACATTCCTTGTCCCCGATGTGGAAGGTTTCTTGGCGTCCAAAGACTGCACGGCTCTTGTCAAATCCCTGCTTGATGAGTTGTGAATCTGCACCAAGGAAACGGGCGATAGCAACTGCAGCTAGGGCGTTGTAGATATTGTAGAGACCACCGATTTGAATACCGTATTCTTGTCCGTCAATGACAAAGCGAGAGCGATTGTTGGTCAACTCAACCAGTTCTGTCAAGCGATAGTCCAGATCAGGACGTTTACATCCACAGCCTTCACAGATATAGGCACCCAAATTTGCATAGGTATTATGCTCATATTTGAGGATTCCTTGGCAGTCAGAACAGAGAATCCCTTCTGTATTATAGTGAGCCAGCTGGGCTGGCCCTTTCTCCAAGTCAAAACCAAAATACTGTATAGGATTTGGAATAGCTGGTTTGTAGAAAAGTGGACTATCTCCATTAAGAAGAACAGTGGCAGTAGGCACCTTACGAATAGCATCCAAAATCATCTTATAAGTTGTGTAAATCTCACCATAGCGATCCATCTGGTCACGGAAGATGTTGGTGATGACAAAAAGGCTTGGCTGGATATAGTCACAGATACGAGATAGGCTGGCTTCATCGATTTCTAGGACGGCAATATTTTTCCCAGTTTTAGAAGATTTGGCTGTTAAGAAGGTTGTCGCAATTCCTGTGATCATGTTAGCACCGCTTGGGTTGGTTAGAACTTGACCATAAACCTCTTTTAAAATGCCGACAGTGAGGGCAGTTGTCAAGGTTTTTCCGTTGGTTCCAGTGACCACGACAATCTCGTAGTTCTTAGCAAGGTTTTGTAAAATATCTTTATCAAATTGAAGGGCAAGTTTTCCTGGGAGCGTACTTCCACGGCCAAGACGGCTTAAAACGAAGTGGGAAGAACGCCCAGCAAGAAGGCCCAAAGTAGTTTTTAAGTTCATGTTTCTATTATATCACAAAAGAGGGAAAAGACAGATTTGGTGTTTCGCAGAAGCAAAAACAGCCCAAAGAGGGCTGTCAGTTAAGATGAGATTTCAACTTAAATCGCAAACAAGTCATTCAAGTTCTCAGCCAAGGTTGGGTGAGTGAAGATTTGTTTTGTGAAGTAAGTGTAAGGAATTTTGTTGTCCATAGCAACAGTGATGATGTTGATGATTTCTTGAGAACCTTCTGAAAAGATGCTTGCTCCAAGAATTTCTTTTGTTTCAGTATTAACAACAGCTTTGAAAGCTCCGCGAAGGTCTCCATTTACATGGCCACGAGGCATTGCTGCAACAGGGATTTCCTTAACGGCGTATGGAAGTTTCAAATCAGCCGCTTGGCTTTCAGTCAAACCGACTTGTGAAAGGGCAGGTGTGATAAACATGGTGTTTGGTACATTGAGACGGTCTTCAAGCGTGTAGCTACCATCTCCAGCAAGGTAGCTGTAAACAACACGGAAGTCATCAAGTGAAATGTAAGTAAATTGAAGGCCACCGTTGACATCTCCAACTGCAAAGACACCAGGAACGTTTGTTTGACAATGTTTGTCTACTTTAATAGCGCCACGTTCAGTTAGTTCAATATCTGTATTTTCAAGTTGAAGTGGTTCTACATTTGGTTTGCGTCCAGTTGCGTAGAGAAGGGCGTCGAAACGGTAAGTTTCGTTTTCAGTCACGACAAGGACTTGGTCACCATCGTTTTTGATTTCAGTAGTATGGATATTTTGAAGCAATTCAATGCCATCTTCTTCCATGTATTGTTTAGCAAGAGCTGCGATGGAAGGTTCTGCACGAGGAAGGAAAGTATCCAAGGCATCTAGAACTGTGACCTTGCTTCCAAGTTTGTTGTAAAGGCCGGCAAATTCAAGACCGATATTTCCACCACCAAGGACTCCAAGGTTTTCAGGCAATTTGTCCAAGTTTTGGATACCTGTTGAGTCAAAGACGTTTTTGCTTGTAGCAAGTCCAGGGATTGGCAAGACGTTTGAAACAGCACCAGTATTGATGACGATTGTTTCAGCAGTCAGTTCTTTCTTTTCATCACCAGCTTGAATTTCAATGACTTTATTTGAAAGGAAGTGAGCTTCCGCATCAAAGATATCTACGCCTGTACCTGCAACAGTAGCATAGTTTTTACCATTGAGGCGACCAGTGATCGTGTTTTTGGTAGCAATGACTTCTTCAAAAGACAAGTCTTTCTCAGCAGCAACTAGCAAAGTTTTAGTTGGGATACATCCGATGTTGATACAAGTTCCACCGTACATAGCTTTGCTACGTTCAATGAGGGCAACTTTTTTGCCAGCTGAAGCCAATTTACCAGCTAGTGTTTTACCAGCTTTACCAAATCCGATAACGATTAAATCATAAGTTAACATTTAGAGTTCCTCCTATTCGCATTTCATTCTAGCACAAGAAAAAAACTTTTGCACAATTCTGCTACGAAAAAGACAGAAAAAGATAAAAACGCTTTCCAGACAAAAAACTAGTAATTTTTTGACAAGCTTGATAAACTAAAATCCTATCTATTTTTATATAAGATAGAATAAATGTCCGAAAATAGGAGGTTTTATGAAATCGAATCGTTATATTATTGCCTTTGCTGGGGTCATTTTACACTTAATGCTGGGTTCTACTTATGCTTGGAGTGTTTATCGCAACCCTATTATTGAAAAAACGGGATGGGATCAGGCTTCTGTTGCCTTTGCCTTTAGTCTAGCAATCTTTTGTTTGGGCTTATCTGCTGCATTTATGGGACGTTTGGTAGAAAAATTTGGTCCGAGAGTCATGGGGAGTCTATCTGCTTTTCTATACGCAGGTGGAAATATCTTAACAGGATTTGCGATAGACCGTCAGGAACTGTGGTTGTTGTATCTCGCTTATGGCATTTTAGGTGGGCTTGGTTTGGGAGCAGGCTATATTACCCCTGTGTCAACGATTATAAAATGGTTTCCTGATAAACGTGGTCTCGCAACAGGTTTAGCGATTATGGGGTTTGGTTTTGCTTCTTTATTGACTAGTCCCATAGCGCAACATCTCATCGCAGGGGTAGGGCTTGTAGAAACTTTTTATATTTTAGGTGCAAGTTACTTTATTATCATGCTCCTAGCTTCACAATTCATTAAGCGTCCAAATGAGCAAGAGCTTGCAATTTTATCTGCTTCAGGGAAAGAAAAAACAGCCTCTTTGACGCAAGGAATGGCTGCAAATCAGGCTCTAAAAAGCAATCGGTTTTATATACTTTGGATTATTTTCTTTATCAACATAGCTTGTGGTTTAGGCTTAATTTCAGCGGCATCGCCAATGGCACAGGAGATGGCTGGCTTGTCTACAAGTCATGCAGCAGTAATGGTGGGCGTTTTAGGGATTTTCAATGGATTTGGTCGCTTGCTCTGGGCGAGCTTATCTGACTATATCGGTCGCCCCCTAACCTTTAGTATATTACTGCTTGTCAATCTTTTCTTTTCTCTCTCACTTTGGCTCTTTACAGATTCCGTTTTATTTGTAGTCGCTATGTCTATTTTGATGACTTGCTATGGAGCTGGTTTTTCTTTGATTCCAGCTTATCTCAGTGATATTTTTGGAACCAAGGAATTGGCTGCTCTGCATGGATATATTTTAACAGCTTGGGCCATGGCTGGTTTAGCAGGACCTATTTTATTAGCAGAAACTTATAAAATGGCTCATTCTTACACACAAACCTTGTTCGTTTTTATCATTTTATATAGTATCGCCTTGGCTTTGTCTTATTATCTAGGTCGTTCCATCAAAAAGGAAAGCCAAAAACCGCTTACATGATTTTCTGTAGAAATGGGGCTATCTTTTGCTCTGGTCTTGTGTTATACTAGATGGGTTGCAAAGAAAACAGTACTTTTCTTTTGTGGAAAAGAAGCAACACGATTTTGTATCCAGTATATGAAAATACGTCATAAAAAGAAAAGTATAAACTAAGTCCTATAGGGTGGCTTCGCACCACCTTTAGAAAGAAGAACAACGTGAAATTTAATGAATTAAACTTGTCTGCTGATTTGCTAGCAGAGATTGAAAAAGCTGGTTTTGTAGAAGCCAGTCCTATCCAAGAACAAACCATTCCTTTGGCTCTAGAAGGCAAGGACGTTATCGGTCAAGCTCAGACTGGTACAGGAAAAACCGCAGCCTTTGGCTTGCCAACCCTTGAAAAAATCCGTACAGAAGAAGCGACCATCCAAGCCTTGGTTATCGCTCCAACTCGTGAACTCGCTGTCCAAAGTCAAGAAGAACTCTTCCGCTTTGGTCGTAGTAAGGGAGTCAAAGTCCGCTCAGTATATGGTGGATCAAGCATTGAAAAACAAATTAAGGCTCTTAAATCTGGTGCCCATATCGTGGTGGGAACTCCAGGTCGCCTCTTGGACTTGATTAAACGCAAGGCCTTGAAATTACAAGATATTGAAACGCTTATCCTTGACGAAGCCGATGAAATGCTCAACATGGGCTTTCTTGAAGACATCGAAGCCATTATCTCGCGTGTCCCTGAAAATAGACAAACCTTGCTCTTCTCAGCAACTATGCCAGATGCCATCAAACGTATCGGTGTTCAGTTTATGAAAGAACCTGAGCATGTCAAGATTGCTGCTAAGGAATTGACCACAGAATTGGTTGATCAATACTACATCCGAGTTAAAGAACAAGAAAAATTTGATACCATGACTCGTCTCATGGATGTGGAACAACCAGAACTTGCTATCGTATTTGGTCGTACCAAGCGCCGTGTGGATGAATTGACTCGTGGTCTGAAAATCCGTGGCTTCCGTGCAGAAGGAATTCATGGAGACCTAGACCAAAACAAACGTCTTCGTGTCCTTCGTGACTTCAAAAATGGGAACCTTGATGTTTTAGTTGCGACGGACGTTGCAGCGCGTGGCTTGGATATTTCAGGTGTGACCCATGTCTATAACTACGATATTCCACAAGATCCTGAAAGCTATGTTCACCGTATCGGTCGTACAGGTCGTGCTGGTAAGTCAGGTCAGTCTATTACTTTCGTATCACCAAATGAAATGGGCTACCTCCAAATCATTGAAAACTTGACTAAGAAACGCATGAAAGGTCTCAAACCTGCAAGTGCAGAAGAAGCCTTCCAAGCTAAAAAACAAGTAGCTCTCAAGAAAATCGAACGTGATTTTGCAGATGAAACCATTCGTGCCAACTTTGAGAAATTTGGTAAGGACGCTCGTAAGCTAGCTGCCGAATTTACTCCAGAAGAATTGGCAATGTATATCTTGAGTCTGACAGTCCAAGATCCAGATAGCCTTCCTGAAGTGGAGATTGCGCGTGAAAAACCACTACCGTTTAAACCGTCAGGTAATGGCTTCGGTGGTAAAGCTAAAGGAGGTCGTCGTGGAGATGACCGTCGTGATAATCGCCGTGGAGACAACCGTCGTGGTGGTCGTCGTGATGAGTTCAACAAAGGAAGTCGTGGCAACGATCGTTTTGATAAGGAAAAACGTTACCGTAAGGATAATAAAAAACCACGCAATACTTCAAGCGAAAAGAAAACAGGCTTTGTTATTCGTAACAAGGGCGATAAATAAGAAAAAGCGGTTCAAAATGAATCGCTTTTTTATATAAGGAGACCGAATGTGAAAAGATAATACTCTTCGAAAATCTCTTCAAACCTCGTCAACGTCGCCTTGCCGTAGATATGTTACTGACTTCGTCAGTTCTATCTGCAACCTCAAAGCAGTGCTTTGAGCTGACTTCGTCAGTTCTATCTGCAACCT
>NZ_VMMM01000010.1:0-812 GCF_013277195.1 Streptococcus sp. 2579
ATGTATCGGGAAGACAGGATTCGAACCTGCGACACCTTGGTCCCAAACCAAGTACTCTACCAAGCTGAGCTACTTCCCGAGTTAAAAAGAAAAATGCACCCTAGAGGAGTCGAACCTCTAACCGCCTGATTCGTAGTCAGGTACTCTATCCAGTTGAGCTAAGGGTGCTCATTATATTATGCCGAGGACCGGAATCGAACCGGTACGATCGTTACCAATCGCAGGATTTTAAGTCCTGTGCGTCTGCCAGTTCCGCCACCCCGGCCTCTCTAAGCGAACGACGGGATTCGAACCCGCGACCCCCACCTTGGCAAGGTGGTGTTCTACCACTGAACTACGTTCGCACTGTTTTCTTCTATCTAAAAATGCCGGCTACATGACTTGAACACGCGACCCTCTGATTACAAATCAGATGCTCTACCAACTGAGCTAAGCCGGCTCATTTATTATATCTTAATGCGGGTTAAGGGACTTGAACCCCCACGCCGTTAAGCGCCAGATCCTAAATCTGGTGCGTCTGCCAATTCCGCCAAACCCGCAGATATGACCCGTACTGGACTCGAACCAGTGACCCATTGATTAAAAGTCAATTGCTCTACCAACTGAGCTAACGAGTCTAAAATAACTTCCGTTATCTTAAACGGTCCCGACGGGAATCGAACCCGCGATCTTCGCCGTGACAGGGCGACGTGATAACCGCTACACTACGGGACCTTTGGGAGTTAACGGGATCGAACCGCTGACCCTCTGCTTGTAAGGCAGATGCTCTCCCAGCTGAGCTAAACTCCCTAGAGCTAAGCGACTTCCATATC
>NZ_VMMM01000011.1:0-49255 GCF_013277195.1 Streptococcus sp. 2579
TTATATCTTCGTTTGTGGCTCTCTTGTTTACGGATATAGTCTAAAATTCGATTTCGAAACCTGGTTTTGAAATATTTCCTTAAACGAGGGATATCTTCTACAAGCCTTTCTTCTCTACTGATCAATTCATGTAAGCAAATCATTCCCTCTTGGTCCCAGTCCGATAACTCCCACAAATGAAGGTAATATTCATTTCTACACTTGTATACAATTCCTTGGACTTCTTCATACATTTTTTTAAGCATAATTTTCCCCTTTCTAGATACAGTCTAACAGATTCAGAAACACTTTTGGCACATTTCCTCCATTCTGCACCCTTTAACTCCTCAACTGCACAAAAAAGAGAGGACAAGCCTCTCTCAGGGTTATAATTCTGCAATTTGGTTTAGGTTTACTTCTGCAACTGTGTCATTACCAAACATAGAGATAATCATTTTTACTTTGTTATTATCAATTTCTGTAATCTTACCAGTGTAGTCTGCAAAAGCACCATCAATAATACGTACAGTTTGACCAACCTCAACATCGAAATCAAATTCTTGAACAGTTTGTCCCATAGATACCAAAATGTCACGAATTTCTTGTTCCAATAATGGAGTTGGTTTTGATCTGTTCCCGTGTGATCCGACAAATCCTGTAACATTTGGTGTGTTTCTAACAACAAACCAAGCTTCATCTGTCATGACCATTTCTACAAGAACATAACCTGGAAAGCGATTTTCCTCTACTTCTTTTCTCTTTCCATTTTTTTCAACTTGCACTGTTTGTGTTGGAATTTCAACGCGTAGAATATTATCCAACATATTGTAGGTTTGTGCACGTTGTAATAGATTTTCTTTTACCTTATTTTCATAACCAGAATAAGTTTGTAAGACAAACCATCCTTTATCAAAACTATCCATGATATTTCCTTTCATAAATAGAAGATTTCTAGTGTAATTAACTCCACTAACCTTCTAAAAAATGTTAATAAATCGAATCAAACCTGAAACAATCAACTGGTCAAAAATGTAAATAATTACTACAAAGAAAGCTGTGTATTCCATGATAGAACGAAAATCTCTCCAGCTTTCCTTGCGAGTTGGCCATGTTGTGTCTTTAAGAAGTCTAAAAATATCTCCAATAAAACGCATCGCTCTCTCCTATCTCGTTTCTCTGTGTGTAGTGTACTTACCACAATGCTTACAAAATTTATTTACTTCTAGTCGTGTAGGCTTGGGGGTTCCACTAATCTTGATTGAATAGTTTCTCGAACCACAAACCGCACAAGCTAGGCTTGCTTTTTTTAGTGCCATAACGCCTCCATCTTATCTATTATAACAAGAAAGCTAGGCTTTGACAAGCATCTTAGCGAAATAGATTGACTACCGAATCCCATATTGTTTGAGCCTTTTCCTTAATCTTCGCATCCGAGATAGCCCGACTAGCCTCATCTACTAGACTTTGCGCACGTCCTCGAATATCAGACAAATTATCATCTGTCTGGCTATTATCATTGGTTTGTACTTGTCTTTTTGTGTTAGCTGGTGCAATTCCGTTTTTCTTATATGCATTTTCAACTGTGAAGGTACTTCCTGGTGTATAAGGTAAAATGGTATTTGCAATATTCCTAAAGACATGGGCTGCACCGTTTGAAGTAGATCCTGCTAGATAGTGATTTTCATCAGTGATCGGAAAACCAAGCCAATGACTAATCACCACATCCGGAGTATAACCAATCACCCACTGGTCACTTGTGTATTCCGGATTAAAAACAGCTTCGGTTGTACCAGTTTTCCCTGCCATGACATAATCTGCAGGCGATGAACTAATACCGGTTCCGTTGGTGAATGTCCCCAACATCATACTAGTCATCTTGTCAGCTACAGACTTATCAAGCACCCGTTTTTGTGATTTTTTATGGCTAGCAATAACTTGTCCACTAGCATTTTCAATTCTACTAATAAAATGAGCTTCCGGCATTAAACCTTCATTGGCAAAAACAGCATATGCTTGAGCCATTTGAAGTGGGTTGGTTTCGACACCACTTCCCAAGGCAATACCAAGAACACGGTCGACCTTTTCCATGTTGAGTCCAAATTTTTCGCCCGCCTCAAAAGCCTTATCAAGGCCCAAATCATTAACAGTGGCAACAGCAGGTAGATTAAGCGATTCTGCCAAGGCTTGATACATGGGAACTTCTCGACTCGTTTTGATCCCTGCATAGTTATCAACCTTATAGCTGTCATACTGCATGGTATGGTTATCCAAGAGCTTATTCAAAGCCCAGCCTGCTTCAACTGCTGGCGTATAAACAACTAAAGGCTTAATTGTAGAACCAGGGCTACGTTTCGATTGGGTTGCATAGTTGAAATTCCGGAATCCCGTTTTATCATTGCCAGCAACTTGACCGACAACTCCACGAACTCCCCCTGTTTTCGGTTCGAGAGCGACACTTCCTGATTGAGCAAATGTTCCATCCTCTGCCCTCGGAAATAGCACTGTATTTTCATAGACAACCTGCATATTTGCTTGGTAGTTTTGATCCAGCTCTGTGTAAATGCGGTAGCCATTATTGACAATTTCTTCCTCTGTTAGATTATACTTGGAAACAGCTTCATTAACCACCGCATCAAAGTAAGAAGGATAGCGGTAATCTGAGATTTTCCCTTCATACTTATCGTGCAATTGAGAATTCATATCAACTTCTGCAGCTTCGGTTTCTTGGTTTTTATCAATATATCCTGCTGCAACCATATTTTGTAAGACAGTGTCGCGACGATTAGTCGAATCTTGTACGGAATTCAAAGGATTATACAATTCCGGTCCCTTCAGCATCCCTGCCAGAGTCGCAGCTTGATCCAGACTCACTTCTGATGCAGAAACTCCAAAGTATTTCTTACTCGCATCTTCTACACCCCACACACCATTTCCAAAATAGGCATTGTTAAGGTACATGGTTAGGATCTGATCCTTGCTATATTTTTTAGTCAATTCTAAAGCCAAGAAAAATTCTTTCGCTTTTCTCTCAACAGTTTGATCCTGCGACAGATAGGCATTTTTAGCCAGCTGTTGGGTAATAGTAGAGCCACCACCTGAACGACCAGCAGTGACAATAGCCAAGAAGAAACGACCATAGTTAATCCCGTCATTTTTATAGAAGGAACGGTCTTCTGTCGCAATAACGGCATTCTGCAAATTTTTACTGATAGCAGTCAATTCAACGTAGGTTCCCTTTTGACCAGACAAGGCACCAGCCTCCTTTTCTTCACGGTCAAAAATGATAGTCCGAGTTTTCAAGGCGTTTTGCAAATCATTGACATTGGTTGACTTGGCCACAGCAAACAAATAGGTTCCAACTAGCAAGCCTGCACTCAAACCTAGTATAAGGACAATCTTTGTTAGATGATAACGACGCCAAAATTTTCGAATTGGACCTACTTGGGCCAATTTTTTTCGATCACTACGAGAGCGACGTAGGCTAGTAGAATCAGAGTCCTCTAGTTCACTTGTTTCTTTTTTAAAAAGAGAAAGAAATTTCTCGAATAATTTATCTAATTTCATGCGTTTATTTTATCATCTTCATCATAGGAAGACAAGAATTTAGCTATTTCCTATCAAAATAGGGGGTTTTTTGTTACAATATCTGTATGAAATTCACATTTACATTACCAGACTCTCTACCTCAAATGACGGTAAAGCAATTACTTGAGGAACAACTCCTCATCCCTAGAAAAATCCGTCATTTTTTGAGAATCAAGAAACATATTTTGATAAACCAAGAAGAAGTTCACTGGAACGAGATGGTAAGCCCTGGGGATGTTTGCCAGTTGACTTTTGATGAGGAAGATTATCCCAAAAAGGAAATTCCTTGGGGCAACCCAAACCTCGTTCAAGAGGTTTATCAAGATCAACACTTGATTATTGTCAACAAACCAGAGGGGATGAAAACCCACGGTAATCAGCCGAACGAAATCGCCCTTCTTAACCATGTCAGTGCCTATGTTGGCCAAACCTGCTATGTCGTTCATCGTCTGGACATGGAAACCAGTGGTTTAGTTCTCTTTGCCAAAAATCCTTTTATCCTACCTATTCTCAATCGCTTATTGGAGAAAAAAGAGATTTCTAGGGAATATTGGGCACTCGTTGACGGAAATATCAACAGCAAAGAACTTGTTTTCAGAGACAAAATCGGACGTGATCGCCATGACCGCAGAAAGCGAATAGTTGATACAAAAAATGGGCAATATGCTGAAACACATGTAAGCAGATTAAAGCAATTCCAAAACAAGACTTCCTTGGTTCATTGCAAACTAAAGACAGGTCGAACCCATCAAATCCGTGTACACCTTTCGCATCATAACTTCCCTATTTTGGGCGACCCTCTCTATAACAGCAATTCAAAGATAAGTCGGCTTATGCTTCATGCCTTCCGACTTTCCTTTACCCATCCACTTACATTAGAAAAATTAAGCTTCACTGCCCTTTCAGATACTTTCGAAAGAGAAATAAAAAAGAATGGATGATTGTGTCATCCATTTTTCCATATAAGAAAAGCAAGACCAAGAGGCCTTGCTTTTTATCGACTCATGAATTATTTAGCAATTTTTGCGAAGTATTCAAGAGTACGAACAAGTTGTGCAGTGTATGACATTTCGTTGTCGTACCATGATACAACTTTAACCAATTGTTTACCGTCAACGTCAAGAACTTTAGTTTGAGTTGCATCAAACAATGAACCGTAAGACATACCTAGGATATCTGAAGATACGATTGGATCTTCAGTGTATCCGTATGATTCGTTTGAAGCTGCTTTCATAGCTGCGTTCACTTCATCAACAGTAACGTTCTTTTCAAGAACTGCTACCAACTCAGTTACAGAACCTGCTGGAACAGGAACACGTTGAGCAGCTCCGTCCAATTTACCGTTCAATTCTGGGATTACAAGACCGATAGCTTTCGCAGCACCAGTTGAGTTAGGAACGATGTTTACAGCACCAGCGCGAGCACGGCGAAGGTCACCACCACGGTGTGGTCCGTCAAGAATCATTTGGTCACCAGTGTAAGCGTGGATAGTAGTCATCAATCCTTCAACAACACCAAAGTTGTCTTGAAGAGCTTTAGCCATTGGAGCCAAGCAGTTTGTAGTACATGAAGCACCTGAGATAACTGTTTCAGTACCGTCAAGAACGTCGTGGTTAGTGTTGAATACAACTGTTTTAACGTCGTTTCCACCAGGAGCAGTGATAACAACTTTTTTAGCTCCACCAGCGTGCAAGTGTTTTTCAGCAGCTGCTTTCTTAGCAAAGAAACCAGTAGCTTCAAGAACAATTTCTACACCGTCGTTAGCCCAGTCGATTTGTTCTGGATCACGTTCAGCAGAAACTTTGATGAATTTACCGTTAACTTCAAATCCGCCTTCTTTAACTTCAACAGTACCGTCGAAACGACCTTGAGTTGTGTCGTATTTCAACAAGTGTGCAAGCATAACTGGATCTGTAAGGTCGTTGATACGAGTAACTTCAACACCTTCTACATTTTGGATACGACGGAAAGCAAGACGACCGATACGTCCGAAACCGTTAATACCAACTTTAACTACCATTAGTGATTTCCTCCTTATGAAAATCATGAAATTTTTATTGTGAAAAGAGTAACTTGAATCACTACAAATCACCTTTCAACAAACCTATTATATAACTATTTAAGTTTAATTGCAAGTACGGACATTGTTTTTCTATGTTAGTTTCTTTTTAAGGATATAAATCAAGAACTCCCTTACTATTCATATCGTAGCGATTCTACAGGATCCATTTTACTAATTTTACGTGCTGGGAAGTAGGCTGAGACATAACCAAGTAATAGAGCAAAAGCTAGAGTTCCTAAAACAGATAACAAATTTAATTCAAAAACCTTAGTGATGGATGGGTAAAAATGATTTACAACCGCATTCGCCAAACTTCCCACCCCTTGTGCTACCAAAAAGGCCAGTAGCAAGGCGATGCCTACAATCCAGATAGCCTCGTAAATAAAAATTCCTTTGACATCACGATTTTGATAACCAACTGCCTTCATGACACCTATTTCCTTAGAACGTTGCATGATATTGATGTAAATGATGATACCAATCATGACCGCTGCTACCACAATAGCTTGTGATGAAAGTACAATCAACAATCCCTGAATGACACGAATAAAAGTAATCACAATATCAAGAACCTTCTGTTGAGAAAGAACAGTATACTTCTTGTTTTTCTGCAATTCTTCTGTTATCGCTTTTGTTTGTGATGGATCTTTGAGTTCCAAGATAAAATAAGATACAGCTTTTGTAAATCCAGCCTCTTTCAAGATTGCTTCCATTTGATGAGACGGCATGAAACTGTTGCTGTCCTCCAGGTCATCTTCATCATTGATTACACGTACAATCTTTGTTTGAAATTGAGCAGTCTTACTAGCTTCAGCAGCATTTTCTACAATGCTAGCTGAGACTGATTTGCCAATAACATCATTAGCTGTCAGATTTTTTCCTGTCTGTTCATTCCAATTTTTTAGTAAACTGCTTGGAATCGTCAATCCCTGTTCATTTGAATCAGTATAGAGGGAACCAGCTAATACTTTGTCCGCCTCATTACTACTAACAGAAATACTTGTATCCTCATAGAGACTCACTACTTGAGCATAAGAAGGCATCGTTTGACTCAGATCCATTTCTTGCCCATCTATAGTAATATTTGACATAATCATCCCAAAAGGACTCTCCAAATATTTAATAGCTTCTTTTCCAACTGTATCCGTGATATAGTTCTTATCATCTTGGTTCAAAAAGCCTCGTCCAACATTTTTTGTGTTTAAAGCAATCTGAACTTGAGAAGGAATTTGACCTCCATTCGTATTTTCATCAATCATCGAAATCAAGGCATTTCCCAATCCAAAAGAAATCAAGACTCCTACAAAACCGATTGAGGTTGCTAGCGCAATCAATAGGTTACGCCATTTTCTTTCCAGAAAGTTATTTAAAGAAAGTTTGAATTTATTTTTCAATGATAATCCTTTATTTTTTGACTTCTTCAACGACTTCACCATCCTTCATTTTGATAATCACATCTGCATATTCGGCAACCTCTGGATTATGGGTTACAATCAGTACTGTTTTCCCTGTTTGGGCTAATTTTTTAAATACCTCCAATACCATTTCTTGGGATTGAGAGTCCAGCGAACCCGTTGGTTCATCTGCTACAATCATATCAGGCTGATTTACCAAGGCACGCGCGATTGCTACACGTTGCTTTTGCCCGCCAGAAAGCTGTTTAACATTTTTAGTAATAAAAGGCTCCATGCCCAAGTTACTTAATTGCTCCTTTGCAATCATTGTCATCTCCCTGTCAGATAAATCTTTGACATAGAGAGGTAGCTTGACATTGTCCAAGACAGACTGATGAGGAATAAGGTTAAAGTTTTGAAACACAAATCCAATCTTATCTTTACGAAATTGAGTTAGTTCAATCTCTGATAAGTCACGGAGGGATTCCCCTTTAAACTCTAAACCTCCTTCATATTGTCTGTCTAAACCGCTGATGATGTTTAGTAGACTGGTTTTGCCACAGCCTGACGGACCGTAAATCGCTGTAATTTTACCTTTTGCAATCTGCAGGTTAATATTTCTTAGAGCCTGCTCTTGATGTTTACCGTCCAAAGTGTAAAACTTTGAAATATTTTTAATGGATAAAATGGACATTCTTTCCCCCTTATTTAAAACTGTTATCGTCATACATCATAATTATAGAAAAGCCTTCAAGCGACATCAGCACTGATTGCCACTATGAACCTACTGCTTAGAATTTTTTCTCTATTGCCTCGTTTGCTCTGGATGTATAGCAAGTAAAATTTATTGTAACAAAAAAGCGACATTTCCCCAATGACAGAAATGTCACTCCTATAAATCATTTAATAATACCTTTCTAAGTCTTCGCTCCATTCCTTATCTAAACTAACGAGTAACTTCTCATTACCAAACATCCTCGCCATCATTTTTGCTTCTTCATACTTTTGTTTGGCTGTATCATAATCGGTATGAATATAATATTTCCACTCCACCATCAAGACAATCGGTTGCTTTTGGAAATCTCGTGTTTTTTGTCCTATTTTATTTAAGGTCTCGACTGCCCTCTTAAAATAATGAAACAGCCCCATAATTTCTATACAAGCTAAAGAAGCTAACAAGGAATCTCTAAGTAAGTCCAAACAATCGAACTCTATCTTATCAACCTGAGAACTTAGTTTGTCATGAAAACAAAGAATGGTTTCATGCTCAGATTCTTTTATCTCACCCACATTTAAACCATCCATTAACTGACAGTTGAAATACAGTCTCAGTTTCAACAAGTCCTCGGCTTTATATACATCTCTGGATAGTAAATCTTGAAGACCGTCTTCAATCACACCACTTCCGTATAAGGAATTACTAGTCGCTCTCACTGCATCTATAGCTTGAAGACAATCCACTAGCACTTTCTCATCACGGGGCAGGTCATCATAAAAACACTCAAAAATCTCATCAAAATATTCTTCCTTTTGTTCCTGCAACTCCTCGTCTCCATAGTCAGGATGATGTAAAAGAAAGTACTTTAATTCTTGGTAACGCTTGGGTAATTCCTTATAATCTGGCATCAAGACGTAGGACGGAATTTCTAATCGTTCTGCAATATATTCTAGTGTTTTTATCGTCGGGCGAAATTCTCCTTTTTCAATCCGCACCAACTGACGCACTGATAATTCAGACTCATCCCCGCAAAAAACTGGACGACTAAGTCCTTTCTCCTCTCTTAAAAGTCGCACTTTATCCCCTAACTCATTTATCTTGTTCATTTGCCCCTCGCATGATTATTAAAGATTTGATTTTCAAATAAATATATGCGATGATTATACCATTTTTCAAATAGAATTACAAAAAAAGAGACAGGATTTCTCCTGCCTCTAGGCTGATAACAATTATTTACGGCGTCCTGGTCTTTCTTTGTAGCCATAGTAAGAATCTTCGATGATTTCTTGCATATGGTCAACCATTGGAAGACGTGGGTTAGCTGGCGAACATTGATCTTCATAAGCAAGGAAGGCCAATTCACGAGAATGTTCTTTCCATTCTTTTTCATCAATTCCTTGTGCTTTGAAGTTCATTTGGATACCTACGCGCTCACCAAGTTCGTAAACAGCTTTTGCATAAGATTCCACACCTTCTTCTGGAGTAGAAGCTGGAAGGCCAAGCATGCGTGCGATATCTTGGTATTTTTCATCTGCACGGTAGTAGTTATACTTAGGCCATGTTGCTGTCTTAGCTGGACGTGTACCGTTATAGCGGATGACGTATGGAAGCAAGATTGCATTTGTACGACCGTGGATTGTGTGGAATTGCGCACCAATCTTATGAGCCATTGAGTGAGAAATACCTAGAAAGGCATTGGCAAAGGCCATACCAGCGATTGTTGAAGCGTTATGCATTTTCTCACGTGAGTGGAAGTCTGCGTTCTTAACTGAGCTTTCAAGGTTTTCGAATACAAGTTTGATGGCTTGAAGCGCAAGACCGTCAGTGTAGTCGCTAGCCATTTGTGATACGTAAGCTTCAGTCGCGTGGGTCAATACGTCCATACCAGTATCCGCAGCAACAAATCCAGGAACTGTCAATACCAAAGCAGGGTCTACGATTGCCACAGTTGGTGTCAATGAGTAGTCGGCGATTGGGTATTTACGGTTATTTGCTTTATCAGAGATAACGGCAAATGGTGTTACTTCAGATCCTGTACCAGATGTAGTTGGAATCGCGATGAATTTAGTCTTCTTACCAAGCAATGGGAACTTGAAGGCACGTTTACGGATATCCATGAATTTTTGGACAAGGTCACGGAAGTCCACTTCTGGTTGTTCGTAGAAGAGCCACATTACTTTAGCAGCATCCATTGGAGATCCACCACCGAGAGCGATGATTGTATCTGGTTTGAAGGCACGCATAATCTCAGTACCACGGTTTACAGTTGTGATATCTGGATCTGGTTCCACATCAGCAAAGATTTGGTAAACAACCTTATTGCGACGAAGGTCAAGTTGTTCGATGATACGATCAAGGAAGCCAAGCTCTACCATGGCATGGTCAGTAACGATCATGACACGTTCAACGTCACGACATTTTTGAAGGTATTGAATTGAATCACGTTCAAAGTATGTTTTTGAAGGAAGTTTCATCCATTGCATGTTATTTCTCCGTCTTCCGACTTTTTTGATATTCAAGAGGTTAATGGCACTAACGTTATCCCCAACTGAGTTGCGTCCGTAAGAACCACATCCAAGTGTCAATGATGGCAAGAAGGCATTGTAAACGTCCCCGATACCACCGAAAGTAGAAGGTGAGTTACAGATAACACGAATAGCTTTAACAGCTTTACCAAATTCTTTAGTCAATTCTTCGTCAGCTGTGTGGATGGCTGCTGAGTGGCCAAGACCGTTAAATTCAACCATTTGACGAGCCTTAGTAATACCATCTTCACGGCTTTCAGATTTCAAAACTGCGATAACTGGTGACAATTTTTCACGAGTCAATGGCTCATTTTCACCAACTTCTTTACATTCTGCAGCAAGAATGTTTGTTCCTTCTGGAACTGTAAATCCTGCTTGTTCTGCAATCCAGGTTGCCGGTTTACCAACGATGTCAGCGTTCAATTTTGCACCAGCACAGTTTTTGCTGTTTGCTTTCACGCCGAAGCAGAATTCTTCAAGAAGAGCTTTTTCTTTTTTGTTTACAAAGTAAGTATGATATGATTTGAACTCTGCTACAAATTCATCGTAAATTTCTTTATCAATGATAACTGCTTGTTCAGATGCACAGACCATACCGTTATCAAATGATTTAGACATGACGATATCGTGTGCTGCTTGACGGATGTTTGCTGATTTTTCAACATAAGCTGGAACGTTACCAGCACCTACCCCAAGAGCTGGTTTACCACATGAGTAAGCCGCCTTAACCATGGCATTACCACCTGTTGCAAGGATTGTCGCAACACCTTCGTGGTTCATAAGGGCACTTGTTGCTTCCATAGATGGTTGAGTAATCCATTGCACACAGTTTTCAGGAGCTCCCGCTTTAATCGCAGCATCACGAACGATTTGAGCTGCGTGAGCTGATGATTCTTGAGCTGATGGGTGGAAGGCAAAGACGATTGGATTACGTGTCTTCAATGAAATCAATGCCTTAAAGATTGCTGTTGATGTTGGGTTTGTTGTTGGAGTGATACCACAAACAACGCCAACTGGTTCAGCGATAAGAGTCAAACCTGTTACATCGTCTTCTTCGATAACACCAACTGTTTTAGTGTGGCGCATGTTGTTTACTACGTGTTCACAAGCAAACAAGTTCTTAGTTGCTTTATCTTCAAATACACCACGTCCTGTTTCTTCAAAGGCATGTAAAGCCAATTCTCCGTGGGCATCCAAAGCTGCTACTGATGCTTTGGCAACGATGTAGTCAACCTGCTCTTGATCCAACTTACGCATTTCTTCAAGAGCAACTAGAGCTTTTTGCACCAATCCATCGACATGCTTTTCAGCAGCGAGTTTCTTTTCCTCTGGTGTCACAGTTTTTTTATCAGCCATATTTTCCTCCATAGCTTTCAAGGATTCAATCCTTTGTTAATTTTTTCACAAGTTTATTATAACGCATTATTTCAACTTTGTAAACAGTTTCATAAACATTTCACAAAGAATTTTTAGCACCTTGTGAAATGTTTGTTATTTTCTTTTCTTAGCAAGCTTTTTCTTTAAAGTTTGTGAAATTTATTTCAAATGTTTTTTTATTTCACAAACTTACTTGGAAGAGGGACTTGGAAAGATAGAGATTTACAGGTAAGCGCTTACTTAAGCGTTCTAACAATACCTCCTTTGATAAGGAGGCTTTATTTTTGTTGAAAAACGCCTTGTTTAAAAGTTCCTTCATAAACGACTTCTTGTTCTGTTGTTAGTTTTCCTTTTCCTTCAGCCTGACCATTTACAAAATCACCTTCGTAGGTCCAGCCTTCTTTAGATTGAAAGGTACCTTTTCCGTTGAAGGCTCCATTGTTGAAACCACCTGTATATTGGTCTCCATTTTGGAAAGTAATGGTACCTTGGCCATTCATTTTACCACGCACAAGACTGCCGTCGTAAACAATCGTTCCATTATCAAGCTTTAGAACACCTTTTCCGGGAATATTTAGAAAAAAGACGAGCACAGCACAAAAAACAATGGTAACTACTGCCAAAAGCTCTAAACGTGGACGAGTCAGATAGACACGATACTTTTCGTAAAAATTCTTAAGATTTTCCATCTTCACTCTCCTTTTCTAAACGTTCTAACCAAGCTTGACAGCCCTCTTGAACACGTCGATAGGTTTCCTCAAAATCTCCTGTATACCAAGGGTCTGGAACACTTTCAGATGCAAATGAGTAAATCTTATCTTGACAGTCTACTGGACACATCTGACGTAAGTCAGAAACATTTGAATCGTCCATTCCGATAATATAATCAAAGGATTCAAAATCTTCCTTACTAATCTGAAGCGATGTTTTGCCTTTGTCATAAGGAATATCATACTCTTGAAAAACCCCCTGACTTCCCTTATGAATCGGATTGCCATGTTCCCAAGAAGAAGTCGCTCGACTTTGGATTTCGTAATTATCTGTCATTGATTTCATCACAAACTCAGCCATAGGGCTACGGCAAATATTTCCCAGACAGACAAAGACTAATTTTTTCATCCCATTTCCTTTCTTTTATAGAAAAACGGGAGTTAGTGATCCCGTCTTATTTTTCAATTGCGCCTTCTAGTGAAGCTGTTTCTTTAAGTGGTAATACGGTCTTGATAGCAGCTAGTTCAAAAGTCAAGTAAACCCCATCTACATCAAGAACAATTGTTTTCTTTTCTGTATCTACTTCATCGACTGTTCCATAAAGGCCCCCGATTGTAATAACTTCATAGCCTTTTTGTAATTTATTCAAGCTTTCCATACGCTTTTGTGCTTGTTTCTTTTGAGAGCGTTGCGTAAAGAACATCAAGCCCACCATAGCCACAAGAATGATTAAAAATGTATATTGTGATTCCATTATACTCTCCTTTGTCTTTTACATAGGACTACTATATCAAATTTCAGCTACTTTTACAAGATTGTACCTTACTTTTCTGGTAAGAAAAACCAGAGCTTACGCCCTGATTTTTAGGATTATTTCAAGTTTCGAACAACTTTTACAAGATTTTCTACAGTAAAGCCATATTCTGCCAATACTTTTGGTGCTGGGGCAGAGGCTCCGAAGGTATCAATACCTAGAACGGCACCATCGAGACCAACATATTTGTACCAGTTTTGACTTGCACCCATTTCGACTGCAACACGACGGCGGACTGCATTTGGAAGAATCTCTTCCTTGTAAGCTGCATCTTGTTTATCAAAGACATCTGTAGATGGCATGCTGACTACGCGGACTTTTGCGCCTTGACTAGCCAATTCTTTGGCAGCTGAGACAGCAAGATTAACCTCTGAACCTGTCGCAATCAAGATCGTATCAAAGTCTGCTGCATTTTCATAGACAACATAAGCACCTTTAGCAACCTTGTCGAAGTCTGTTCCCTCTTCAACAGTCAAGTTTTGACGTGTCAAGACAAGGACAGTTGGTGTTTTCTCACTTGTCACTGCAAGGTACCAAGCTGCTTGAGTTTCACGCGCATCTGCTGGACGGAAAACATTTAGATTTGGCATAGCACGAAGACCTGCTAAGTGCTCAACTGGTTCGTGCGTTGGACCATCTTCCCCAACCGCGATTGAATCGTGGGTAAAGACATAAGTCACAGGAAGTCCTTGTAAGGCTGACAAGCGGACAGCTGCCTTCACATAGTCAGAGAATACGAAGAAAGTTCCACCGTATACACGAAGTCCACCATGAAGGGTCATCCCGTTCAAGATCGTTCCCATTGCAAATTCACGAACACCAAACTGAATGTTACGGTTCAAGCGATTGGCATCGTCTTGAAGTCCGTCAGTCTTGATATAAGTCATGTTTGAGTGAGCAAGGTCGGCTGATCCACCCAAGAAAGTTGGCAACTTAGCCGCCACAACATTCAAGGCATCCTGACTCGAGTTACGAGTTGCTTGAGAGAAGCCATTTTCTAAGGCTGGGAAGTCTGCTGGAGTCACTTTAACTGGATCACGTCCATCGATGATAGCTTCTACTTCTGCAGCCAATTCTGGATGAGCCTCTTTATAGTCAGCAACTAATTTAGTCCAAGCTTGATAAGCTGATGCGCCACGGTCTGCAACATGTTCTTTGAAATCAGCATAAACTTGTTCTGGGATTTCAAATGGTTCATAGTCCCAACCGAGAGCTTGACGAGTAGCTGCAGTTTCATCTGCTCCAAGAGGAGCACCGTGTACGGCATTAGTTCCTTGTTTATTTGGAGAACCGTATCCAATAACAGTCTTCACTTCAATCAAAGATGGTTTACCTGAAGCTTTTGCTGTTTCGATAGCTGCATGGATTGCTTCCAAGTCTGTTCCATCTTCAATCAAGGCAGTATGCCAACCGTAGGCATTGTAACGGTCACGAACGCTTTCTGTAAAGGAATCCTTTGTCTCACCATCCAAGTTGATGTCATTTGAATCATAAAGGACAACCAACTTATCTAGTTTTTGCAAGCCTGCGTATGAAGCCGCCTCACTTGAGACACCTTCCATCAAGTCTCCGTCTCCACAGATAACGTAAGTATAGTGGTCAAAGATATTGTAGCCTTCGCGGTTATATTTGGCTGCCAAGAAACGTTCTGCCTGGGCAAAACCAGTGGCAGTTGAAATTCCTTGCCCTAGAGGACCTGTCGTAGCATCAATCCCTGCTGTATGGCCAAATTCTGGGTGACCAGGTGTTTTTGAACCCCATTGGCGGAAGCTCTTGATCTCATCCATGCTGACATCTTCAAAACCAGAAAGGTGAAGGAGAGCATAAAGAAGCATTGAACCATGGCCTGCTGACAGAATAAAGCGATCGCGGTTAATCCAGTTTGGTTGAGCTGGATTGATACGAAGTTGTTTTGTAAAGAGGCTGTAAGCCATCGGAGCTGCTCCCATGACCACACCTGGGTGACCTGAGTTGGCTTTGTTGATGGCGTCAATACCTAGGAAACGGATTGCATTAACAGATAGATTTGACATAGAATTTCCTTTCTATTTGAGGTGATTATTGGATCACACATTCTATTCTACTATTATATGAAAATTATCCGTATCATGCAACATACGGATAACCTCCAAAGAATATTTTTATATTATAGCAAAGCTTTAAATTGAATGTTAGAGTCTTGTTCAAAACAATCATCAAAACCACGTGGATGATGGTATTCTACTAAGTGTTGATCTTGAGGATAAGTGTACTTACCGCCAACTTCCCAGATAAATGGATGAAAATCGTATTGCAAGCGATCTTTTCTCATTTTCCAAAGTTCTAGAATCTCATTAGTAGAAGCCATGAAGTTAGACCAGATATCATAGTGAACTGGGATAATGACTTTAGCACGTAGATTTTCTGCCATACGAAGAAGATCGATAGAGGTCATTTTATCTTGGATACCTACCGGATTTTCACCATAGTTATTCAAAGCAACATCAATTTTAAAGTCTTTACCATGTTTTGCAAAGTAGTTTGAGAAGTGAGAATCTGCACCATGATAGATAGTTCCACCTGGTGTTTCAAAGACATAGTTAACAGCCTTTTGAGCCATTTCTTCATCTGTAACAGCTAAGCCGGCAAGTTCGCCACTTGTCTCATCAGCACCGTTCACTGGTAGAGTTACCAAGCAAGTACGGTCAAATGATTCTACTGCATGAATCTTCATATCTTTTAATTCGATAGTGTCACCTGGTTTAACAACGATGATACGTTCTTTTGGAACACCCCATCCTTCCCAGATTCGTCCACAGTGGTAAGGACCGATAAACTTAACATGCTCTAACTTAGGATTGTTGAGAATTGCTGCAGCTGTGTATGGGTCGATATGGTCACTATGGAAGTGTGAAACCAAGTAGTAGTCGAGTTCGTTGATAGCAAATGGATCAATAACCATTGGCTGAACACGCAAGTTTGGTTGCAACTTACGAACACCTGCCATATTTGCCATTTGATGCCCTCGAACCATATCTTTCACTTTTTTAGTTGATTTTCCACGATTTGACCAAAGATCCATAACAACGTTAGCACCACCTGGTGTCTTAATCCAAGTACCACAGTTGCCTAGCCACCACATGGCAAAGTTACCTTCAGGTACGACTTCTTCTTCGATTTCTTCGTTCAACCAGGTTCCCCACTCTGGAAAAGTAGCTAAAATCCATGACTCTCTTGTAATTTCTTTGACGTTTGGCATATGTTGCCTCCTTTGGATATAATTGTTATCTTTGAGATTAGTATACCACCCTTCAAAACACTAAAAAAGACCAAGAAAAACACAGGTTTGTGTTCATCATTGGACTGTCCTTCAAATATCTTCCAAAAAAGCTTGAACTACTATTTCTTGATTTATAAGTGTTTGAACCTCTTCTTGGAACTTACTAGCCAACTTGCTGTCTACAATATAAGACGAAATAAGACTAGAAAGATTTTCACTGAAACTTTTGCTCTCATTACGAAATATATTGTGTTTAAGATAGTCTAGCATTTTCAAAATATCTTCTGCTTCAAGGATAGGATTAACCCTTAAAATCGGAAATCTGCTATCCAAATCATCATTAGTAGTAATCACTACATCAACTTGTGCAATATCTTCCACACTCTTAAATTGTTCTGTTGTAAATACAGTGCCAATTTGCTCATTTGGAAAATAAAGTTTGCATTGTTTCAGCAAAAGTCTCGAAACCGCAACACCTTCATCACAAACGAGATAAACTTTTTTCATATTTTTTTGAGACGATGGTGTATACTTTAAAAATCCTCCAATATGAATCGTCAAATAGGCAATATCATCGTCTGTTAGCCGAATAAACCATGCTCCTTCTAAAATTTCCGCAGATTTTCTAGTGACTAAAAATAATTCTCCATACTTGGATCGAATTTGTTTTGTTAGAGGATTTTTAGAAAAAATACCGTAAGTCTTTCTAAATAACAAGGCTTTACAGTGGATCATCAAATTTCTTAACAAATCATCCTTGTTTTCAATCTCCATTCGGATTTGTGATTCAAAATACCAGATAAATTCTTCTAAAGCAAGTTTTAATTGCCGAAAATCATCACTTTCTGCATGAATATCCAAATCTTTACGATAGGAGAGGAGAAGAACAGCTACAAGAGAAACTTCAAGTTCTGACAAAGAAATTTCAAACTTTTGAAACAACCGTTCTCCTAATTTCTTAGACACCTGATACTCTATTCTTTTTCTTATCAAAGAAAATTCTTTCTCTATATCCTGATGTCTTTCTTGATACTGTTCAACATTATGACAGCTTAACAGCAAATAAGGTAGAACCTGCAACATAAAAGTTACTTCATGATGGTTTATTTTCTTCCCTAAATCTTGTTCAACTAAAGGAACCTGTTCCTTAAAAAATTGGTTCATTTCAACAGAAAGCAAACTCTCATCATCTAACCTCTCTTTCATCTTATCTTCTAAAATAGATACAAAAATGGCATTTTCTTCCATAAAAATATGATATAGAAGCGATTGAAGATACTGAATTTTATTAAGGGGGTGGGCATAAAGGTGGTATCCCTGTGACTTGCTCACTTGCAAGGTCACCTGATATTGTTCCAAAGTTAGTTGATAACGAATACTATTCAAATCATTGAGAACAGTATTCCTAGATACCTCTGTTAACTCCATCAATTTTTCAATCGTAATACGTTCTTTAGAGATACCTATCCATAGTAACATTATCATCATACGTTCATGCGCACTCATGATATAATCGTACGAATCTACTTCCGATAATAGTTCACAACAAGCATCTCTCTGCTCTTCCGTTAAGTGAATACCAATTCGTGGAATACTAATGATTTGAAGCGCCTCGTCACCCAGAGCAGCATTGATTTTGTCAATGTGATAATAAATTTTCCTTCTTGACTCTTTCAAATCTTTCGAAATTGCCATAATCGTTTTGGACGTTTCTTGATCCATCAAATATTGAAGCAAATCACAACTTGCCTTATCCAGTACCATATTTCATACTCCTCTACCAATCAACTGCCTTGAAAACAACTTTATAATAGTATCACATTCACTAACGCATTTCAATTATCAACAGTAGTCTCTTAATAACGAATATTTACAATTACAAAAGCGAGGCTGGGATCGAAAGGTCCTAGCCTCTTTTCAATTCAATTTCTTATTTCTTTTGACCGTAATAAGCATTTGGTCCATGCTTACGTTGGTAGTGTTTTTCTAGAATGTACTGGGGAGCAGGTTCAACTCTTGGATTGATTTGTTCTGTAAAGCGATTCATCTTTGATACTTCCTCTAGTACGACGGAGTGATAAATAGCATTCTCTGGACTTTTGCCCCAGGTGAATGGACCGTGATTGCGTACAACAATTCCTGGTACTTCAACCGGGTTAAGTCCGCGACGTTCAAACTCTTCTACGATAACCAGGCCGGTATCCTTTTCATAGGCCACTTCTACTTCGTCCTTGGTCAAACTACGGGCGCAAGGGATTGAACCGTAGAAATAATCTGCATGGGTTGTTCCGTAGAAAGGAATATCGCGTCCAGCTTGAGCCCAACCAACTGCTTCTGTCGAATGGGTGTGGACCACACTACCAATTTCTGACCAAGCCTTATATAACTGCACATGAGTTGGAAGATCAGAAGAGGGTCTTAAATCCCCTTCTAGGACCTTACCATCTAGATCAGTCACTACCATGTTTTCAGGTGTCAATTCGTCATAATCTACGCCTGATGGTTTGATAACAATGACACCTAGTTCGCGATTGACTTCAGATACATTACCCCAGGTAAATTTGACAAGTCCATGTTTCGGTAATGATTGATTGGCATCACAGACTCGTTTACGCATAGCATTGATTACTTGATTCATCTTACATCAAACCTGCTTTCTTAATTAGTGGGTAGAGAAAAGCTTGGGCCTCTTGAATAGCTGCGCGTGTTTCTTCTACAGTTTCACAATTTTCAGACCACATTTCGATTAGGAAAGGACCATTATAATTGGTTTGCTTTAAAATATCGAAAGCTTCTTCCCATTTGACACAACCTTGCCCAAAAGGTACATCTCGGAACTGGCCCCTTGAATTTTCTGTCACTGCATAAGTATCCTTGAGGTGGAGAGCTGCGATGGCATGATGGCCAAGATAAAATTCACTGTAGACATCATTATGCCATGCAGACACATTCCCAATATCTGGATAGACAAAGAGGTAGGGAGAGTCAATCTCTTTCTCTACAGCCAAATATTTTTCGATGCTATTGATGAAAGAATCATCCATAATTTCAATAGCAAGTACCACCTGAGCTTCTTCAGCCCAGTCACAGGCTTTTCTCAAATTTTTGATAAAACGTTGGCGTGTCTGGGGTGACTTTTCCTCATAGTAAACGTCGTAACCAGCTAGTTGAATCGTACGAACTCCCAAATCTTGGGCTAATTCAATACATTTTTTCATGAGTTCTAGAGATTTTTCCTCTAGAACTGGATCATTTGATCCCAATGGGTAACGACGATGACCTGAAAAACAGATCGAAGGAATACGAACGCCAGTTTCATAAATCGCTTTGACAACTTCCAAGCGCTCTTCCTTACTCCAGTCAAGTCTGGCTAAACGCTCGTCACGTTCATCAATAGACATCTCGACAAAATCAAAGCCTAACTCCTTAGCAAAATTTAAACGTTCTAGCCAAGTAAAGTGTGTCGGGGTTGCCTTTTCATAAATTCCAATTGGACGTACCATGGTTTACCCCCAAATTCGTTTGATTTCATCCTTGAATGCACGCGCTGCTCCTGCTGGATCCGCAGCCTCTGTAATTCCACGACCTGCGATAAAGGTAAAGACATCAACACCTTCAAAGAGTTTTAGAGTATCTACATCTAGACCACCTGTTACAGATACACGGAAGCCCATGTCAATGAGTTTTTTAACCTTATTAAGGTCTTTTTCACCCCAAGTTTCACCAGCAAGAAGAGCATCACGAGATTGGTGATAAATAGCTTGTGAGATACCTGCATCTAGCCAAAGCTGAGCTTGTTCAAAAGTCCAATCGCCATAAAGCTCGATCTGGATTTCGCCTCGTTCTCCTCGTTCAGTCTTGATAGCCTTTAGAGCTGCTTCCATAGTAGGGATGGTTGCACAACAGATACAAGTCATCCAGTCTGCTCCACGAACCGCATTATTTTTAGCAACTGTTCCACCAGCATCAGCACATTTTGTGTCTGCCACAATAATCTTATCTGGGAAAAGGCTACGCAAGACTTCAACCAGTTCACTTCCAACTTGAAGCAAGCAAACAGTTCCAGCTTCGATAATATCTACTTCCTGACCAACAGAAACAGCTGCTTTAATCGCTCCTTGCAAGTCTGAATGATCTAATGCAACTTGTAAATTAGGTATTCTTTTTGTCATTTCTTTATTCCTCTTTCTAACTTTCCAAATCCAATCCTTCGAGATAAGGGCTATCCTTAGATTCTTCAATCATAGCCAAGACATCTTCTTTAGTCTGGCAAGCCTGTAAACGTGCAATAGAATCTTCTAATTCAAACAGGGCAATGATTTGTGGAATGGCTACACTTGTGTGAATTTTTGAGCTTGTTGCTGCTAGTGCCAACAAAACAGATACCTCTTTCCCATCTGAAAATACAACAGGATTTTGTAAGGTAATCAATGAAAAGGCATCACTTTGCACACCCGCTTCAGGTCTAGCGTGGGGCATAGCCATACCTGGCATCAAGATATAGTAAGGGCCATACTCTTCAGTCGATTCAATGATAGCATCGTAATACTCTGGCAAAATTGCCCCACTTTCAATCAAGGGATCTACTGCTACCTTGACTGCTTCTTTCCAATCGTGAGCCTCTAAACCTAGTCGGATCGAGTCATTGTCAATTAAAGCTTGTTTTAAATTCATATCTGCCTCCTTTATTTAAAGAGGGAGAAGGACAGAAACGATAACTCTCAGTTTCTGTCCAGCCCCCTCCAACCTTTTACTGTAGTGCTTGACTGAGTTTTTCAGTGATTTCTTTATCATCCATCAAGTTGTCAAGCCCAATTAACTTCCCATTAGTTCGCCCTTCCAATTCTTGAATCAAATGAAGAGAAGCGATTACGATGTCATATCCTGCTGCTAAACCTTTAGCTTCACCGACACTGCATGAATTGACTGTAAAATCTGTTTGATTAAGCTTACGGAGAGCATTTTCAACCTTCATCTTGATAACCATTGATGAACCCATTCCATTTCCGCACGCTGCTAATACTTTAACCATTTTATTCTCCTTTTCTAAATACTAAGCTTCTTCTTGAACTTCACCGTTGTAATATTTCTCTTTATCTTTTGCTTTGGCAAATTGAAGTTGAGGAATAACAAGCAAGAAGAGACACACAAGTACATAACCAATAATACCAAGGTATTTGAAGATATATCCAAATCCAAGCCATGGGAATTCAAAGTCGATATTTCCATGGTAACCACCATAAGATGCTAAATCAAGAAGAGCTACACAGAGAGCTCCTAAAGCAACTTGGAGAACACCTGAGATGAAGGATAGGATAACAGCCGCTTTCCATCCGCCGCGTTTATCAGCGTAGACCGCAATGGCTGCATTGTCAAAGAACACTGGTACAAATCCTGTAATAATAAGAATCGGATTTTTAAAGACGATGAGCAAGACAATTGTGATCAATTGACCAATCAAACCAAAGGCAAATCCTGACAAGACAGCGTTTGGAGAACCAAATCCATAAGAAGCTGCAACGTCAACCGCTGGGAATGAACCTGGCAACAATTTGTTTGAAATACCTTGGAAGGCGTTTGTCAACTCAGATACGAACATGCGGACACCTTGCATCAAAACGAACAAGTAAACTGAGAAGGTAAAGGCTGTTTGGATAATGTACATAAAGAAATCTTGTTTAGCAGGATTGAATAGAGTTCCTGAAGTGATGACTTCTTTATTAGACATAATGTCTGGACCCAAGATTAAAAGAATGGCTCCAAAGAAAACGAGCATCAAGGTAGCAGATGCAACAACTGTATCGTGGAAGATTGAGAGAAACTTAGGTAATTTAAGATTATCTAAACTTTCTTCTTTCTTACCAAAGCGTCCTGCTATTTTATCTACAAACCAGATTGCAAATTGTTGTTGGTGACCAATCGCAAACCCACCACCACCAGTCAAGCGTTGAGTTGCTTCAACAGTCATATTTGAACTAACCGCCCAGTAAAGTCCACAGATGATACCAATCGCTGCTGTACCGTAAGCATTGCGCAATTGTGGTACTAAGAATAGAACCATAAGAGATACTGTTGCAGCTTGTTGTACCATGATGTGACCAGTAATAAAGAGGGTTCTTACCTTCGTAATCTTGCGAAGAGCTACGAGCAAGATATTTATTCCGAAACCAATCAATAGAGCTGTAGTTGCAGTTCCAACAAAATCTGGAAACTCTGCTGCAATTTTGTTGTTTGCTGCAGCAAGTCCAAAGTAAGGGTCGATAACCGCTGCACCAATTTGGAATTTGTAGTTAAGGGCTGCTAAGATCGGACGGAAGGTTGTAACCAAACCACCCGCACCCACGTTGAGCAACATATACCCTACTGTTGCTTTAACAAACCCTGAGAAAACGTCATGGGCAGGTTTTTTCAAAAGTGCGTATCCTACCAACACCAATAAACCTACGAAAAATGCGGGATTCTGCAAAATATTGCTAGAAAACCAATTTAGAACACTTGAAATGACTTCCATAATTGTTCTCCTTTTGAATTGTTTTTGTAGGTTTATTATATACTTTGAAAGCGTAAACAAAAAGACCAAGAATTACACAGCGGACTGTTCACTCTTGGACTGTATGATTTATGATATTTTACGGATTATCTAATTTTCTTGTAGCTAAATAATAGGGAAGAATTTTAGCATAAGATTTCAATAGACCTTCTACGATTTCTTCTTCAGATAAATTTGCAGTCACAGGAACATCTGCCTTCACTAAAACTTTGCGAACTTCCTGATGGGATAGTTTTTCTCTTAACACTTGGCGATTTTCCTCAGTAGCCTCCCACCGTTGACTTTCCCCATTTGAATAAACTAGATAATAAATTCCTTCTACCACCGGAACTTCTAATAACTTGGCTTGTTGCTCCAAGGTTTGCTCATCTTTCTTGCGCTCTATGAAACTGACTTCCAAAGAAATCCCAAAGTCAGCAGGTGTTCCATACAAACGAAGAGCCATCATAGGTTCTGTCACTTTCCCCTCACGCTGTAGATAAACCCAAAAATGTGGTCGTAAACGCTGCGCTTGATTCATCCACTGACTGGTCTGTTGGAGTTGCCATTCTGGATGACTTATCTGAAATGCTTTAGCCAGTTCTGTAAAAGCTTTTCGAGCCTCTTGGCCTTTATGGCGCAATTCCAGCATTTTTTCTCGTTCTTCCCCAACTTTATCTGGATTACGGTACTGCAAACCCGCAAAGTCTAGATAGTCTCTTATCTCATTCAACATCCATTTAACCTCCTCTAACTAGCAAAAAATCAGGATAAACCTGATTTTACTTATTCTGTATCTACAACGACATAGCGATTTGGCTCATCACCTTCAGAGTAACTAGTCACGCCATCCATACGCGAAATAATACGATGGATAATCTTGCGTTCGCTATTTGACATTGGATCTGTCTGATGACTGTGCCCTTCTTCTAAAACACGAGTCGCCAATTTTTGCGCATAGGTCTGCAAGACTTCTGCACGGTGTTCAACATAATCATTGACATTAATAGTGATGTAGAAAGTTCTTGAATAGCGATTGTAAAGATAATTTTGAGCCAATAGTTGCAAGGCCTTCAAAACTTTACCATGGTAACCGATAATACGCCCTGGTTCGTTGGTGTCAATTTGTAGATTGATGCTACGACGGTTATAATCATTTGAAAGTGTGGCTTCAACATCCATGTCATCCACAATCGCTTGAACATAGGCAGTCACATCCGTAGCCACCTGGGCAATATCGAAGCTCGGTTCAACTTTCAAGCCCATCTCTGTCAAGTCTTGATTTTCAGTTTGGTCTTGCTCAGTTTCAAGGTCATCAGCGCACGCTTCTTCCCTCATCGCTTCCTCGATTTGAAGTTCATTTAAAATCTCAATGTGACCAGTTTCTTCTAAGATAGTGCTGGCATGTCTTTCATGTTTTAAGATTTCAGCCTTGACTTCATCAGAAATACCTTGACCTTCCTCTTCAATCTTTTTAATCGCCTCTACAACATGACCCAAATCAACAGTTGCTTCACTGACTGTTTTAACAGGCTCATTCAAATCATTGATTTTTTTCGGAACACCTTTTACTGCCTGTTGGTTTGCTTTGACAACAGTCGTTTCACTAATCGCTTCAATATCCACTTGGGCTGGTTTTTTACCAAATAAACCAAGAAAGCCTTTTTTCTCACGAGAAATGACTTTAATATGTGCCTTCTTCCTTGGAATATCTAATTCTTTCAATCCTTTCTGGATTGCTTCTTCAACAGTTGAACCTGTAAATACTACCATTACCAGATTCCTCCTTATTATTTCGTTTTCTGAGCCTTTTTCTTGGCTTTTCTTTTTCTATTTTCCAAATCTTTCTGTGCCTGAACTACGGCCTCGCGCTCTGCGATAATCTTGAATGGATTGTTCAAGAAATAGGTTTGCAAGACTTGATAAGCATTGGACACTGTCCAGTATAGAGCGACTCCACCTGGCGCATAAACTGCAAAGATAAAAATTAAGACTGGAATCCCATACATCATCGCCGTCGTAGCTCCATTACGCTCAGACAAGGCTTTATTGGATAACCAAGTACTTAAAAAGGTAAATACAGCTGCTAAAATCGGAAGAACAAGGGTTGTATCCACACCACCAAGGTTAATCCATAAGAAATGACCTGTCTTTAAAAAATCAACTCTTGATAGGGCTTGGAACAAGGCCAAGATAAGCGGCATCTGAATCAAAATCGGCCAAAGAGAATCTGACTGTCTGACACCCATTTCTTTAAAGACTTTACGCATTTCTTGCTCTAGCTTGGTTCTGCTTTCCATATCTCGACCTGGATATTGTTCTCGCAGCGCCTTAATGCGTGGTTGAGCTTCCTGCATTTTTCTAGAAGCCACCATTTGCACTTGAAAGACTGGCAAGAGCACCGTACGAATCAAGATTGTAAAGAGAATAATCCCTACTCCGATACTAATATCAAATGATAAAAAGCGAATGACCTCTGCAAAGAAGTAAACCAATTTACTCCAAAAATCAGCCGAATCGGCTGTAATATCACTAGTTGCCCCATTAGTCGCACAGGCTGTCATGATCAATAGAGACAGACCTAACAAACTAGTCAGCTGTAGTTTCTTTTTCACTCCCATTTCCTTCCTGGTAAATCTTTGATAACTTTAATACGTGGAGTAGATTTTTCTCCATCTCTGCGTATTCCAAGATTTCGACCCCTTTCCGAGCAATGACAACAAAGTCTACATCTTCTACCAGACTCCCTTTTGCATTCTGGATAATATGTCTAATTCGTCGCTTGATTTGATTTCTAGTGACGGCATTCCCCAGCTTTTTGCTAACTGATAGACCTACTCGAAAATGGTTTTTCTGGTTTTCTAATTGGTAGACAACAAATTTGCGATTAGCAAAACTTGTCCCTTCCTTGAAAATTGCCTTAAAATCTTTCTCTCTTTTTACACGAAAGTTTTTCTTCAAAACTCAACTCCATCTATTAAATTACTACTATTATACCATATTTTTCAAAAAAGCCAATCATAGCAAGGTTTTGGACAATTTCATCAGAAAAAGGAGCCGGAAAATCTCTTTCCCAACTCCTTGTCCTAAATATTTTTTCTAGTTTTACTTATTTTTTCAAGCGTTCAACATCACGGGCAATGACCAATTCTTCATCTGTTGGAATAACCAATACACGGATCTTCGCTGCATCTGTTGAGATGTCTCCTGTCACACCAAAGACGTTCTTTTCTGGGTCAACATCACAGCCAAACCAAGAGATACCTGAGATAACATCTTCACGTACATCGGTTGCATTTTCTCCTACACCCGCTGTAAAGATAATAGCATCTGCTCCGTTTAGGACTGCGAGGTATTGACCGATATGTTTTTGGATACGATCAATATAGATTTCATAGGCCAAGGTAGCATCATGATCTCCTGCTTCTTTCGCAGCAATCACATCACGCATATCACTAGATTTACCTGAGACACCCATAAGCCCTGATTCACGATTAAGGACGCGACTAATGTCTTCAGGCGTGTTAAAGTCCTCTGTATATTGCATTAAATAAGGAATAATAGCTGGGTCAATATCTCCTGTACGAGTACCCATCATCACACCACCAAGTGGAGTGAAGCCCATTGAAGTATCGACAGATTGACCACCTTTAACGGCTGTAATAGAAGCACCATTACCGATGTGGCAAGTAATCAATTTCAAATCCTCTAATGGACGTCCCAATAGTTTTGCAGCTTCTCCTGCTACAAACTGGTGACTTGTCCCGTGGGCACCGTATTTACGAACCTTGTTTTCTGTGTAATATTTTGTTGGTAGAGGGTAGCGATAAGCTTTCTCTGGCATAGTTGTGTGGAATGAAGTATCAAAAACAACTACACTCGTAATGTCTGGCAACAATTCCTTGAAGGCACGAACACCTGCTGCATTAGCTGGATTGTGGAGAGGAGCCAACAAACTCAACTCTTCAACTTTTTCTAAAACATCTCCCTCAACAACTGTTGATTCTTTGAAATATTCTCCACCTGCAACAACACGGTGGCCAACACCTGTAATCTCATCATAAGCCTTGATAATATCGAAACGAATCAAGTCATCCAATAAGATTTTAACAGCTTGTGTATGATTTTCGATATCTAAAATTTGTTGTTCAGAACGGCCATCAAATTTTACAGTTGAAATTGAATCTTGCAAACCGATACGTTCAATCAAGCCTTTCGCCAATACTTTTTCTTCTGGCATTAAGTATAATTGCCATTTCAAACTTGAACTTCCTGCATTGATTGCGATTGTTTTTGTCATAACATGATACCCCTTTTTAAGCGTTTTCATCTATTATAACAAAATCTATTTTATATTTCAGTACCTTGAGTCCATTTTTGAAAATTTTCTTTAAATTTCATTAAAACACTTGCATCTTGCAAACTAGCAAGTGGATAAACAAAGGGTTCTACTGCTATTTCATTTTTCTTCTGTAAGATAAAAATAGTCTTAGATTGTTTAGAACTGGCAAAGAGATTTTCAGGTAAACTAATCATAGCAACCAGACTTGCTTCTTCTTTCAACCAGCCTTTCAACAAGTCACTTTGAGGACTGGTCAACAAATCACTCGGAGCGAGAAAAATAGCATATCCATCTGACTTGAGGTACTTAAGCCCTTGTTCCATGAGCAAGTGATGGGCGTAAGTATGTTCTTGACTAGAAGCAACTTGATGGCGCGACGCAACGGCATCATCAGGATAATAGCCGACAGGCAAGTCGCTGATGACCACGTCGCTTTCTTTGAGCATTTGTGGACGAACAGCATCTCCTTGGACAAAGCCAGCCTGCAAACCAATTACATCTGCCATGCTTGCTGCCAAATCAATCAGCAAATCATCCACTTCCATTCCCAAGTAATCCACCTTTTTATCAAGCGAGGTCAAGAAAGTAGCGCCTAGAATTCCCATCCCGGAACCCATTTCGAGGATCGTAATCTCCTTCTCTTTAAACAGCTCTTCCACAATAAACACCAAAAGTAAAGCAATGGTATCTGGTGTAAACTGGTGATTGGCCTGTAGGGGCTCTGTCTGCCCAGCCTTCATCAAGAGAAACTGGTAGGTCTTGAGCCATTCTTCTTTGCGAAGCGCTAAGCGTTTAAGGGCATGATTGTTCTCCTTGACCTGCTCTAACTCAGTCTCACAATCCAGATAGATGCTGTTTTGCTCCACCAAGGCGTCATAAAAGTTGGTCGCCAAATCACTTTGGATGACTTGGACATTCTCTAGTAAATAGGTATAAGCTTGTTCAATTTTTTCAAAATCCATATTCCTATCTTATCAAATTTCCCTTCTTTTTTCCATCCTTATAGAAAAATCACTCCCTGACTAGGCGAGTGATTTTTGGGCTACTGTTAAAAAGAGTTCTGAGTAATTTCCTTGAAACAGGTCTTTAGCACTGTAAAGAATCTGACTATCAATGCTCGAAAAACCAAACTGAGCTAGCTTGTTTTCCAGTTCAGCTAAATCAAATCCATGATGGTTAGCTTCTGTCTTGGTAAAATCAGCAAGTAGGAGTTGCCCATCTTCCTTCAAATGTTGATGAAATAGTGAGAGAGCCGCATCCAAATCAGGCATATGGTGAAGAACCCGACAAACAACAATGAGATCAAACCCTTGCTCTAAGGGGTTTTCCAGTAAATCTTGCTCCAAAAACTGGATATTCTTGATGTCTTGCTGCTCCGCTTTCAAACGAGCTTGCTCCAGCATTTTCTCCGAAATATCCACCAATGTTACAGACTTAGCCTGCTTGGCTAGGGGCAAGGTTAACAGACCCGTCCCTCCACCAAAATCCAAAATTTCTTTGTCTGATAGAAGATCAATCTGTTTCTCGACTGCTTGACAAACCAAGTTTGCAAGGAAGATATTTTTAGGGGAATCAAAAGTTTCTGCTTTGTGGTTAAAATCATGTTTCATGCTTTTAGTTTAACACAAAGTAGCTTGGTTGGCTAGGAATTCCCTTTCTTTTCAGGCTTCTCTTCTGATTTTTTCTTCTCCACTTTTTCGCTTGAATCGGTCGCTACCTCTTCCTTTTTATCCTTTTTCTCTTCTTTGATTTTGACTGAAGGAAAGATGAATTCATATTGTCTCTTAGGCGTACGAACCCTTGTCACCAAGTTTGTTTTCTTGTTTTGATAGCTTACCTGACCCAGATTAAAGACCTGTTCCCCGCTTTCTTGCTCGGCTTTATCCTTGGTTCGTTTAGCCATGGCAAAAGCAACCAATTTTTCTTTATTCAAAGCATAGTCTTGATAGTGGGCAACTTGTCGGTTCAAGTAAAATTGTAACAAAAGACTAAAGATAGCTGCCATGGTGACTGCATAGAGGAGAACCCCTGCCTTAACTTTCTTCTTTTTCCACACGATAGATGAACTCCCTTTCTAAGCCTTTTTGGAACTGGAAACGAAAACGAACCAGTTGATTGTCCTCTGTAATCTGCGCAGATTTGAGTCCATAAACCATAGGCTGATAACCCCGTCCACTGGCATCGGTTTTCCGAAAATCATCTGATTTTGACTTACCTATCGCAATTTCCTTGCCATCCTGCTTCATATAAATACGATTGCCCTCCACTTTTTCAAACTGCGAACGGTCTAATTCTGCCTCCAACTGGTCCACAAACAGGAGCCACTCCTTTTGCTCGCTTTGTTGCTGGTAGCGAACTTCTGAAATGAGGAGCTGACTCATGGCTTGAAAGAGGAGTAAGCTTCCACTGATGACAATAAGAGCAATAAGGGATTCCAACAAGGTGAAAGCCTTGACCTTATGGCTCTTTGATAGCCAACAACTGTTCTGAACCATGATAAACCTCCAATCCCTTTTCACTAGAAAACACCTGAATCTCCACTCCATTTATGTTTACCTGATTTTGACCTGTCTGCAGAGCCATCTTAGCGACACGCACAACTTCTTCTTTCTGCAAGATTTTTGCTTCTTCTTGCCTATTTTTTTGAATTTGTCCCAAAAGGAGGGTCGCAATGCTAGCAAAAATAGCTAGAGCGACTACTGCTTCCAGTAAAATCACTGCCCTAATTTTTTGTTTCCTTAATGCGTTTAATTTTTCCATTTCCTAAATATAATTGATAGCGAATCGCTCCTTTACTGGTCTGAAATTCAACCTTAGCCAGAGACGAATTGCCCCCAGCTCGGTCAAATGTGATACTTTGTCCCGATGGTGCTTGAATTCCTTTAGGAACTGTCAGCTTTTGACTGCCATTGCTAATGGTCTTTCCGTCTATGCTCAAACTTGTCTTTTGCTGACTAGCTACACTGCGTTTTTGAGTTTCCCGATAAAGTTCTTCAAACTCCATAAAGAAAATCTGCTCCTCTACTGCTGCAAAAGTGGACTGAACAGAACCAGACAATCCCAAGGCAAGGATACTCACAAGACCCAAAACCAATAGACTTTCCAGCATGGTAAAGGCCTTAATCATTGACTTTACGATTTGCTCCTCCGTTTTTAGTATAGTATTCATTATAGGCTTTAGCCTGTTCAGAAGTAATACGCCCATCTGCTTGTAACTTGCTTAGGCTAGCATCTTCATTTTTATCCAAGCTATAAAGCTCTGCCTGGCTTTCTACCACCTTAACAACAGCAGCTTTTCCTTTGTCGTTGACAGCCTCTTTTTGCTTGGTCAGATTAGGTACAAAGAGCAAGAGAAGCACGCTGATGATTAAAAGGACCACTAACATCTCTACCAGAGTGAAAGCTTTAACCTTAGCTTTTTTCAAGAATGTCATCATTTTTTTCATGTTAAAAATTTACCTCCATATTTTGATACATGGGAATGAGCATTGCCGCATAAAGTAAAACGATAATCAGAGCCACAAAGATAAAAACCAGTGGCTGCACCAAATTCATGGTGCGATTGACTCGGGTAAAAAAGGCTTCCCAAGTTTTTTCAGCATAGATTTCCAACTCACTACCCAGCTTGGACTTGACTTCCCCATACTCGATGATGAGACTCAACTCCTTTTTAAAGAAAGGATAGGTTCCTATCGTCTGAGAAAATTCACGGCCATTTTGTAGGGACTGAGCCAAATCTTGACCGATTTCTTTAAAGAGCTGGGAACCTTGTTCCTGCATGATTTGAAAAATCTGCGTCAGCTCCATTCCCTGCGAAATCATATTCCCCCATTCACGCGCATAATAGGCTGTCAAATAGGTCTGCACAAAGATTCCAAGAAAGGGAAGGCGTGCTAGGATAGAAAAGACACGCATCTTAGAACTTCTTTTATAAAAAGTGAGTGCTAAAAGGACACCTACTGAAACAAACCCTACCATTCCTAGAAAAATTTGTGGCAAATTACCGATAATCTGAGTGGCGATATTACTACTATCCAGTTGTGGTAGTAGGTAGTTCCGTAGCCCCAGCATGATTAAGAGAAGAAAACCCAGCAAAATCAAGGGATAGGTCGCCACTTCAATTAATTTTTTCTTGACCTTGGCCAGATTGTCTAGATATTCTTCTATCTTTCCCAAACTCAGGTGGAGATTTCCATGGACTTCCGCTAGGGATAACTGAGTGACAATGGCACTTGAAAATCCCAAACTTTCCAGCATTTCTGAGAATGATTTTCCCTGAGACAATCCCGCACGCATCTGAGTCACACACTGCTTGTCCAATAAGGCACTCCTATCTAAAAAGGAGATGGTCTCCACCAGATGAAAACCGCTGGAAAAGAGATTATTAAATAAGGTGATGATATTTTTTTGCTTAGCTGTAGCTAATTTTTTCCGTTTCAGCCTGAAGACTTGTGATATGTCCATCTTTAAGAAGCTGGTCAATCTGTTCATTCCAGCTAGATGGCTGGTGTTCTTGATAGTCTTTATTTGCAAAGTCAACGATTCCTCCTCCCCCGATTAATCTCTGATAGCAGACTCCTTGCAGAACGACTGCCAATTCCTCCTCACTCACACCCAACTCCAGCAGGCGTTCATAAACACCTCGGATACTCTTGGCATGAATGGTTGAAAAGACTGTCGCCCCTGTCAAACTGGCTCTGACCACTGCACGCGCCGTCTCGCTGTCCCGAATTTCTCCGATAATCAAGAGATCAGGACGATGCCGTAGGGAAAGCTTAATCAGATTTTCATAGGTCAGTCCGATTGCTTCATTTAGCTGCAACTGGAGCATGTCGCCCTGCTTGATTTCTACAGGATCTTCAATGGACATGACTTGCTGTCCTTTAAAGAGAGATTTAGCCAATTCATGCATCAAGGTCGTCTTGCCACTTCCGACTGGACCAGCAAAAAGATAAAGTCCCCGTTGCCTATACTGCTTGCCCAATTCTTCAATATCCTGAAACCAAAAATGCAAGTCCTGCTCCTCATCATGCAACAAGCGAATGACTAAACTCTCCTGCCCTCGATAATCGCCTAC
Organism: Streptococcus sp. 2579; assembly: GCF_013277195.1. Taxonomy (NCBI): domain Bacteria; kingdom Bacillati; phylum Bacillota; class Bacilli; order Lactobacillales; family Streptococcaceae; genus Streptococcus; species Streptococcus sp. 2579. Next base: position 32,373 of record NZ_VMMM01000011.1, read on the forward strand.
AGTAGATAAACGTAGGGACGCCATCTTCTGGTCATATTCATAATCACAGGAACCCAGTTGACTACGTCGCTTTTCTCCCACATTCATACCTGCCACAAACTTAAAGTGACTGATGACGGCCGCAAATTTTTCAAAATCATAACAACCGATTTTACAGCGCTCGTCTCCTACCCTCATATGAAGCTCATAGGCATCTAACTTGGGGACAAAATAAATATCCTGCGCCCCTTTTTTCCGAGCCGAACGAATGATTTCTTGTGCAATTTCTTGAACCATACTTACCTCCTCACCTAAACTATTCGCAAAGATTTGGGAAAATAAAAAAAGCAACTCCAAAAAAGTTACTTTTTCTCTATTTTAATTTCATACGGCAAGAACGGTGCCTTTCCTTACCTGTTTGTTTTTCATAGCCTGGGCGTAGTTTTTCATCTGGAATAACCTGCTCATCCTGCAAAAGAGCCAAAGAATGGTATTGTTGTAAATACTCGTCACATTCATCACACCAGCGTTGGTCTTCTGGATCCCAAAAAATGGTCATCAAATCACTTCTACTTTTATAAAGAGGAGATTCTCGTTCCAATCTAAACCAGCAAGTTTTGTAGTATTTGAGAGCATCATAATACTGGTCAAATTTCTTACTTGCTACAATATCTTCTTCCCAACCTTCTAAGAACCACCACGGTTCAAAATCTCCGTACATTTCTATAACACGATACATATTCATTCATTCCTTTGTACCGTATATTATAACCAATTCCGCTAAACAAGGAAAGAAATATGCTCATTGCTTATTTTTCAGATAAAAAATCCAGCCATCCTATGATGGCTGAATTTCTATTTGCTTATGTTCCAAAATGTTTTTACTACTTAAGCTTCTGAAATATCGTTTTCGATGATGACCTTAATGGCATGGTGGTCTGCTGCCTTACTGAAAACTTCATAGGCTTTTTCAATTTCACTTAGTTTGAAATAATGAGTTACCAATTTTTCTGGTTCAATCTTATGACTTTCAAGAGCTTTCAACAATTGTGGAGTGGTATTTGTAGATACCAAACCAGTTGTTACATTGATGTTACGAATCCAAAGTTTATCCAAATCGAATTCAACTGGTTTACCATGCACACCACAGTTGGCAACCGTTCCGTCTACACCGATAATCTTTTGACAGAAATCAAATGTTGCAGGAATACCAACAGCTTCGATAGCAACATCTACCCCACGGCCATCTGTCAAATCATAAATTTCTTTAATGGCTTTTTCAGGGTCTGAAGAATTAATCTTATGAGTCGCACCGAATGATACAGCAGTTTCCAAGCGGTTATTGTCTAAGTCCACCATCATCAATTTAGCTGGTGAATAGAATTGAGCTGTCAAAAGAGCTGCTAAACCAACTGGACCTGAACCAATAATGGCTACGCTGCAACCAGGTTCTACTTTCCCTTTTAAGACACCAATTTCATATCCAGTAGGCAGAATGTCTGATAGCATAACCAAGGCTTCATCTGACAAGGCTTCTGGAGTGTGGTAAAGAGTGTTATCTGCATGAGGGACACGTAGATACTCAGCCTGCATACCGTCAATCAAGTGACCGAAAATCCAGCCCCCTTCGTCTTCACAGTGGGCATAAATTCCTTTTTTACAGTAGTAGCATTTACCGCAGGCACAAACACAAGAAATCAAGACCTTATCGCCTTTTTTGAAGTTAGAAACTCCTTCCCCAACTTCTTCAACAATCCCAATTCCTTCGTGACCAAGAATGGTACCACTTTGACAAGCAGGAACATCCCCTTTGATAATATGGAGGTCTGTTCCACAAATAGTGGTTTTTACGATACGCACAATAGCGTCTGTTGGCTTGCGAAGCACTGGTTTGTCAACGTCAACAAAAGAAGCAAGTCCTGGTTTAACATAAGTATAGGCTTTCATAAAGCACTCCTCCGTTTTTTTATTTGTATTATTTATAATGTAATTGTAAACCTTTTCAATTGCTTGTTCAAGATTTTTTGTGATATTTTTAACTTTTTCATTTACCGGTAAAGCAATATAGATAAAAAAGCAGAAGCTAATCTCTAACTTCTGCTTTCTCTCTTATGCTTGATAACGTTTCACACCGTCTAGGTAGGTTGCTACCAATTCCAAATCTTTATCTAATACGATAAAGTCTGCATCATATCCTTCACGAATTTGTCCACAGACATCATCAATATTAACAGATTTTGCTGGGTTAAGGCTAGCCATCATGACCGCTTCGTGTGGATTTGCAATACCCCACTCGACTACATTTCTCATACCATCTTTAAGTTTGAGGATAGAACCTGCCAAATTACCAGTAGATTTGAGACGTGCAGTTCCATTTGCTACTACAACAGGGAATTCTCCCAACATATAGTCACCGTCTTCAAGCCCACCAGCTGTCATACAGTCCGTAATAAGAGCGATGTTTTCTGTCCCCTTTTGCTTAAGTAAAATCTCACAAGCTTTTGGATCTACGTGATAACCATCACAAATCAATTCTGCGTAAGTATGTGGGAGCTCATACATAGCTCCTACCATACCTAGTTCGCGGTGTGTTAAACCACGCATCCCATTATAGGCATGTACCCATACACTAGCTCCAGCATCAACTGCCTTCTTAGCTTGTTCAAATGTCGCATCTGAGTGTCCAAGTGCAACTGTCACACCTTCACCTGTAATAGTACGTACAAAATCTTCCACCCCATCACGTTCTGGTGCAATAGCGATTTTATTTAGCATCCCTTTTGCAGCATCTTGCCAAGAATGAAACTCCTCAACACCCGGGTCTCTCATATAAGTTGGATTTTGTGCCCCCTTAAAAGTTTCTGTGAAATATGGACCTTCATAATAAATCCCACGAATCTTAGCACCTGTTGCTTCTTTATAATGGTTTCCGAGATTTTCAGTGACTGCAAGCAATTGCTCATAAGTGGCTGTTAAAGTTGTTGGCAAGAAACTGGTAACACCGGTACTAAGAAGTCCTTCACTCATAGTATGCAATGTACCTTCAATGTTGTTGTCCATCACATCTACACCTGCATATCCATGAATATGAGTATCCACAAGACCTGGTGCAATGCTATAACCTGTATAGTCAATCACCTCAGCGCCTTCAGGAATCTGCTCGACATGTTTTCCAAACTTGCCATCAACAAGTTCTAAGTACCCACCGCGACGAATGCCAAATGGATAGAAAAACTGATCCGCTTTAACGTAATTAGGCATAATAATGACCTCCTTAAAAGATTACTTTTGATATTTATTATGTCAATTACATTATAAACCTTTCTGATTCATTTGTAAATGGTATAGACCTATTTTCTAGAGATATTTTAAAAGAGCTGGATTTCTCCAACTCTTCTCTTTTTAATACAAGTTATTTTGATTTGACTGGCTTGTCTTGAGCTGTTTGCAAGGCTGTGGCAATGGTATCTGCATACAATTTTGCTCCTGCTTCAATAGTGCTAGTGTCACTTCCGAAATGGGCTTGGTCTGTTCCTGCCCAAATTTCTGGATGCTCTTTCGCAACTTGATTCCAATCTGCTATCGTGATGTAAGGTGTCTTCTCTGCCAATTCTCTCATATAGGCAGCAGCCTTCTCAACGATGGCATAGGTCTCTTTTGTCTTATCCCCCTCATAAGGAGTCACTAAAATCATATGATGGCCCTTAGGAAGATTTTTCACGATACTGTCCCAATCTTCCTTGTAATTTTCAGGATTATTTACCCCTGTTGCAATGACCACCATCTTAGGTAAAAATTTATTCTGGCTATTATTTAGCATGATTTCATCGGCATTCTTGGTTGTTCTGCTGACTTGCGCGTTAATCTGTGCTCCAGGAAGGGCTGTCTGTAGTGCTGTATTTGCCCTTAAAGCCACCGAGTCACCAATTAACATAGTGCCATCAGCAATTCCTAAACTATCAGCTTCTGCTCGTTCTGCCATCACCTTGGTCTGACCAATATTTGTTGCAGCTTGCTTCAAACCATTGACAGTCAAATCTGTCTCAAAAGCTCCCACTTGTGGTGCCAACAAAGTCACTAAGAGGACAATGAAGGCCAAGATTCCTGTACTTGTTGCAAGAATTGCGTGAATATAAGGCAGGGGACGAAGAGTTTGTAAAACAGGTGTGTTCTTGCCTGCAATCCACGGCTCCAATACATAAAATGAAAGACTGGCAAATCCATAAGAAAAAATCAAAGTTAATAACACAGCAAGAAGATTTGATGTCAACTGTGAGAAAATGATATAGAAAGGCCAATGGAAGAGATAAACTGCATAGCTAGTATCCGCTAAAAAACTAATAATCTTTGGTTCCTGTACGTTAGGAGTCTTTTCATGTAAGACACGCGCAGCCAGAATCATAGTAAGGGCTGCAAGGCTGGCAAGCAAGAAGCCAATAAGATAGGCAAAGAGATAGGTAAATTTGACAAAGAAGGTCAAAATGAGTAAGAAGCCAAAACCTCCTCCAAAAACCAACAGGGTCTTGCGTAAATCCCAGATTTTATCCAACTGCTTGATGAGGGAAGTCGTCTGACGAACCCCTACAATCGTTGCTAGGATACTTCCCAAAAAGAATGGATAGACATGAGTTAAACTGGAGAAGTAAACAGAGGAATAAGAGGTCACTAGAAAACTACCAATAAACATGGAGAAGAAACTAATCAAGAAGGCAGCAGCTGATAAGAGAAAAACCATCCCTCTCAACTGACCATTTGACCTAGACTGCTTGGATAAGAACCAAACTGCCAAGCCCCAGAGGATATAGTAGTGCACCTCAACAGCCAAGCTCCAATTATGAACAAACAAATGTGGAATGAACTGAGATTCATAACTCCCACCTGTTAGGAGTTCATAGAAATTGGTCATAAATCCTAAGACACCCGCAATCTGACCCCCAATTCCAGCCACATAATCTTGCCGAACTAGGAAGGTAAAGGGCATGGTCACCAAGACCATCAAAACCACAGGTGGCACAATCCGATAAAAACGCCTCCTAAAAAATCCAAGTAAATCAATTTCATGATTTTTAGAAAATTCTTCGATGAGTAGAGCTGTAATCAGAAAGCCTGAAAATGTGAAAAAGACATCTACCCCGAAAAATCCTCCAGGAAAGATGGTCTGAAAGAAATGATACAAGAGTACCAAAAGTAAACCTGTAATCCTAATCAAGGAAAACCATTTAATGCGCATACGAGTTTATTCTTCCTTTCGTTATACACTTTATTCTATCAAAAAAAGAAGAAAAATCCTAAGAGAAAACTTAGGATTTTTAGCTTATATCTATTCCGTTTTAGAAATTACGGCCTGATTTATTATAGCCATATTTTTCAACAAAATACTCACGGAATTCCAAGAGATTGTCATCCATGATGGCTTGGCGTACTTGCTTCATCAGGTTAAGCAAGAAGTAAAGATTGTGGTAGCTAGTCAAGCGGATACCAAAGGTTTCATCAGCCTTGAGCAGGTGACGAAGATAAGCGCGTGTATAGTTCTTACATGTGTAGCAATCACATTCAGGATCCAGTGGTGTAAAGTCCTCAGCAAACTGGGCATTTTTGACAACCAAACGTCCTTGACTGGTCATACAAGTCCCGTTACGAGCGATTCGAGTCGGCAAGACACAGTCAAACATATCCACCCCACGAATCACCCCATCAATCAAGCTATCTGGCGCTCCCACACCCATCAAATAGCGAGGTTTGTTTTCAGGTAGCAGTTGGGTTGTGAAGTCCAAGACAGCATTCATCTCTTCGTGGGTTTCTCCCACTGCCAAACCACCAATAGAGTAACCTGGGAAGTCCATGCTGACAAGGTCATGAGCCGATTGGCGACGCAGGTCTTCAAATCCTGCCCCCTGCACAATCCCAAATAACCCTTGGTCATGCGGACGACGGTGAGCCTTCAAACCACGCTCAGCCCAACGACTGGTACGCTCGATTGATTTCTTAACGTAATCGTAAGGTTGATAAAACTGAGGACATTCGTCAAAGGACATCATGATGTCTGAGCCCAGATTATTCTGAATAGAGATAGCTTTTTCTGGCGATAGGAACATCTTGGAACCATTGAGATGGTTTTTAAAGGTTACTCCTTCTTCTGTGATATTACGGCTATCTGCTAAGGAATAAACCTGAAAACCACCACTATCTGTCAAAATAGGCTGGTCCCAATTCATGAACTTGTGGAGACCACCAGCGCGTGCAATGAGTTCATCTCCAGGGCGAAGCCAGAGATGATAAGTGTTTGACAGGATAATTCCCGAACCCATCTCCTTCAATTCTTCAGGTGACTGAGTTTTGACAGTGGCTTGTGTTCCAACTGGCATAAACATAGGTGTCGGGAAGGTGCCGTGAGGAGTGATGATTTCTCCCAGACGAGCTCCTGTGTGTTTTTCTTTCTTAATCAAACGGTATTTGATTGGTGAATCTGACATTTTTTACCTCCGAAGCTGGGAAAGACAGTCCCAGTTCATACTTTGTGCCCAAGGGCATACTGTATGATTTTATCAAAAAAAGCCGGAACTGTCACGAACTATGGTATAATAAGAGAATGAACTATCCAAAAATTGATTTAAAAACAATTCGTCAGGAGTCAAAACATTTTCAGGCTGACACCCCCCGTCTCTTTCTCCTCTATATCCTTCCCAGTATGCTGGTCATCTTATCTGGTTTTCTTAATCCCTTAGAGCGTATCAACGAGTCTATTTTAGAGCAATCCTTTTTAAGCGTGCTTGGTCATGTATTCCAAGCCTACCTTTTTCCACTATTAGTCTCCTTTATCGGAACAATACTTCTAACCAGTTCAGTTTATACAACTCTGAAACTCATCAAGAATCCAGATACAGAACTATCCGTCAAAAATAGTCTGGCTCTATTTGACGAAGAGCACTTTTCACAAACCTTTTTGACCCTCCTTCTCAAACGTTTCTCTCTCTTTTTATGGAGCATTCCTAGCTTGCTTGGAATTTACTTTCTTTTTTACAGTAGCTTTCTAGCAAAGAAATTCATTGTCCTTCATCCTGAGTTTCCCAATCTGGATCTCACGTCAATTGAAACCGAACGCTTCCTCATGACCTTTGGTCTCTACTTTCTAGCAAGTGTCCTCTTGATGATTGTCGGAAATAGTCTCTATATTCCACAATACTATGCCTATTCACAGGTAGAATTTCTCCTCTGTGACACTCTAGACTTAGGACAAGCCAAACCAGGACAAATCCTAAAAACCAGCCGTTTCCTGATGAAAGGCTACAAATTTCAACGCTTTATTCTAGACCTACAACTCCTTCCTTGGTACTTCCTCAATTGGATTACCTTTGGGATTGCTAGTTTCTCACTCCTACCCTACATTCAAATCAATAAAATAATTTTCTACCGATCTATACTGGCTCAAAAACGTCCAAAAGCTTGAAGGTTTTCCCTCAAGCTTTTTTCTATCAATGAGTTTCTCCGCCTACCAACTTGAGGTCCTGATCTCCATGTTCGATAATGGCGCCGATTGCCGCTTCTATCCCTCGCCTAATATCCACTAAACTCATAGCTGGAGTAGTCGGTCGATTCACCACCTGTTCCATCATATAAGGAATATGCATAAAACCTGCCTTAATATGTGGAAATTTCTTTTCTACCAAATAGAGGACCTGATACATCAAATGATTGCAGACAAAAGTCCCTGCCGTATTGGAAACAGAGGCCGGCAAGCCCTCTTTTTTTATAGCTTGGACCATCGCTTTAATCGGCAGACTACTAAAATAGGCAGGAGCACCATCTGGACGAATAGGAAGGTCAATCGGTTGATTACCTTCGTTATCCGGTATGCGTGCATCGTCTTGATTAATGGCCACTCGCTCGGGTGTCAAGCTAGTTCTTCCACCAGCTTGGCCGATACAAAGGACAAAGTCAGGTTGATAACGAATCAGTTCTTCTTCCAATACTTGGGCCGATTTGTGAAAGACTGTTGGCACTTCTAACCAACGGACCTCAGCACCATGGATTTCAGCTGGTAAACCTTTAATGGCCTCCAAAGCTGGATTAACCTTTTCACCTCCAAAGGGCTCAAAGCCTGTCACTAATACTTTCATTTCTAACTCCTCAAAACCAATTTAATGAAACTATTTTCTTAAAGACAAGTATAACATATTTCCCTTATTCTGGAGTGAAAAGGACTAGCGAGGCTAGGATTGCTCTTTGATACTCAATGAAAATCAAAGAGCAAACTAGGAAGCTAGCCGCAGGCTGTACTTGAGTACGGCAAGGCGACGCTGACATGGTTTGAATTTGATTTTCGAAGAGTATGAGTTTATTTAAAGAGTAAAATACTCATCAAGGTCAAAATAGCTGGTCCTCCTTGCTTCAAAATAATTTTCTTATCTGCTGTGAGAGAGCCATAAGCCGCAGCACCAATCACAAATAAAACAAAAATAGTCACAATTTCTAAATTCTGTGAGAAATAAATCCCATACAAGAGAAAGACTCCTAGCAGAGCATTATAAATCCCTTGATTTTTAAACAATGAACTTACTGACGGACGAGCCAGTTCTTCCTTGTCCATGTTAAAGACACGACTAGTCGCATCTGATTGCGTTGCAATACTTTCCAAATAAAAAATGTAAAAATGCTCCAAAGCAACAATCGTTGCTAAAATGATTGTCATAATTGACACCTATTTCTCCTTAAATTTCTATATTTTCAATACCCAAAACCAATTTATTTACTAAACGGCTGAGTTCTGTTCTTTCAGACTCTGTTAAGATACTTTCCATCGCTTCTTTAACCTTGATATGCTGCAGAGGCGGATTCACAACTAACTGCTCCTTGGCATACTTCGTAGTCTCTACCAACACTTCTCGTTGATTTTCAGGATTGCGATGACGCTCCACCAGACCTTCCTTTTCCAAAATCTTGAAATGTCGTGTCAAGGCAGCTTGATCAATCTTCAAACGCTCCTGAACCGCTATTTGATTACAAGGGGAATGCTTCAGTAAAAATAATAAAATCTGATACCGTGTCAAACTAATCCCAAGCCTTTTTTCAAACAATTGCGTACTCGCTTGCTCAGACAAGCGGAGTTGATACAGTAAATCTTGAATCTCTAACATTTCTTCTTCTCTTTTATTGATTTATCAATAGTTGACTAATCAATTATGATGCAAAGTAAAAAAAATTTCAAGGATTATGCTTGAATCATTACAAGATGGTAACTTCCCATTCAAATTGATAAACAAAAAACGAACGAGACTCGCTTCCTATCACGAAAGCTAGATCTCATTCGTCAAAATGATATTACCAAGTCTGGTTTATCCATTCATTGAAACGTGAACGTGATCATAGTGGTTCTCTGTCACGAAAGCTAGATCTCATTCGTCAAAATGATATTACCAAGTCTGATTTATCCATTCATTGAAACGTGAACGTGGTCATAGTGATTTTCTGTCACGCTACCACGGTCTGGCATCGGGTTCCAAGTGTTAGCTGGTCCATATTTGCTATCGAATGGAGCATAGAAACGTTGTTTCCAGATGATATAACTAATGCCGCGGCTAGCCATGTTTTGAATAGCGTATTCCGCAATCTTATCCCCTAGTTCTGAGCTTTCTGGTACCATGAAGTCGATAGCCAAACCTTTTCCGTGATCTCCACTGTCTCCTGGACGGTAACCACTAAAGGATGTGATGCCAAACAAGTTAGCAATTTCTTCTTTAAAGGCAGCCGTTTGTGGTTGAAGGCCTGCATTTTCAGATTTCGCTACTGCAAGTCCAGCATAATCGGGCGCAGCTGGAGCTGTGTAAGTTGTTGAAATTATTTTCGTCTCTTCTGGTTGATAAGTAGAAACTGTTGGTGCAGCTTCACTTGATGATGCTACTTCTTTTACTTCTTTTACTTCTTCTGCACTTGTTACAGTTGTTTCGCTTGCTGTTTCTTCTGCTGGCGTTGTAGTTGCTTCTACTGCTGATTCAGCTTGAGTCCTTGCTTGTGTTTCCTGCTTCTCAGTTGGAATCGTTGCCTGAGGAGCTGCTTCTTCAACTGCACTACTTGTTTCGGATGTTTGCTCCTCTGGGACAGAAGTACCTGTAGATGGTGTCACTTCTTCTGTAGCAGTCACTGTCTTTGTAACTTCTGAGCTTGATGCTACTTCTTTTGGCGCTTCTGCAATCGGTTGAGAAAGGTCTGCAACCTGAACAGTTTGATTATCAACCGTCACTTGATTGGTTGTCAAATCTGCTGTCGCAGTTCTCACTTCTTCACTAGAGTCTGCTTGAGGAGTTTGGATTTCAACTTCTGTTACTTCTTCAGCTTCATTAACAGTCGTTGTCAAAACAGTTTCTGGGAAAATCAGGTCCATATTAGTGATTTTATTCAAATTCGCAAGAACTGTGACATCTACACCCAAGGCTTCTGCAATTGTGCTCAAGGTATCACCATACTGTACTGTATAACTTGTTTTGTTATCCGTTTTAGTCAAATCATTTTGGATTTGCTCAACACTACGTGCAGTCCAAAAAAGTTCTTCTGCTTGAGTTACCAATACTGGGGCAAATGACAAGGCTACTGTTGAGGCTAATAATATTCTTTTCTTCATTCTTTCAAATTCCTTTCAAATGAGTACCTGACTATGATAACACAAAAAATGCAGAAAAAAAGCCCTCTCGGGCCTATTTAACAGAACTGTCTATTCCTTGTAATAAACTCGATTACTTGAAATAGTTTGTTAGGTCTCTGTCACAAAACTGACACAATCTTTTTATCGCTCAGCCTCAAAAATACGGGAAATATCTGCTAAGGCTTGAATCCTGTGATTGCCTTCATAAGTCGACTCTAAAAAATTGATACTTTGAATCCTACTATTCTGGGCAAATTCCACATCCAAAGTTCGATCTCCTATATAATAAGTATTATCAAGATTCAACTGATACTTGTCTATCAGATAGGTAGCTGCTTCTGGACTTGGCTTGCGCGCAAAGCCATTCTGACTGGTTAGAATCTCTGTAAAATAGGATTCCAGCCCCAGATCTCTTAGAATAGTAAAAGCATTGTCTCTCTTATGAGTGTAAACAAACTGCTGAATTCCTGATTCGTCTGCCCAAGCTAGCACATCACGCGCACCTGGCATCAAAACTACCTGAGCATTCTTCTCAGCCAAACTCTGGGCACGCACCTGATTTAGCACTTCCACATACAACTTTCTCTCTTCTGCCACCCGCACAAGCAAATCTTGCACCGAATACTTGAGGATAAACTCTCTCACCTTCTCCTTATCATAAGGAATAGCAAACTGAGCAAAAGTCTCCTCAATCCCTGACAAAATCGCTTCGTAAGAGTCCAATAAAGTCCCGTCTAAATCCCAAATAAAAGCTGTTTTTTGCATTTCCTATCCTTTCAAGCTCATATAACGCTGGTAACGGTAACGTAGAAATAACCAACGAAAACCATTATCCAAAAGAGTTCCGGCCCAAATACCGGGCAAGCCCCAACCAAGCACAATTCCCATCAGATATCCTGTTCCAATGCGGATACACCACATTCCTATACTTGTCGCATAAAAGGGAAGCCGAGCATTGCCCAAACCCTGCCAGACTGCCGTATAGATGACTGTTCCTGTCGTCATAGGGGTTCCAAGTAGTGAAAAAAGTGTTACTAGAACACTGGCCTCCACCGCTAGAGGATCAGTCGTATAGAGATGAGTTAGTGGTATACCCAAAGCATAGATACTGAAGGTCAAGGGTAACATGAGAACCAGAGAGAGCCAAAAGGTTTGCTTGCTCAAACTAGCGACTCTTTCCCAATCATCTTCTCCAACCGCTCGAGCTACCAGCATGACTGTTGCTGTAGCCACACCAAAGGCAGGCATATAGTTAAACTGGGTCAAGACTTCTCCGACTGCATTCCCAGCCACTGCCTCCGTTCCAAAAGAAACGACCAAGGCAATGATCACGACATCTCCAGCCCGCATCATAAGACGTTCTCCAGCTGCTGGTAAAGCCAAGATCAACAATTCCTTATCTAAACCAAAAGTTGGCTTCGCATAAGGCAGTTTTAATTGTGACCACAAAATCACAAGACCTACCAAACGAGACAGAATAGTTCCCCAAGCAACACCAGCTATTCCCATATCAAGAACAAAAATAGCTAGACTGGAAAAGAGAATATTCAAGGCATTGGATAAAAAACTAACATAGAGGGGCAAACGTGGATTATGCGTTGCACGAATCAAGGAACCCATACTGGTCATCAAGCCCAAAAGAACAATCGATCCGCCTACCAAGGATAGGTAGAGTCCACCACTCTCAGCTACATCTCTCTCCGTCCCCAAAAGTCCTATCATCTCTTTCCCAGCGAAGATGGACAAAGCTCCCAAAAGAAAACTTAATAGTAAGGTAATCTTCAAGGCCTCAGTCACATGATAGACTAGCTTAGACTGATCCTTCTGCCCCAAACTTTTTGAAATAACACTGGAAATAGCAGCTCCCAGAGCGATGAAAATCGCCTGGTAAATGGTGATAATATTGCCAGCTACTGATACACCCGAAATAGCTATCAAGCCCAAGTGGGCTACCAAGTAACTATCCACCATCCCCATGAGCATCTGCAAAAAGTTTTCGCCCATAGCTGGCAAGGCAATATTAAGAATGTCTTTATTTTTCTTAAACAATCCTTCCTCCTGATGAAAAGAAACTCAGTTGGTTTCCCAACCGAGTTTACTCCCTCTGTCTTAAAGTCCTAGATAAGCCTCAACCGCTGCTTGCATGTCAGCAGCCGCCACAGTTGTCTTATGACGAACTGGAGCTGTTTCAAGGCCATCAACTGCTGGTGGCACTGCAACTCCTGAGATTTCATGTAATTGAACCAAGGCTTCAAAGTCAGTTAAGCCTGCTTTTCCTGTTACAGCTTCTACTGCAACTACTGGGAACTTGTATGGACTAGCTGTTGATGCAATCACTGTCTTAGTCGCATCGCCAGTAGCCGTTTGGTATTTCTTATAAACTGCAGAGGCAACCGCCGTATGTGGATCCTCGATATAAGAATCTGACTCATAAACTCGCTTGATTTCTGCCGCTGTTTCTTCCTCAGTCGCATATTCAGCTGCAAATAGTTCAAGAATCTCTGCATCAAAGTCTGTCAACTCATATTGTCCTTGCGTGTTCAAGGCATTCATAAGTTCAGCTGTCTTTTCAGAATCATTTCCCAAAAGATGGAAAATCAAGCGCTCCAAGTTTGAAGATACCAAAATATCCATAGATGGACTAGTTGTTACTTTAAACTCACGTTTCTTATCGTAAACACGTGTCTTGAAAAAGTCTGTCAAAACATTGTTGTCATTTGAAGCACAGATCAATTTACCAACTGGTAGACCAATTTGCTTAGCATAAAAGGCAGCCAAGATATTTCCAAAGTTTCCTGTTGGTACGGTGAAATTGACCTTATCACCAGCCACGATCTCAGCAGTCTTGACCAACTGAGCGTAAGCATACACATAGTAGACAATCTGTGGCACCAGACGACCAATGTTCATCGAGTTTGCAGATGAAAATTGCAACTTGTTTGCAGCCAATTTTTCACGAAGTGCTACATCGTTAAACATATGTTTGACGTTAGTTTGCGCATCGTCAAAGTTACCATCAATAGCAATAACATGAGTATTGTCGCCAGTTTGAGTGGTCATTTGCAACTCTTGTACCTTGCTGACACCATCCTTTGGATAAAAGACGATAATCTCAGTTCCAGGCACATCCGCAAACCCTGCCATAGCAGCTTTCCCCGTGTCACCAGATGTCGCTGTCAAGATAACAATCTTATTTTCCAAACCATGTTTCTTAGCAGCAGTCGTCATAAAGTATGGCAAGATAGACAAGGCCATATCCTTAAAGGCAATCGTTGAACCATGGAAAAGTTCTAAGTTATATTGGCCGTCTAATTTCACTAATGGCGCGATAGCTGGAGTATCAAATTTGCTATCGTAGGCATTGTTGATACAGTAGTTCAACTCCTCAGCTGTAAAGTCATCTAAAAATGCTGACAAAACTAACTTAGCAACTTCCTGATAAGAAGCATCTTGCAATTTGTCAAAGTCCAAATCTACCTTTGGATAAGTAAGCGGTGTAAACAAACCACCGTCCGTCGCCAAACCTTGCAAAATTGCTTGGCTAGCAGTTACTGTATTATTGGCATCACGCGTTGATTGATAAACTAATGTCATTACTCTCTATCCTTTATCTATAGTCTCTTCCATTATATCATGATTTTTCAGAAAATTCTCCCTTTATAAAAGAAATTATAGTCCCAATTCTTTCTTCAAAGGCTCTAAATAAATCATTTCTTGTTTATTTCTCATCTTCAGACCTTCCTCAGCTAACAGAAGTAAGTCTTTGGAAATTTCAATAATCGCAGTCTCTTCCTGATCTGTAAGCTTCTTCTTAGAAAATTGTCGTCTTAAAAACTTATAATTTCGCCCAAATTCTTTAAAGAAAGGTGCTGTTTCTAAGTAAGATTCAAGTTTCTCTAAATTAACTAATAATCCCAAGTGAAAAGCTGCAGAAGCAAAAGTTCTATCAAGAGGCTGAGTACACACACTACGAAACTCAACTGTTCCTCGAGTCGTTAAGTCTTGGTACTGGTAACTACGATGAGTTTCAAAGTCTTTCTCTTGAGGGTAAATAAGAACCTCTTCCCCATTAAGATCAAATGCTTGGATTTCAGGTGTAGCTAAATAGTCCCTAGCCTGAATCGGATAAAAATAATAGGTTTGTCCATCACGTTCCGCAGTAAAAATTGCAGAATGATCTAGATAATCAAAAAAATCATCCTCATCTTTAAAGAGGCTAGCATTGACACCAACATTCTCTGGATATATACCATGCATCGATTCTTCCCAGAAAATATCTCTTGAGATTTTTGTATCCCAATCCGCACCTGTAAACTCAGAATTAGCAAATAAATAAGCCTTAACTGCTTCAATTTGGGTAAAAGCATTAATCACTCGTAAGTAGTTAGACTTTGAAATATCCAGCTGAACCTGACTCCCACAGATAAAAGAACCATATTCAGGGAAATGATGTAAGTTTGATTTAGTAACATTTCTACTCAAATTCAAATAGTCCATCAACATCTGATAACGTGGGGAAGCCACTGGACAATTCTCATTTTTATCCCAGTTGGGATGAATACCACAGCCAACAATAGCATGGTTTGATTCAGCTAACTTTTTCTGAATTACATCCATATAATTGTTGAAACGATTTTCGATCTCTTGAATCGTTTCAGCCTTGCCAAATGCAAACTCAATCGTAGTATAGGAAACTTCAAATAAAATAGCATCCTGACTTACTGGATCTACTAACTGGATAGGATTCCCAAAATCATCTACCTTTTCGATAGTAAAATCAAAAGAAGAAACTAAATATCGGAATAAGTGCTTGGTAACTTCAACATCTGTAGCAGCTCCTTCCAAGTTTACAACAGGATATTCCAGCTCAATCCCGACAAACAATTCAGGATTTTCTTTAATATTTTTCAAATATCGATGTTTTAATAAATCGATAGAACGAGACATACTTCCCTACACTTTCATAATCTAAATAAATTTTGAATAACTATTATTATACCAAAAATAATATAAAAAGGAACGAAGATTTACAACGTTCCTTAATGCTATACTATACCGGCGGCCGGGGTCGAACCGGCACGTCCTTGCGGACACTGGATTTTGAGTCCAGCGCGTCTGCCAATTCCGCCACGCCGGCAAATAGTAACTGGGGTAGCTGGATTCGAACCAACGCATGAGGGAGTCAAAGTCCCTTGCCTTACCGCTTGGCTATACCCCAATAATATAAAATAGGCGAGTGATGGGGATCGAACCCACGCATGCCAGAGCCACAATCTGGTGTGTTAACCACTTCACCACACCCGCCATAATTCTATTAACACGGGCAGTAGGAATTGAACCCACACTGAAGGTTTTGGAGACCTTAGTTCTACCTTTAAACTATGCCCGTAAAATGGAAGGGGAGGGATTCGAACCCCCGAACCCGAAGGAGCGGATTTACAGTCCGCCGCGTTTAGCCTCTTCGCTACCCTTCCAAAATATATAAATGGCGCGAGACGGAATCGAACCGCCGACACATGGAGCTTCAATCCATTGCTCTACCAACTGAGCTACCGAGCCTTATTGCGGGAGCAGGATTTGAACCTACGACCTTCGGGTTATGAGCCCGACGAGCTACCGAGCTGCTCCATCCCGCGCTAATACAAAAGGAGGATGTGGGATTCGAACCCACGCACGCTTTTACACGCCTGACGGTTTTCAAGACCGTTCCCTTCAGCCGGACTTGGGTAATCCTCCAAAATAGTTTATACGGGAATAAACCCGTGTCCTCTTAGCGAACAGATAATATTACAATTCTCTAGTAATGGACTAAACACTATGGGCACGAGTGGACTCGAACCACCGACCTCACGCTTATCAGGCGTGCGCTCTAACCACCTGAGCTACGCGCCCAAGTCAAAAACTTGGTACAAAGAACAAAGTTCAAAGCGGGTGACGAGAATCGAACTCGCGACAACAGCTTGGAAGGCTGTAGTTTTACCACTAAACTACACCCGCTAAAATGGGAGTTAACGGGATCGAACCGCTGACCCTCTGCTTGTAAGGCAGATGCTCTCCCAGCTGAGCTAAACTCCCTAGAGCTAAGCGACTTCCATATCTCACAGGGGGCAACCCCCAACTACTTCCGGCGTTCTAGGGCTTAACTTCTGTGTTCGGCATGGGTACAGGTGTATCTCCTAGGCTATCGTCACTTAACTCTGAGTAATACCTACTCAAAATTGAATATCTATTCAAACCAAGAAAACCATTCGCTTTCGTATTCTCAGTT
>NZ_VMMM01000012.1:0-80624 GCF_013277195.1 Streptococcus sp. 2579
CTTTAATTTTCATTGAGTATAAATAAAATCATTGTATTATCTTTTTATAATGTTATAATACACAAAAATAGGCAGTTTGTCAATAGAAAAGGAACAATTTAATTAAAAATATTCTGGTTTTTAAAAATTGCAAGTCAATAAGGAATTTTCAGATAATGATTGAAAAAGAGACGTTTTTATGTTATAATGATAGCGATTAAATTCGAGGTGAAAAATGGCACATTTATTAGAAAAAACAAGAAAGATTACATCAATTTTGAAGCGCTCAGAGGAGCAGTTGCAGGATGAGCTTCCTTACAACGCTATTACGCGTCAGTTAGCGGATATTATTCATTGCAATGCCTGCATTATCAATAGTAAGGGACGTCTGCTTGGCTATTTTATGCGTTATAAAACAAATACAGATCGCGTAGAGCAATTCTTCCAAACTAAGATATTCCCAGATGACTACGTTCAAGGGGCTAATATGATTTACGAAACAGAATCAAACTTGCCTGTTGAGCATGATATGAGTATTTTCCCTGTTGAGAGTAGAGATGATTTTCCAGATGGCTTGACGACTATTGCACCGATTCATGTATCGGGGATTCGCCTTGGTTCTTTGATTATTTGGCGCAATGATAAAAAATTCGAAGATGAAGATTTGATTTTGGTTGAGATTGCCAGTACCGTGGTTGGGATTCAGCTTCTTAACTTCCAGCGTGAAGAAGATGAGAAAAATATCCGTCGCCGTACTGCTGTCACCATGGCGGTTAATACCCTTTCTTACTCCGAACTCCGTGCTGTTTCAGCAATTTTAGGGGAATTAAATGGAAATGAAGGGCAGTTGACTGCGTCTGTGATTGCAGACCGTATCGGAATTACCCGTTCTGTGATTGTCAATGCCCTTCGTAAACTTGAGTCTGCAGGGATTATTGAAAGTCGCTCACTTGGAATGAAGGGAACCTATCTTAAGGTCTTGATTTCAGATATTTTTGAAGAAGTGAAGAAAAGAGATTACTAATGACTAAAGCTTTAATTTCGATTGATTATACAGAAGATTTTGTTGCTGATAGTGGGAAGCTGACAGCAGGCGCTCCAGCCCAGGCTATTTCGGATGCCATTAGCAAGGTGACTCGATTAGCTTTTGAAAGAGGAGATTACATCTTCTTTACCATCGATGCTCATGAAGAAAACGATTGTTTCCATCCAGAAAGCAAGCTATTCCCTCCTCATAATCTGATTGGGACGAGCGGACGGAATTTATACGGAGATTTGGGGACCTTTTATCAAGAGCATGGTTCAGACAGTCGTGTCTTTTGGATGGATAAACGCCATTACTCAGCTTTTTCAGGGACTGACCTGGATATTCGTTTGAGAGAGCGTAGAGTGTCTACCGTTATCTTAACAGGTGTCTTGACGGATATCTGTGTCCTACATACAGCTATAGATGCCTATAATCTAGGATATGACATCGAGATTGTTCAACCAGCTGTTGCTTCCATCTGGCCTGAAAATCATCAATTTGCCCTAGGCCATTTCAAAAATACACTTGGAGCTA
Source organism: Streptococcus sp. 2579 (assembly GCF_013277195.1). Classification (NCBI taxonomy): domain Bacteria; kingdom Bacillati; phylum Bacillota; class Bacilli; order Lactobacillales; family Streptococcaceae; genus Streptococcus; species Streptococcus sp. 2579. The sequence goes on from NZ_VMMM01000012.1 coordinate 1,541, forward strand.
AGTTAGTAGATGAAAATCTAAATGAAATTTTAGAGTAATTTGGTTGATGAAATGAAAAAAATTGAAAAAAAGTGTTGACAAGCATCCCAAAAGTTGATATACTAGTAAAGTAATCGACGCGGGGATGGCGGAATTGGCAGACGCGCAGGACTAAGGATCCTGTGACCGCTTTAGGTCGTGAGGGTTCAAGTCCCTCTCTCCGCATAGGATAAGAGTTAGCTTAGGCTAGCTCTTTTGTATTTCTCTAAAAAATTAGAATCCAGTCAAATGTAGTGGAGAATCAGCGAAAATATGGGAAAGCTGATTCTTGTTTCTGCTTTTGTATAGAAGAATAATAAAGATTATCTTCTTCAAATTCTCCGATATTCTCTAAAGTTTTGTGCAAGTTGCACAGAACTTTTTAATTTTTTTGGTCACCTTGCCATAGAAATATAAAGCGTTTTCATCTATAATATAATTATCAAAAGACAAAAGGAGTTCACCTCATGGTAGAATTAAATCTTAAAAATATTTACAAAAAATATCCAAATAGCGAACACTATTCAGTTGAAGATTTCAACTTGAACATCAAAGATAAAGAATTTATCGTTTTCGTAGGTCCTTCAGGATGTGGTAAATCAACTACACTCCGTATGATTGCTGGTCTTGAAGACATCACAGAAGGTACTGCATCTATCGATGGCGTGGTTGTCAACGACGTAGCTCCAAAAGACCGCGACATCGCTATGGTATTCCAAAACTACGCTCTTTACCCACACATGACTGTTTATGACAACATGGCTTTCGGTTTGAAATTGCGTAAATACAGCAAAGAAGACATCGACAAACGTGTGCAAGAAGCAGCTGAAATTCTTGGATTGAAAGAATTTTTGGAACGTAAACCAGCTGACCTTTCAGGTGGTCAACGTCAACGTGTTGCCATGGGGCGTGCTATCGTCCGTGATGCAAAAGTATTCTTGATGGACGAACCTTTGTCAAACTTGGATGCTAAACTTCGTGTATCAATGCGTGCTGAAATTGCGAAAATCCACCGTCGTATCGGAGCTACAACTATCTACGTAACTCACGACCAAACAGAAGCGATGACACTTGCAGACCGTATCGTTATCATGTCAGCAACTAAGAACCCTGCTGGTACAGGTACTATCGGACGTGTAGAACAAATCGGTACTCCTCAAGAAGTTTACAAAAACCCGGTTAACAAATTCGTAGCAGGATTTATCGGAAGTCCAGCTATGAACTTCATCAATGTGAAATTGGTTGGAAGTGAAATTATTTCTGATGGTTTCCGTTTGAAAGTTCCAGAAGGTGCTTTGAAAGTTCTTCGTGAAAAAGGCTACGAAGGTAAAGAATTGATCTTCGGTATTCGTCCAGAAGACGTGAATGCAGAACCTGCTTTCCTTGAAACATTCCCAGACTGTGTTGTAAAAGCGACTATCTCTGTATCAGAACTGCTTGGTTCAGAATCTCACCTTTACTGCCAAGTTGGTAAAGACGAATTTGTTGCTAAAGTTGATGCTCGTGACTACTTGCAGACAGGTGCAACAGTTGAGCTTGGATTTGACTTGAACAAAGCACACTTCTTTGATGTAGAAACTGAAAAAACAGTCTATTAAAATAAATAAAATTCAAAGCACTACAAGAAAAGATATCTCTTTATCAATTGTAGTGGAGAGATATCAGTTAATCTAGGGAGAGAAACAAAATGCTTCTCTCCTTTTTGTTAGGGAAGTCATATTAGGCATCTATCTTGTGATACTCCTTGAATAAAAATGGTCATCTTGTTTGGCTTATAGGGTGATTAGGAGATGAAATATTGTTTTCTCTTTCTTCTTTACTAGAAAATATGGTATAATAGGGAGTAAAAAACTTTGAAAGAAAGAAAAAGATGAATTTAAAAGATTACATTGCAACAATTGAAAATTATCCGAAGGAAGGGATTACTTTTCGTGATATCAGTCCTTTGATGGCTGATGGAAATGCTTATAGCTATGCTGTTCGTGAAATCGTTCAGTATGCTACTGACAAGAAAATCGACATGATCGTAGGGCCTGAGGCTCGTGGATTTATCGTGGGCTGTCCAGTTGCCTTTGAGTTGGGAATTGGTTTTGCTCCTGTTCGTAAGCCAGGAAAATTACCACGCGAAGTCATTTCTGCTGACTATGAAAAAGAGTACGGTGTTGATACCTTGACTATGCATGCTGATGCCATCAAGCCAGGTCAACGTGTTCTGATCGTAGATGACCTCTTGGCAACAGGTGGAACTGTTAAGGCAACTATCGAAATGATTGAAAAACTTGGTGGTGTTGTAGCGGGTTGTGCCTTCCTTGTTGAATTGGATGAATTGAACGGTCGTGAAAAAATCGGTGACTACGATTACAAAGTTTTGATGCATTATTAATGAAAAACAGTCCCTAGGGCTGTTTTCTCTACATTAGGATATAAAAATAGACTATAGCTAGTTAGAGAAAAACTATAATTGAAAACTATATCTTCTTGCAGTATAATAAAAGGACTAGGTGTTTGAGATTTAGTTTCATACTCAATGAAAATCAAANNTTTGAGGTTGCAGATAAAACTGACGAAGTCAGTAACCATATCTACGGCAAGGCAATGTTGACGCAGTTTGAAGAGATTTTCGAAGAGTTTCAAACATATGCAATGATTCCTGAAAGAATACAGTTAGGAGAGGGTTATGCCGATTCGAATTGATAAAAAATTACCAGCTGTTGAGATTTTGCGGACAGAGAATATCTTTGTCATGGATGATCAACGTGCTGCCCACCAAGATATCCGTCCTTTGAAGATTTTAATATTAAATCTTATGCCACAAAAAATGGTCACAGAAACCCAGTTGTTGCGCCATTTGGCCAATACACCTCTACAACTGGATATTGATTTTCTCTATATGGAGAGCCATCGTTCTAAAACAACTCGTTCAGAGCACATGGAGACCTTTTATAAAACTTTTCCTGAAGTCAAGGATGAGTATTTTGATGGAATGATTATCACGGGTGCTCCAGTTGAGCATTTACCATTTGAGGAAGTGGACTATTGGGAGGAATTTAGCCAGGTGCTTGAGTGGTCCAAGACCCATGTCTATTCGACCCTTCATATCTGTTGGGGGGCTCAGGCTGGGCTTTATCTGCGCTATGGTGTAGAAAAATACCAGATGGACAGTAAGCTATCAGGTATTTATCCTCAGGATACTTTAAAAGAAGGGCACCTTCTCTTTAGAGGTTTTGATGATAGCTATGTATCCCCTCATTCTCGACATACGGAGATTTCTAAGGAAGAGATTCTGAATAAGACCAATCTCGAGATTTTATCAGAGGGATCTCAGGTTGGGGTTTCGATTTTGGCTAGTCGGGATTTGCGTGAAATTTATAGTTTTGGGCATTTGGAATATGACCGTGATACCTTGGCAAAAGAGTATTTTAGGGATCGTGATGCAGGTTTAGACCCACATATTCCAGAAAATTACTTTAAGGATGATGATGTCAATCAGACACCTTGTCTTTGTTGGTCTTCATCAGCAGCCCTCTTTTTCAGTAACTGGGTGAATTATGCGGTCTATCAGGAGACGCCTTTTGACTGGAGAAAAATAGAAGATGATGCATCTGCATTTGGGTATTTATAAGAGGAATTATGACATATTTAGACGCTTTTAAATCAGGGAACTTGGTTTTACCAAGTGCCCTGCTCTTGCATTTTAAGGAACTATTTCCTTCCAGCGACGATTTTCTGGTCTGGCAATTTTTCTATTTGCAAAATACGACAGGTTTGGATGAAATGTCGCCAAGCCAGATTGCTGAAAGGATTGGCAAGGAAATTTCGGATGTCAATCAGGCTATTTCCAATCTGACGGAGAGGGGACTACTTCAGTATCGAACGATCGAATTGAATGGCGAAATTGAATTGCTTTTTGATGCTAGTTTGGCTTTGGAACGTTTGGATAATTTGCTTGGAGCCGCTCATTCGAGTTCAGACCAGTTGACATCTCAAAATCAGCTCAAAGATTTGGTGGAAACCTTCCAGCAGGAATTAGGACGCTTGTTGACACCTTTTGAGATTGAAGATTTGACCAAGACACTAAAGGAAGATGGAACCAGTGCTGACTTGATTAAGGAAGCTCTTCGTGAAGCTGTTTTGAATGGAAAAGCAAACTGGAAGTACATTCAGGCGATTTTGAGAAACTGGCGCCATGAAGGTATCAAAAGTGTGGCTCAAATCGAGGCTAAGCGGGCAGAAAGAGAAGCAAGCAATCCTCAGTTGACACAGGTATCAGCAGATTTCAGAAATGCTATGGATCTCTGGAAGGACTAATCCATGTAAGCAGGCTTGAAATCCGAGTAAGATTTGCAAGCTGTGTTTAATTGTGATAAAATAAATAGAAAATAAATTGAAAAAAGAGGTATGTGAAATGTCACGTAAACCATTTATCGCTGGTAACTGGAAAATGAACAAAAATCCAGAAGAAGCTAAAGCATTCGTTGAAGCAGTTGCATCAAAACTTCCTTCATCAGATCTTGTTGAAGCAGGTATCGCAGCTCCGGCTCTTGATTTGACAACTGTTCTTGCTGCTGCTAAAGGTTCAAACCTTAAAGTTGCTGCTCAAAACTGCTACTTTGAAAATGCAGGTGCTTTCACTGGTGAAACTAGCCCACAAGTTTTGAAAGAAATCGGTACTGACTACGTTGTTATCGGTCACTCAGAACGCCGTGACTACTTCCATGAAACTGACGAAGATATCAACAAAAAAGCAAAAGCAATCTTTGCAAACGGTATGCTTCCAATCATCTGTTGTGGTGAGTCACTTGAAACTTACGAAGCTGGTAAAGCTGCTGAATTTGTAGGTGCTCAAGTATCTGCTGCATTGGCTGGATTGACTGCTGAACAAGTTGCAGCATCAGTTATCGCTTATGAGCCAATCTGGGCTATCGGTACTGGTAAATCAGCTTCACAAGACGACGCACAAAAAATGTGTAAAGTTGTTCGTGACGTTGTAGCTGCTGACTTCGGTCAAGAAGTTGCGGACAAAGTTCGTGTTCAATACGGTGGTTCTGTTAAACCTGAAAACGTTGCTTCATACATGGCTTGCCCAGACGTTGACGGTGCCCTTGTTGGTGGTGCGTCACTTGAAGCTGAAAGCTTCTTGGCATTGCTTGACTTTGTAAAATAATCAGTAAGTAGCAAAAGCTAGGTGGAACAGCATTCAGATGTCTGTTCCATTTTTTATAGGAGAGGAAAGATTGAAAACAAAAATTGTATGTATAGGGCTAGCAAGTCTTTGCTTACTTGGCGCAAGAGTTTCAGGAATTGCGGCAGATGAAACAAGTGGAAGCACAGTTTCAGAAAAATCTAGTCTATCAACAGGGACTTCATCAACTAGTAGCAATGAACAGAGAAACAGTGTCTCTGCCCACTGGGATGGAGATTATTATGTAAAGGCTGATGGTTCTAAAGCTCAAAGTGAATGGATTTTTGACAACTACTATAAGGCTTGGTTTTATATTAATTCAGATGGTCGTTACGCGCAGAATGAATGGCATGGAAATTACTACCTGAAATCAGGTGGGTATATGGCCCAAAACGAGTGGATCTATGACAGTAATTACAAGAGTTGGTTTTATCTCAAGTCAGATGGGGCTTATGCTCATCAAGAATGGCAATTGATTGGAAATAAGTGGTATTACTTCAAGAAGTGGGGTTACATGGCTAAAAGCCAATGGCAAGGAAGTTATTTCTTGAATGGTCAAGGTGCCATGATGCAAAATGAATGGCTTTATGATCCGGCTTATTCTGCTTATTTTTATCTAAAATCCGATGGAACTTATGCCAACCAAGAGTGGCAAAAAGTGGGCGGCAAATGGTACTATTTCAAGAAGTGGGGCTATATGGCGCGGAATGAGTGGCAAGGCAACTACTATTTGACTGGAAGTGGTGCCATGGCGACTGATGAAGTGATTATGGATGGTGCTCGCTATATCTTTGCGGCTTCTGGTGAGCTCAAAGAAAAGAAAGATTTGAATGTCGGCTGGGTTCACAGAGATGGTAAACGCTATTTCTTTAATAATAGAGAAGAGCAAGTGGGAACCGAACATGCTAAGAAAGTTATTGATATTAGTGAGCACAATGGTCGTATCAATGATTGGAAAAAGGTTATTGATGAGAACGAGGTGGATGGTGTCATTGTTCGTCTAGGTTATAGCGGTAAAGAAGACAAGGAATTGGCGCATAACATTAAGGAGTTAAACCGTCTGGGAATTCCTTATGGCGTCTATCTCTATACCTATGCTGAAAATGAGACCGATGCTGAGAATGACGCTGAACAGACCATTGAACTTCTGAAGAAATACAATATGAACTTGTCTTACCCTATCTACTATGATGTTGAGAACTGGGAGTATGTGAATAAAAGTAAGCGTGCTCCGAGTGATACAGGTACTTGGGTTAAGATTATTAACAAGTACATGGAGACGATGAAGCAGGCGGGTTATCAAAATGTGTATGTCTATAGCTATCGTAGTTTATTACAGACACGTTTAAAACACCCAGATATTTTAAAACATGTAAACTGGGTAGCGGCCTATACCAATGCTTTAGAATGGGAAAACCCTCATTATTCAGGAGAAAAAGGTTGGCAATATACCTCTTCTGAATACATGAAAGGAATCCAAGGGCGTGTGGATGTCAGCGTTTGGTATTAAGCTCTGATTAGAAAGAGGGATGTGAGAGTAGCACCCTCTTTTCTTTGTTTTATGATAGTTTATCCTCGAGTAAATTCAAGAACTTGCTAGGAAATGAATCTTATATAGTAGATTGAATATAGACCAGGACATTGCGGTTGCTAAAACATTTTTAGAAATTCATTTGTCTTTCCTAATCGACTTGGCTCCCTCTTATTTCAATCTATTATAGTCTTGGGGAATTTCTTCAAACCACGTCAGCGTGGTCAGTTCTACCTGCGACCTCAAAACTTGTACTTTGGTTAAGCTGGGTTTAGTTTCCTAGTTTGCTGATGGATTTCCATTGACTATAAGCATCCAGACCTCTTTTTCGTCTTCTAAAGAATTCTTAAATTATCAGTCTATTGCAACTTTTCTCATGTGGGTCATTTGGCTTGCTATTGTCTTTCCTTAGTAGTATACTAAGGTAGTAATCATTAAGAAGTGGTTACAAAAAATAATGAACGAGGTAAAATAAAATGGTAGAATTGAAAAAAGAAGCAGCAAAAGATGTCGCAACATTAACAAAAGCAGCGCCAGTAGCATTGGCAAAAACAAAGGAAGTTTTGAATCAAGCTGTTGCAGATTTGTATGTAGCGCATATTGCTCTTCATCAAGTGCACTGGTACATGCGTGGACGCGGTTTTATGGTATGGCATCCAAAAATGGATGAGTACATGGATGCTCTTGATGGTCATTTAGATGAAATCAGCGAACGCTTGATCACACTTGGTGGAAGCCCATTCTCTACTTTGACAGAGTTCCTTCAAAACAGTGAAATCGAAGAAGAAGCTGGTGAATACCGTAATGTTGAAGAAAGCTTGGAACGTGTTCTAGATATTTATCGCTACCTCATCACTCTTTTCCAAAAAGCGTTGGATGTGACTGACGAAGAAGGCGATGATGTTACAAACGATATTTTTGTTGGTGCTAAGGCTGAACTTGAGAAAACAGTTTGGATGCTTGCCGCAGAACTTGGACAAGCACCTGGTTTGTAAGAAACAAGGAAACATAGATAAATCTGTAGGAAATTTCTTACAGATTTTTTCTATTTTGTAAGCTATTCCAAACCAGTCTTTTTTTGAGTTTTTTGATAAAATAGTACTATCAGTGAAAAGGATGGAAGCATGACTAAGAAAATCGTAGCTATTTGGGCCCAGGATGAAGAGGGTGTGATTGGTAAGGACAATCGTCTGCCTTGGCATTTGCCAGCAGAACTGCAACACTTCAAAGAAACAACTCTGAATCATGCTATCTTGATGGGACGGGTGACCTTTGATGGAATGGGGCGTCGCCTGCTTCCAAAACGGGAAACCCTGATTTTGACGCGTAATTCGGAAGAAAAGATAGATGGGGTTGCTACTTTTCAGGACGTCCAGTCTGTTCTGGACTGGTATCAGGCTCAAGAAAAGAATCTCTACATTCTCGGTGGGAAGCAGATTTTTCAGGCTTTTGAGTCCTATTTGGATGAAGTGATTGTGACTCACATTCATGCTCGGGTGGAGGGAGATACCTATTTTCCTGAGGAGTTTGACTTATCTCTTTTTGAGACAGTTTCAAGCAAATCCTATACCAAAGATGAGAAAAATCCTTATGATTTTACCATCCAATACCGCAAGAGAAAGGAAGTCTAATGGAACGGAGTTTATTTGGTTTATTCACGGCTTTTCTGTGTTTCATCTGCCTTCTGGCAGGAGCACAGGCTTTTCGTAAAAAGCGTTACGGGCTTTCTATCCTGCTCTGGTTAAATGCCTTTACCAATTTGGTCAATAGTGTCCATGCCTTTTACATGACCTTATTTTAGATAGAATGACAGTATAGAATAGAACGGAAGGAAATCATGCCTACAACTAGGAAAAATGATATGATGGTTTATTGCTCATTTTGTGGCAAAAGCCAAGAAGAAGTACAAAAAATAATCGCTGGCAACAATGCCTTTATCTGTAATGAATGTGTGGAGTTGGCCCAGGAAATCATTCGGGAAGAGTTGGCTGAGGAAGTCTTGGCAGACTTGTCAGAAGTTCCAAAACCAATCGAACTCCTCCATATCTTGAATCACTATGTAATCGGTCAAGATCGTGCCAAGCGTGCTTTGGCAGTGGCGGTTTACAACCACTACAAACGTATCAATTTCCACGATACGCGTGAAGAGTCGGAAGATGTGGATTTGCAGAAGTCAAATATCTTGATGATTGGCCCAACTGGTTCGGGGAAAACTTTCCTTGCTCAGACCTTGGCTAAGAGTTTGAATGTACCTTTTGCGATTGCAGATGCGACAGCTCTGACGGAGGCTGGTTATGTGGGTGAGGACGTGGAAAATATCCTCCTCAAACTCCTGCAGGCTGCTGACTTTAATATTGAACGTGCAGAGCGTGGGATTATCTACGTGGATGAAATTGACAAGATTGCCAAGAAGAGTGAGAACGTGTCTATCACACGTGATGTTTCTGGTGAAGGGGTGCAACAAGCCCTTCTCAAGATTATTGAGGGAACTGTTGCTAGCGTTCCGCCTCAAGGTGGACGCAAACATCCACAACAAGAGATGATTCAAGTGGATACCAAAAATATCCTCTTCATCGTGGGTGGTGCCTTTGATGGCATTGAAGAAATCGTCAAACAACGTCTTGGAGAAAAAGTCATCGGATTTGGTCAAAATAACAAGGCGATTGATGAAAACAGCTCATACATGCAAGAAATCATCGCAGAAGATATTCAAAAATTTGGTATTATCCCTGAGTTGATTGGACGCTTGCCAGTCTTTGCTGCTCTTGAACAGTTGACAGTAGATGATTTGGTTCGTATCTTGAAAGAGCCAAGAAATGCCTTGGTCAAACAGTACCAAACCTTGCTTTCTTATGATGATGTCGAGTTGGAATTTGACGATGAAGCCCTTCAGGAAATTGCCAATAAGGCTATCGAACGCAAGACAGGGGCGCGTGGTCTTCGCTCGATTATTGAAGAAACCATGCTAGATGTCATGTTTGAAGTACCGAGTCAGGAAAATGTGAAATTGGTCCGCATCACAAAAGAAGCTGTCGATGGAACGGATAAACCAATCCTAGAAACAGCCTAGAGGTGACTATGGAACTTAATACACATAATGCTGAAATCTTGCTCAGTGCGGCTAACAAGTCCCACTATCCGCAGGATGAACTACCAGAGATTGCCCTAGCAGGGCGTTCAAATGTTGGCAAGTCTAGCTTTATCAATACTATGCTGAATCGTAAGAATCTGGCTCGTACGTCAGGGAAACCTGGGAAAACCCAGCTTCTCAACTTTTTTAACATTGACGACAAGATGCGCTTTGTGGATGTGCCTGGTTATGGCTATGCCCGTGTTTCTAAAAAGGAACGTGAAAAGTGGGGGCGCATGATTGAGGAGTACCTAACGACTCGGGAAAATCTTCGTGCAGTTGTTAGTCTAGTTGACCTCCGTCATGACCCATCAGCAGATGATGTACAGATGTACGAATTTCTCAAATACTATGAGATTCCGGTTATCATTGTGGCGACCAAGGCGGACAAGATTCCTCGTGGTAAATGGAACAAGCATGAATCAGCAATAAAAAAGAAATTAAACTTTGACCCAAGTGACGACTTTATCCTCTTTTCATCTGTCAGTAAGGCAGGGATGGATGAGGCTTGGGATGCAATCTTAGAAAAATTGTGAGGAAAAGAAAATGGCAAAAACAATTCATACAGACAAAGCTCCAAAGGCTATCGGACCCTATGTTCAAGGAAAAATCGTTGGCAACCTTTTGTTTGCTAGTGGTCAAGTTCCCCTATCTCCTGAAACTGGGGAAATCGTAGGAGAGACTATCCAAGAACAGACAGAACAAGTCTTAAAAAACATCGGTGCTATTTTGGCAGAAGCAGGAACAGACTTTGACCATGTTGTCAAAACAACTTGTTTCTTGAGCGATATGAACGACTTTGTTCCTTTTAACGAGGTTTACCAAACGGCCTTTAAAGAGGAATTTCCAGCTCGTTCAGCAGTAGAGGTAGCTCGTCTTCCTCGTGATGTAAAAGTCGAAATTGAAGTCATCGCAGAGATTGGATAAGCTAGTTGAAGTTTGGTTCTGCCAAACTTCTTTTGATATAAGGAGAAAAAGATGACAAAGAAACAACTTCACTTGGTGATTGTGACAGGGATGAGTGGGGCAGGCAAAACTGTAGCCATTCAGTCCTTCGAAGATTTGGGTTATTTTACTATTGATAATATGCCTCCAGCTCTCTTGCCTAAGTTTTTGCAGTTGGTGGAAACAAAGGAAGACGACCATAAGTTGGCCTTGGTAGTAGATATGCGTAGCCGTTCTTTCTTCTCAGAGATTCAAGCTGTTTTGGATGAGTTGGAAAACAAGGAAGAACTGGACTTCAAAATTCTCTTTTTGGATGCAGCTGATAAGGAATTGGTCGCGCGTTACAAGGAAACCAGACGGAGTCACCCACTAGCAGCAGATGGACGGATTTTGGATGGAATCAAGCTGGAACGTGAGCTCTTGGCACCTTTGAAAAATATGAGTCAAAATGTGGTGGATACGACTGAACTCACTCCTCGTGAGCTGCGTAAAACCCTTGCAGAGCAGTTTTCAGATCAAGAACAAGCCCAGTCTTTCCGTATCGAAGTCATGTCTTTCGGCTTTAAATATGGAATCCCGATTGATGCAGATTTAGTCTTTGATGTGCGCTTTTTGCCAAATCCCTACTACCTACCAGAACTGAGAAACCAAACGGGTGTGGATGAACCAGTTTATGACTATGTCATGAATCATCCTGAGTCAGAAGACTTTTATCAACATTTATTGGCTTTGATTGAGCCGATTTTGCCAAGTTACCAAAAGGAAGGGAAGTCCGTTTTGACCATTGCTATGGGATGTACGGGTGGACAACACCGTAGTGTGGCCTTTGCTAAACGCTTGGCGCAGGACTTATCCAAGAAGTGGCCTGTCAATGAAGGACATCGTGACAAAGACCGAAGAAAGGAAACGGTAAACCGTTCATGAGAAAACCAAAGATAACGGTGATTGGTGGAGGGACTGGGATCCCCGTCATTCTAAAAAGTCTGCGGGAAAAAGATGTGGAAATCGCTGCTATCGTAACGGTGGCGGATGATGGTGGTTCATCAGGTGAACTCCGAAAAAATATGCAGCAATTGACACCGCCAGGTGATCTGCGTAATGTCCTTGTGGCCATGTCGGATATGCCTAAGTTTTATGAGAAAGTCTTTCAGTATCGCTTTTCCGAGGATGCCGGAGCCTTTGCTGGCCATCCATTGGGCAATCTCATTATTGCAGGTCTGTCAGAAATGCAGGGTTCGACCTATAATGCCATGCAGTTGCTGAGCAAATTTTTCCACACAACAGGGAAGATTTATCCTTCCAGTGACCATCCTTTGACTCTTCATGCGGTCTTTCAGGATGGGACAGAAGTGGCTGGAGAGAGTCATATTGCAGACCATCCAGGTATGATTGACCATGTCTATGTAACCAATACCCTCAACGATGATACGCCTCTGGCTAGCCGTCGAGTAGTGCAGACCATTCTTGAGAGTGATATGATTGTCCTTGGACCTGGTTCCCTCTTTACCTCTATTTTACCTAATATCGTGATTAAGGAAATTGGGCAGGCGCTTTTGGAAACCAAGGCAGAAATCGCCTATGTCTGCAATATCATGACCCAACGTGGGGAGACGGAACACTTTACAGATAGCGACCACGTGGAAGTCTTGCATCGCCACCTTGGCCGACCTTTTATCGATACGGTCTTGGTAAATATCGAAAAAGTGCCACAGGAATACATGAATTCCAATCGTTTTGATGAATATTTGGTGCAGGTGGAACATGATTTTGCTGGTCTTTGTAAGCAAGTTCCGCGTGTGATTTCATCCAACTTCCTTCGTCTGGAAAATGGGGGTGCCTTTCACGATGGAGATTTGATTGTGGATGAATTGATGCGGATTATACAGGTGAGAAAATGAGTTTCACAGTAGCAGTAAAAGAAGAAATTCTAGGTCAACACCATCTGAGCCGGCATGAATTATCTGCCATTATCAAGATGTCTGGTAGCATCGGTCTCTCGACTTCGGGCCTGACCTTGTCAGTTGTGACAGAAAATGCCAAACTGGCTCGTCACCTCTATGAATCCTTTCTCCATTTCTATGAAATCAAATCGGAAATTCGTCACCACCAACGGAGCAATCTTCGCAAGAATCGGGTCTATACCGTTTTTACAGATGAAAAGGTGCAGGACTTGTTGAGTGATTTGCACTTGGCAGACTCCTTTTTTGGTTTGGAAACAGGTATTGATGAGGAGATTTTATCAGACGAGGAAGCAGGCCGTGCCTATCTCTGTGGCGCTTTCTTGGCAAATGGAAGTATTCGTGACCCTGAGTCAGGGAAGTACCAGTTGGAAATCAGTTCTGTTTATCTGGACCACGCGCAAGGGATTGCCTCCCTTCTTCAGCAGTTTTTACTGGATGCCAAGGTGCTTGAGCGCAAGAAGGGGGCTGTGACCTATCTCCAGCGTGCCGAAGATATTATGGACTTCTTGATAGTCATCGGAGCCATGAAGGCGCGTGATGATTTTGAGCGGGTTAAGATTTTGCGAGAAACCCGTAATGACCTCAATCGTGCCAATAATGCCGAGACAGCTAATATCGCTCGGACAGTTTCTGCCAGCATGAAGACTATCAACAATATCAGTAAAATCAAAGATATCATGGGCTTAGAAAACCTGCCAGTGGATTTGCAGGAGGTAGCGCAATTGCGGATTCAGCATCCAGACTACTCTATCCAGCAGTTAGCAGATAGCCTCAGCACCCCTCTGACCAAAAGTGGTGTCAACCACAGACTCAGAAAGATAAACAAATTAGCCGATGAACTATAAAACCAGGCTCTTGTTTTGCGAGGTTCTTTTTTGAAATAAAAAGAGGTTGGGCAAAAAGCAATGTCATTAAGTTAAGAAATTTGGCTCTTTAAAATCAAAAACGCATAATATCAGGTATTGAAAACCGTGATACTATGCGTTTTATTGTGAGAAAATTTATTTCATTTTCTCCTGAAATTGAGTTTTTACCCAGTCTCTAATTAGTTATTTCCAAGTGCCCAGTTCGCTTCAAACGCTAACATTCGATATAGTAGAGGTTTCACCAGCTGGAACCCATTTGTTGGTGCCTAAGTATCTAACTTCTAGTTTACGAACATTTACTGTGTAAGATGCTTTTAGTCTAATATAACTATAAGTGTAGGGGAGTAGGATGTGGCAGATTCAGTGATTTAAACAAATACTCTTCGAAACTCTCCTTAAAGTATCTTAACTTCGCCTTATCTGAAGCATCAAAACTGTGCGTTGAACAACCTATAACTAGCCTCCTAGTCCAATCTTTGATTTTCACTGAGCATAAGTCCAAGTTCATGATCAAAAGATTATTTTTTCAATCCTTTGAAAGTTATAATGCAACCCGAAATAATACTGAGAGTTCCTACAGGTCTCCAATATAGTTGCCAAAAGAATAAATTTATTCTTTCTTTCAGTGTCGCATAGGGTTCGGCATAATAGGGGTTGATGTGAAATAATAAAAAACCAAAACATAAAACTATGATTCCAGTTAAGAATAAAATGTCCTTATTTACTTTCCTCATAAAACCTCCTTTTATTTTATTTAAAGCGCTTTCTATTATTAGTATACGTCAAAAAAAGAAAAAAACAAGTCTATTTATTTATTTTTTTATATGGTATAATAGAATAGTTGGAGAGTTTTTATATAGCTTTAAAAGGCTGATATGAATACTTTGTATAATCTAATGATTCTTCAAAAAATTTCTTATTCAAACAAGAGCAAAGAGAAGGTGGGCTGCATATCAGAAGTTAGATGTATTTCTGTCTAACTTTTGAGGTGTAGTTCATTTTAAAACCACGAATCGCATTTGACTCGTGGTTCTTTTTTATAAACTAGTAGAGTGTTTTGGTTGTACTTTTTGCTCTGGGTCAATGTAGTTGATGGCATTGTTGACAGCAGTTGGAGCTTCTCCAAGCCCTGTCGCAATCAAGTCTATCTTTCCGTCATAGTAGCAGCAGTCACCGATAGCATAGATACCTGCTTGGCTGGATTCCTGTTTGCTGTTGACGATAATCTTGTGTCGGTTGAGTTCCAAACCCCAGTTTTTAAGGTTGCCGACAGAAGATTTGAAACCATAGTTGACAAAGAGGTGGTCTAGGTCAATCGTTTCGGTTTCATCAGATTTGACTTTTGTGATTTCAAGTTTATCGAGTGTTTTTTTATCTCCAAGGAGTTGGCTAGGGACGAATGGTGTCTTGATGGTCACAGAAGATTCTTGCAAGGCTTCTACACTGTGTTCCAAGGCACGGAAATTATCTCTGCGGTGAACGAGGGTGGTTGGTGCGATTTTTTCAAAAGCCAAAGCCCAATCAACAGCCGAGTCTCCTCCACCAAGAATCGTCACTTTCTTACCAGCATATTGCTGGATGTTGGAAACGTGGTAGTGGATATTTTCATAGCCTTCAACGCCTTCTAGTTCCAGCGGACGTGGTTTGAAGGCACCGCCCCCCATAGCAATGATAACTGTTTTTGATAGGTGACTTCCTTTGGAAGTGGTAATGGCAAAGCCTTCTTCTTGTTTTTCAATCTCAAGAACCGTTTCATTGAGATGAGTAGGGGTATCAAAGCTGTTTAGCTGTTCAATCAAGCGATTAGTCAACTCTTCTCCAGTCAGATTTGGGAAGCCTGGTACGTCTAGGATTTCCTTTTCAGGGTAGAGAATAGCAGGTTGTCCACCTAGCTGGGGAAGAGAGTCGATGATTTGAACCTTGGCTTGGCGTAGGTGGGCATAAAAGGCTGCAAAAAGCCCGACAGGACCACCACCTACAATGGTAATATCATAGAGTTGAGACATAGTTTCTCCTTTGTTTTTTCTAGTCAGTTTATTGTATCATATTTTTGCTCAATGTAAAATGGACTAGGATAGGGAAAAAAATGCCAGAAAATGGTATAATAGGACGAAAGTGTTTTGATAGGGAGGATATCAGGGATGAATTTTCAACAATTATCCAATCTGCAATATTGGACTAGTTTGTTTGCAAGTCCATGGACGATAGCTATCAATCTGATTGATATTTTGATTGTTGCTTATATTTTATACCATTTTACAAAAGCTATTGCAGGAACCAAGATTATGATTTTGGTACGTGGAGTTTTGGTGTTTATTTTAGCTCAAATCCTTGCAAATATGATTGGCTTGACTACGATTTCTTGGTTGATCAATCAAATTATTACTTATGGGGTTATTGCGGCGGTTGTTATCTTCTCTCCAGAGATTCGGACTGGTTTGGAACGTTTGGGAAGAGCGACAGATTTCTTTTCCAATGCCCCTATTAGTGCTGAGGAACAGATGATTCGTGCCTTTGTTAAGTCTGTTGAATACATGAGTCCTCGTAAAATCGGGGCCTTGGTTGCTATTCAGCGTGTACGTACCTTGCAGGAGTATATTTCGACAGGAATTCCCTTAGATGCTAAGATTTCTGCAGAACTTCTCATTAACATTTTTATTCCCAACACTCCTCTGCATGATGGTGCGGTGATTATCAGAGAAGAACGTATCGCTGTGACGTCTGCCTATCTGCCCTTGACAGAAAGTACAGGTATTTCCAAGGAGTTTGGGACCAGACACCGGGCGGCTATCGGTTTATCAGAAGTCTCAGATGCCTTGACTTTTGTCGTATCAGAGGAAACGGGAGGAATTTCGATAACCTATAATGGAAGCTTTAAGCACAACCTAACACTTGATGAATTTGAAACAGAATTACGTGAAATCTTACTTCCAAAAGAGGAAGCAGGTCTTAGTTTTAAAGAACGATTGCTAGGAGGATGGAAACATGAGAAAAAATAGTTTATATATTATATCCTCACTCTTTTTTGCTTGTGTCTTATTTGTCTATGCTACGGCGACGAATTTTCAAAACAGTACCAGTGCTAGGCAGGTAAAAACGGAAACCTATACGAATACAGTAACAAATGTCCCTATTGACATACGCTATAATAGTGATGAGTATTTTATTAGTGGTTTTGCTTCAGAAGTATCAGTGGTCTTGACTGGTGCAAATCGCCTATCGCTAGCTAGTGAAATGCAAGAAAGCACACGTAAATTCAAGGTTACTGCTGACCTAACAGATGCCAGTGTTGGAACGATTGAAGTTCCTTTGAGCATTGAAGATTTACCCAATGGGCTGACCGCTGTGGCGACTCCGCAAAAAATTACAGTCAAGATTGGTAAGAAGGCTCAGAAGAATAAGGTAAAGGTTGTACCAGAGATTGACCCTAGTCAAATTGATAGTCGGGTACAGATTGAAAATGTCACGCTGTCAGATGAAGAAGTGTCGATTACGAGTGACCAAGAGACATTGGATAGAATTGATAAGATTATCGCTGTCTTGCCAACCAGCGAACGCATAACAGGTAATTACAGTGGTTCAGTACCTTTGCAGGCAATCGACCGCAATGGTGTTGTCTTACCGGCAGTTATCACTCCCTTTGATACAATAATGAAGGTGACTACAAAACCAGTAGCATCAAGTTCAAGCACATCAAATTCAAGCACAAGCAGTTCATCGGAGACATCTTCGTCAACGAAAGCAACTGGTTCAAAAACGAATTAAAAATAGAAAAAGGATTTTATAAAAATGGGTAAATATTTTGGGACTGATGGAGTCCGTGGAGAAGCTAATGTAGAACTTACTCCAGAATTAGCTTTTAAACTAGGACGTTTTGGAGGCTATGTTCTCAGTCAACATGAAACGGAAGCACCGAAAGTCTTTGTGGGACGTGACACACGTATTTCAGGGGAAATGCTAGAATCTGCCCTGGTAGCAGGTCTCCTTTCAGTTGGTATTCACGTATATAAATTAGGTGTTCTGGCAACACCAGCAGTAGCTTACTTGGTCAAAACAGAGGGAGCAAGCGCCGGTGTCATGATTTCTGCTAGCCACAACCCAGCCCTTGATAATGGAATCAAGTTCTTTGGTGGGGATGGTTTCAAACTAGATGACGAAAAAGAAGCAGAAATTGAAGCCTTGCTAGACGCTGCAGAAGACACTCTGCCACGTCCAAGTGCAGAAGGCTTGGGAACCTTGGTAGATTACCCAGAAGGCTTGCGTAAGTATGAAGGCTACCTTGTTTCAACTGGAACTCCTCTTGATGGAATGAAGGTTGCCTTGGATACAGCTAATGGAGCAGCGTCTACAAGTGCCCGTCAAATTTTCGCTGATCTCGGTGCTCAGTTGACGGTTATCGGAGAAACGCCAGATGGGCTTAACATCAACCTTAATGTTGGTTCTACGCACCCAGAAGCCCTTCAAGAAGTGGTCAAAGAAAGTGGGTCAGCTATCGGTTTAGCCTTTGACGGAGACAGTGACCGTTTGATTGCGGTTGATGAAAATGGCGAGATCGTTGATGGTGACAAAATCATGTACATTATCGGGAAATACCTTTCTGAAAAAGGACAATTGGCCCAAAATACAATTGTGACGACTGTGATGTCCAACCTTGGTTTCCACAAGGCCTTGGACCGTGAAGGTATTAACAAGGCAGTTACTGCAGTTGGCGACCGCTACGTTGTTGAAGAAATGAGAAAATCAGGCTACAACCTCGGTGGTGAACAGTCTGGTCACGTCATCTTGATGGATTACAATACAACAGGTGATGGTCAATTATCTGCTGTCCAATTGACAAAAATCATGAAGGAAACTGGTAAGAGCTTGTCAGAGTTGGCAGCAGAAGTAACCATCTATCCACAAAAATTAGTCAATATCCGAGTGGAAAATGTCATGAAGGAAAGGGCTATAGAAGTGCCAGCTATCAAGGCAATTATCGAGAAGATGGAAGCTGAAATGGCAGGGAATGGCCGTATCCTTGTTCGTCCAAGTGGAACAGAGCCTCTCTTGCGTGTTATGGCAGAAGCGCCTACAACAGAAGAAGTGGACTACTATGTTGATACTATCGCAGATGTAGTTCGATCTGAAATCGGGATTGACTAAATCCTAGAAAACTAGATGAAAATAAAAAATTATGGTACAATAGCTTATAATATTGTAGCCAAGGGAGAAAGACATGAATCTTAAACGTGAACAAGAATTTGTTAGTCAGTATCATTTTGATGCGCGTAATTTTGAATGGGAAAATGAAAATGGAGCTCCTGAAACTAAGGTGGATGTGAACTTCCAATTGCTCCAACATGATCAAGAAAATCAAGTGACTTCCTTGATTGTCATCTTGACCTTTATGATTGTATTTGATAAGTTTGTCATCAGTGGAACCATTTCACAGGTAAACCACATCGATGGCCGTATTGTTAATGAACCAAGTGAATTGAGCCAAGAAGAAGTGGAAACTTTGGCTCGTCCATGTTTGAATATGCTCAACCGTTTGACTTACGAAGTAACTGAAATTGCATTAGACTTACCAGGAATCAATTTGGAGTTCTAATATGAAACTAGCTGTTATCACAGATTCTTCTGCCTATCTCAGTGCAGAGACCTTGCAAAGAGAAGATTTATTTGTCTTGGATATTCCTGTCAATATTGATGGTGAGGAGTATGTCGAAGGCATCAATCTGACTGCTGAGGAATTTTACCAAAAAATGGCTCAGGCTTCTGAATTGCCTAAGACCAGTCAACCAAGTATTGCCAAGTTAGATGAGATCTTAACTTCGCTCAAAGAACAAGGTTATACACATGCCTTGGGACTGTTCCTATCTTCTGGAATTTCAGGTTTTTACCAAAATATTCAGTATATGGTGGATGACTATGAAGGTTTAACCATTGCTTTCCCAGACACTTTGATTACAAGCGCTCCCCTAGGCATCATGGTTGAAAGCGTCTTTAACTGGCGAGATCAGGGCGATGATTTTGCTATCATTCAGGATAAGCTAGCTATTCAAATCAGCCGTACGTCAGCTTTTATCATGGTAGATGACCTGGATCATTTGGTAAAAGGTGGGCGCCTTTCAAATGGGGCTGCCATTTTGGGCAATTTGCTTAGCATTAAGCCAATCCTTTATTTTAACGATCAAGGTGTGATTGAAGTTTACGAAAAAGTTCGTACGGAAAAGAAAGCAACCAAGCGCTTGATTGAAATCATCAAGGAAACAACGGCTTCAGGCCAATATCGGGTCATTGTCATTCATGGGAATGCTCCTGAAAAGGCTGAAGAATTGCGTCACCACTTGATTGAATCTGGAGTGGGTACGGATATTTCACTAGCTACATTTGGTAGTGTCATTGGAACCCACCTAGGAGCAGGAAGTATTGCTCTAGGTTATATTCCAGTGATTTAGTTGGCACTTTTAGACTAGTCAAGATGCCTTGTATCTTAGCAATTGAACACGGACTACCTGCCTCTTGAAAAAAGATGCCTGTCTTGCCTTTCGTGGCAAGTCAGCGTCATTCCCTATTTTTCATGGGCAGCTAAGGTCCTTTGTATCTTGATAATTGAACACGCCTGGGATCCTGTGTGAAAAAGATAGTTCTTCCAAGGAGTAGACACTTCTTGATCAGAATTCCTATTTTCACTTTGTGTTCTTACAGGCCTTGTATCTTAGACAGGAGTAGAGATGAGTATTCGAGTAATTATTGCTGGTTTTAAGGGAAAGATGGGTCAAGCTGCTTGTCAGATGGTCTTGGCTGATCCAGACTTGGACTTGGTAGCAGTTTTGGATCCTTTTGAGTCTGAGTCAGAATGGCAGGGTATTCCTGTTTTCAAGGATAAGGTTGATTTAGCAGGCTTTGAAGCGGATGTTTGGGTAGATTTTACAGCTCCAGCTGTTGCCTATGAAAATACACGCTTTGCTCTTGAAAATGGCTTTGCTCCAGTAGTTGGAACGACTGGTTTCACAAGTGAAGAAATTGCAGAGCTAAAAGAATTTTCTCGTGCTCAAGATCTGGGTGGCTTAATTGCTCCTAACTTTGCCTTGGGTGCTGTCTTGCTCATGCAATTTGCGATGCAGGCTGCCCAATATTTCCCAAATGTGGAGATTATCGAGCTCCATCATGACAAGAAAAAGGATGCTCCGAGTGGAACAGCTATTAAAACAGCTGAGTTAATGGCAGAAGTTCGAGAGTCTATTCAGCAAGGTGCAGCAGATGAGGAAGAACTCATTGCAGGTGCCCGTGGTGCTGACTTTGATGGCATGCGGATTCACTCAGTTCGTTTACCAGGCTTGGTAGCCCATCAGGAAGTCATCTTTGGCAATCAAGGAGAAGGATTGACCCTCCGTCATGACTCCTATGATCGCAGCTCCTTCATGACAGGGGTGAATTTGGGAATTAAAGAAGTTGTCAAGCGTCATGAGCTTGTCTATGGATTAGAACACTTATTATGAGATTAACGCAAATGCCTTCTGAATTTCAGAAGGCTTTACCAGTATTAGAAAAAATTAAAGAAGCAGGTTTTGAAGCCTATTTTGTTGGGGGCTCTGTTCGTGATGCCCTCCTCAATCGTCCTATCCATGATGTGGATATTGCGACCTCTTCTTATCCCTCAGAAACCAAGCAGATTTTTCCGCGAACAGCCGATATCGGAATCGAGCATGGAACCGTCTTGGTTTTAGATGGGGACGAGGAGTATGAGGTGACTACTTTTCGGACAGAAGATGTCTATGTGGACTATCGTAGACCCAGCGCGGTTTCCTTTGTGCGTTCACTGGAAGAAGACCTTAAGCGCCGTGATTTTACAGTCAACGCCTTTGCCTTGGATGAGACAGGGGAAATCATTGACTTGTTTCATGGTTTAGAGGATTTGGAAAACCAAGTCTTGCGAGCAGTTGGAGTAGCTAGTGAGCGTTTTAACGAAGATGCTCTGCGGATTATGCGTGGTTTCCGTTTTCAGGCCAGCCTTGGCTTTGAACTTGAGCCAGAAACATTTAAAGCTATGAAGACCTTGACGCCGCTTTTGGAGAAAATTTCTGTAGAGCGTACCTTCGTCGAGTTTGATAAACTCTTGCTGTCTCCGTTTTGGAGAAGGGGCTTGGCTTCCATGATTGAGAGTCAAGCTTATGATTATCTCCCTGATATGGCAGCTAGCCAGGACAAGATCAACAGACTATTTGAATTAGAGACCGATTTTACCTTTGAATCCTCTGAACAAGCCTGGGCGGCTTTACTGTGGGTTTTGGAGATTGAAAATGCGCAGCCATTTTTGAAGGCTTGGAAGACCTCACGCCAGTTTGCTAAGCAAGTTCAGGATTTGCTGACTATTTTTGCATTGCGTGAAAAGGGAGAATTGAGCAAGCGAGATTGTTATCGCTTTGACTTGGATTTGCTTTTACAGGCTGAAAATCTTCGTCAGGCTCAAGGAAAAGAAGTTAACCCACAAGCCATCACAGAAATCTATCAGAGTTTGACCATTCATGACAAGAAAGAAATCCAAATCAACGGTGGTATTTTGATCAAGGAATATGGCTATCAGCCGGGCCCAGACTTGGGAGAGATTTTAACAGAGATTGAATATGCCATTGTCGATGGAGAATTGGAAAATGACCGTCAAGCCATCCATGCTTACCTGAGGGAGAAAAAATGAGTGATTTTATCGTTGAAAAACTAAGTAAATCCGTCGGTGATAAGACCGTTTTTAAGGATATTTCCTTTATCATCCATGACTTGGATAGAATTGGTCTAATCGGTGTCAATGGGACTGGCAAGACCACCCTTTTAGATGTTCTTTCTGGTGTTTCTGGCTTTGATGGGGATGTCAGTCCCTTTTCAGCTAAGAATGACTACCAGATTGGTTACTTGACTCAAGATCCTGATTTTGATGATAACAAGACAGTTTTGGATACGGTCCTCTCCAGCGACCTAAAGGAAATCCAGCTTATTCGTGAGTATGAACTCCTCATGCTCAACTATAGTGAGGACAAGCAGGCGCGTTTGGAACGGGTCATGGCAGAAATGGACTCTCTCCAAGCTTGGGAAATTGAGAGTCAGGTCAAGACTGTCCTTAGCAAGCTGGGTATTCAGAACTTATCTACTCCAGTTGGAGAATTGTCAGGTGGTCTAAGAAGACGGGTCCAGTTGGCGCAAGTTTTACTTGGTAATCACGACCTTTTGCTTTTAGATGAGCCGACCAACCATCTGGATATTGCGACTATTGAGTGGCTGACCCTCTTTTTGAAAAATTCCAAGAAGACCGTCCTTTTTATTACCCATGATCGTTATTTCCTAGACGCTTTATCAACACGTATTTTCGAGTTGGACCGAGCAGGATTGACGGAGTATCAGGGTAATTATCAGGATTATGTTCGCCTTAAGGCGGAACAGGACGAGCGCGACGCGGCTCTTCTTCACAAAAAAGAGCAACTTTATAAGCAAGAATTGGCCTGGATGCGCAGACAACCGCAGGCGCGTGCAACCAAGCAGCAGGCTCGTATCAATCGTTTCTACGATTTGAAGAAAGAAGTTTCAGGTGGCGTTGCTGAAACAGATTTGACCATGAACTTTGAAACCAGTCGGATTGGGAAGAAAGTCATCGAGTTTCAGGATGTTTCCTTTGCCTATGAAAACAAGCCTATTTTGCAAGATTTTAATCTCTTAGTTCAGGCCAAAGACCGCATCGGAATCGTTGGGGATAACGGTGTTGGAAAATCAACCCTGCTCAACCTGATTGCAGGCAGTCTTGAGCCGACAGCAGGTCAAGTTGTGATTGGGGAAACAGTTCGCATTGCCTATTTCTCTCAGCAAATTGAGGGCTTGGATGAAAGCAAGCGAGTTATCAATTACCTGCAGGAAGTGGCAGAAGAGGTCAAGACCAGCGGTGGTTCTACGACTTCGATTGCAGAGTTGCTGGAGCAGTTCCTTTTCCCACGTTCGACGCATGGAACCTTGATTGAGAAATTGTCAGGTGGCGAGAAAAAACGTCTTTATCTCCTCAAACTGCTCTTGGAAAAACCAAATGTTCTTCTCTTGGATGAACCGACAAATGACCTAGACATTGCAACCTTGACAGTTTTGGAGAATTTCTTACAAGGCTTTGCAGGTCCTGTCTTGACAGTTAGCCATGACCGCTATTTCTTGGATAAGGTAGCGAACAAGATTCTCGCTTTTGAAGATGGCAAGATTCGTCCTTTCTTTGGTCATTACACCGACTATCTTGATGAAAAATCCTTTGAAACAGAGATGGCCAATCAAGTGCAAAAAGCTGAAAAGGAAAAAGTGGTCAAGGTTCGAGAAGAGAAGAAACGCATGACCTACCAAGAAAAGCAGGAGTGGGCAAGCATTGAAGACGATATTGAAAACTTGGAAAATCGTATTGCTGCTATTGAAGAGGAAATGCAGGCCAATGGTTCCGACTTTGGCAAACTGGCTACTCTCCAAAAAGAACTGGATGAGAAAAACGAAGCACTCCTTGAAAAATACGAACGCTATGAGTATCTAAGTGAATTTGATAGCTAGAAGAATAGAAAAATCCCGTCTCATGGACGGGATTTCTCTATTCTTTTTTGGTTTCTTGATGAAAGATATTTTGCCAAGTTTCGTGGCGTCGCCAGATACTGGTATGAACGATACCATCTAACTCATAGCAGATGAGTTTTGTTTTCTGACTGATGGAAGTGATTTGGATGTCCTTGATAGCAGCATTCAAGTCTTTTTCGGCTTTATAAGCCTCTTTATCCATCTGCTCTCCATCCTGACGAATATAGACAAAATCGTCAGCCAAGAGTTCTTCCAGTTGATTTCCTTGATCAATCAATTGTTCACGCATAAGCAATTTTTTATAGACATTGTCTAAAATTTCATCCTCAGGGATAGGTGCTGGCTCGATATGGACATCGGTGTCAAAGACGCCAAAACGCTCCTCCAGCATAGACTCGACCTGATCCGCGATTTCATGACTCTCAAAAACAGATAAGTCAGGATTCATTTCTAGCGTAATATCAAGGTAAATGTTGCTACCGTAGGTGCGACCTCTTTGCGACTTAACCTTGCTGATCTTGGGAATTTCCATAATGGCCTTTTGATAGTCCTCAAGCAGACGATCGTCAAAGCCATCTGAAAGACTAAAGGAAGACTCGATAAAGATATCATAGGCGGTCTTCAAGATAAAGAAAGTGATGATGATAGCAACCAGTTTATCTACAATCGGATAATTGAAACTGCTAGCTAGGATGGCAATAGTCGTACCAAGTGAGGTAACAGCATCAGAAAGATTGTCCTTGGCGGCAGCCTTTAGTGCCTTGGAGTTGGATTTCTTACTGAGGCGAGTGTTGTAGAGATACACCACAAACATAATCGCTGCAGACATAATTCCTAGAGTTGCACCCAGAGGATCAATGACCGTTTCTTCCCGACTGAGAATCTTTTGAATGGTATCCCTCAGCACATCAAAGCCAACATAAAACATGATGATGGAAGTGATTAAGCTAGCCAAATCTTCAATCTTCCAATGACCAAAACGGTGGTCCCGGTCTGCAGGCTGGCGCGCCATCCGAATGCCAATCAAGAGGGCCACATTTCCAATGATGTCCGAGATGTTATTAAAACCATCGGCCACCAAACTGGATGAATGAAGGAGGTGACCAGTTGCTAATTTGGCTGCAGACAAGATTAAATAGGTTGAAATGCTGATAATGGCTCCACGCTCAGCTAACTTGAGATTTGAGATAGATTGCTTCATTCAACTTCCTTTCTAGTCATATAGCATTCTACCATTATACTGGTTTTCAAGGGAAAATTCAAATAGGATGGATAAAATTAAGAAAATACAAAGCAGAAAATACTTTTTTTTTTAGGAAATATGATAGACTGATAAAGTGAAAAGTTGAGGTGAATAAAATTGAAAAAAATGAGTATTTTAGCGATGAGTATTTCTTTGCTCTTTACTGTTTTAGTCTGGTTCTCGATGGTAACAAATGTCAAACAAGGGATACCGTTTTCAGATGCTAGTATTTTTGAATATTTTGGGTATGCAATGAATCGAGGAGAATTGATGTATGCAAACCTATTTGATCATAAGGGGCCAGTCGTTTTTTTACTGAATTACCTAGGATATCTTATTGGTGGTGCGTTAGGAATTAAATTTTTATACCTATTTTGCACATTTCTATTCTTTATAGCTAGCTATAAGATTTCAAGGTTATTTACTGGAAATAAGCAAACAATTTTAACTTTAGCAATTATCTTTATAATTTATGAGTATTTTTTTGATGGCGGTTGGAGTTTAGAAGGTTTTATTTTACCTTTTTTGGCTTATTCATTATACATTTTTTTAAAACTGTTTATACAAAATGATTTCAGCAAAAATGATATCATAGCATCAGGTGCATTTTTCTCTATTGTATTTTTTACGAAAGCAAATATGATAGGGATTTGGCTTGTATTTTGTATTTATGTATTGATTGATTTCATACTTAAGAAAGCATACAGGGACTTGTTTTCTTTGATAGGATTATTTTTCGTTGGAATATTAATACCAACTATCCCTTTGTGCTTATATCTGTTATCAAAGGGCATCTTTATTGAAATGGTATACCAGTCGATTGGAATTAATTTTATTTATACTACAGAGTCTAATAACGTTTCGATGTATGAGATTATCAGATGGTACATTTCTCAAACAAATCTCTTAAGTCTTAATTTATTGATGTTATTTTCCTTGATACCACTGTGGAAGAAATTTGGAATAAAATCAATCTTCTATCATTTTGTTTTTATTGTTTGTTTACTTCTGGCTCTTATCTCAAAAAGAAGCTATGGTCATTACATTTTAGTAATGCTCCCGATTTTGATTCCATATATTTCCTATTTATTTCATAGCATATCCAAGAAAATGTCTTTTCAAGTATTTTTTGTCTTATTCTTAGGATTTATTATTGTATACCAGAATGATGTAAAATCCATCATGAAAAGTATGAATACAAGATATCTGAATAGATCTGAGAAACAGCAACGCGTTGCTAGCTATATAGAGAAAAATACGTCGATGGATGACCGAATTTATACACACCGTCAAAATGGAACAATTTATTTGTATAGTGAACGGCTAGCTAGTACAAAATTTTTCTTCATC
The DNA here is from genome assembly GCF_013277195.1 of Streptococcus sp. 2579. NCBI lineage: Bacteria > Bacillati > Bacillota > Bacilli > Lactobacillales > Streptococcaceae > Streptococcus > Streptococcus sp. 2579. The sequence goes on from NZ_VMMM01000012.1 coordinate 28,336, forward strand.
CCAGCTGTGACAGATGATCGAGTTATTATTGATGAGTTTAAAAAATCTATACAAGAAAATCCTCCTATCTATATTGTATTTGATACTGAATGGGATTATGGTAAGAGGACTGACTCTTTTATTAAGGATTATATTAAAGTAAATTATCACTTAGAAAAACAGATTGATACAGCTATGATTTATAGAAAAGGAGGAGAATAGCATGAGCAGGAAAAAGCCAATTTTATATATAGTTATTCCATGTTATAATGAAGAGCAAGTCTTACCGTATACTAATCCAATGTTTGTTGAAAAAATTGAACAATTAGTAAAGAAAGAAGAAATACATCCCCATAGTAAAATCATGTATGTAAATAATGGTAGTAAGGATCAGACTTGGGAACTGATAGAAAGTTATGCTAAAACCATCCCTTCTGTAGTTGGCGTGTCACAAAGTCGTAATAGGGGGCATCAGAGTAGCGTTCTTGCAGGGATGTATGAGGCTATTCAGTTTGCTGATATTATCATTACCATTGATGCCGATGGACAAGATGATATTAACTGCATGGATAAGATGATTTCTGAGTATAAAAGTGGTTCTGAAATTGTCTATGGTGTACGTGATAACCGTGATACGGACTCTGCCTTTAAACGAATTACAGCCGAAGGGTTTTATAAGGTGTTACGCCTATTTGGAGCAGAAGTTGTTTTCAATCATGCCGACTATAGATTGGTATCAAAAAGATTTTTGCAGGAGTTAGAGAGGTTCCAAGAAGTTAATCTTTTTCTTCGTGGTTTAATGCCTTTAGTTGGTTTTAAATATTCTTACGTTTCATATAAGCGCCATGAACGAATTGCTGGTGAGAGCCACTATCCACTATCTAAAATGCTTGGTTTGGCTATGGATGGTATTACCAGTTTATCAATCAAACCGATTCGTTTGATTACAAGTCTTGGGGTCTTGACATCACTCTTTAGCTTTCTGTTGATTATTTGGGTTTTATGGAGTAAGTTTGCTGGTACGGTTGTGGCAGGCTGGGCAAGCACCTATGCAATAGTTAGCCTACTTGGTGGAGTACAATTGATTAGTTTGGGAGTAATTGGTGAGTATATTGGAAAGATTTACCTAGAAACGAAACGTCGTCCTAGATATATTATCAGTGAACGTACTTTTGATAAGGATAGAATTTTATAGAATCTTTACTCTTTGAAAATTTTTCAAAATTTGGTATAATAGTACTACTCAAGGGAGTAGCTGGCAGAAACCTGTGATAGTGTCGTCATTCCGAATTTTATACTGAAAAGTATGCTTTCCGGCACTATCTTAAACAGCGAGACTTGTTATGATTAACAGGTCTCTTTTTGTTTGTCGTGAAAAGATATGACAGAAAGAGAGTCTGTTTTGCACACAATGTCAAGGAGGAGACACATGTCAAAAGAACAAAAACGCCAAGCGTTTTATACTCAGAGTCCTGAAGAGGTCTTGCAGGCTGTGGATGCGACCGAGCAAGGTTTGTCATCAAGTGAGGCGGAAAAGCGCCTTGCCGAATTTGGCCACAATGAACTCGAAGAAGGCGAGAAACGATCAATCCTGGTCAAATTCATCGAGCAATTTAAGGATTTGATGATTATTATCCTAGTTGCAGCAGCAATCTTGTCAGTCGTGACTTCTGGTGGGGAAGATATCGCAGATGCCATTATCATCTTAGCCGTGGTAATCATCAACGCTGCCTTTGGTGTTTACCAAGAAGGGAAAGCAGAAGAAGCTATCGAAGCCCTCAAATCCATGTCTAGTCCAGCTGCCCGCGTTCTTCGCGATGGGCATATGGCGGAGATTGATTCTAAAGAATTGGTACCAGGCGATATCGTTGCCCTTGAAGCAGGTGATGTTGTACCAGCAGACTTACGTTTACTAGAAGCCAACTCTCTTAAAATTGAAGAAGCAGCTCTTACAGGTGAGTCTGTTCCAGTCGAAAAAGACTTATCAGTAGAATTGGCTTCAGATGCTGGTATTGGTGACCGTGTCAATATGGCCTTCCAAAACTCAAATGTGACTTATGGTCGTGGTCTTGGTGTTGTTGTCAATACAGGTATGTACACGGAAGTTGGTCATATTGCTGGCATGCTTCAAGATGCGGATGAGACGGATACACCACTCAAACAAAACTTGAACAACCTTTCTAAGGTCTTGACCTATGCTATCTTGGTCATTGCCCTTGTTACTTTTGTAGTCGGTGTTTTCATTCAAGGCAAAAATCCACTTGGTGAGTTGATGACCTCTGTTGCGCTTGCCGTTGCAGCCATTCCAGAAGGGCTTCCAGCTATCGTAACTATCGTTCTTGCTCTTGGTACTCAAGTGTTGGCCAAACGAAACTCTATCGTTCGTAAGTTGCCGGCAGTAGAAACACTTGGTTCAACTGAAATCATTGCTTCTGATAAGACTGGTACGCTGACTATGAACAAGATGACAGTCGAAAAAGTCTTTTACGATGCGGTTCTACATGACTCAGCTGATGACATTGAACTGGGTCTTGAAATGCCCCTTCTACGTTCAGTTGTCTTGGCTAATGATACGAAAATCGATGTGGAAGGCAACCTGATTGGTGACCCAACCGAAACAGCCTTTATCCAATATGCCTTGGACAAGGGCTACGATGTTAAAGGTTTCTTAGAGAAATATCCTCGTGTGGCTGAGTTGCCATTTGACTCTGAACGTAAGCTCATGTCAACAGTTCATCCACTTGCAGATGGACGCTTCCTCGTAGCTGTTAAAGGTGCGCCAGACCAACTTTTGAAACGTTGTGTTCTTCGTGATAAGGCTGGGGATATTGCTCCGATTGACGAGAAGGTTACAAACCTCATTCACACAAACAACTCTGAAATGGCTCACCAAGCCTTGCGTGTCCTTGCAGGTGCTTATAAGATTATTGACAGCATTCCAGAAAATCTCACTTCTGAAGAACTTGAAAATGATTTAATCTTTACTGGTTTGATTGGAATGATTGATCCTGAACGTCCGGAAGCTGCTGAGGCTGTTCATGTGGCTAAGGAAGCTGGAATCCGTCCAATCATGATTACAGGTGACCATCAAGATACTGCAGAAGCTATTGCCAAACGTTTGGGAATCATTGACGCAAACGATACAGAAGTTCACGTTTTAACTGGTGCTGAACTCAATGAATTGTCAGATGAAGACTTTGAAAAAGTAGTTGGTCAATACTCTGTTTATGCCCGTGTGTCTCCAGAGCACAAAGTTCGTATCGTGAAGGCTTGGCAAAAACAAGGTAAAGTCGTTGCCATGACAGGTGACGGTGTCAATGATGCGCCAGCCCTGAAAACAGCAGACATCGGTATCGGTATGGGAATCACTGGTACAGAGGTTTCTAAAGGGGCTTCAGACATGATTCTTGCTGACGACAACTTTGCGACTATCATCGTTGCAGTTGAAGAAGGACGTAAGGTCTTCTCAAATATTCAAAAGACGATTCAGTACCTACTTTCTGCCAATACTGCTGAAGTATTAACCATCTTCCTATCAACCTTGTTTGGTTGGGATGTCTTGCAGCCAGTTCATCTCTTGTGGATCAACTTGGTAACGGATACCTTCCCAGCTATCGCTCTAGGTGTTGAGCCAGCTGAGCCTGGTGTCATGAACCATAAACCACGTGGACGCAAGGCAAGCTTCTTCTCAGGTGGTGTTTTGAGTTCTATCATCTATCAAGGTGTACTTCAAGCAGCTATTGTTATGAGTGTTTATGGACTTGCGATTGCTTACCCAGTTCACGTGGGTGACAATCATGCCATTCACGCAGATGCCCTTACTATGGCCTTTGCAACACTTGGTTTGATTCAGCTCTTCCATGCCTACAATGTGAAATCTGTTTATCAATCCATCTTGACAGTTGGCCCATTCAAGTCTAAGACCTTCAACTGGTCTATCTTGGTATCCTTCATCCTTCTCATGGCAACAATTGTTGTAGAACCGCTTGAAGGAATCTTCCATGTAACTAAACTAGACTTGTCACAATGGGGAATCGTTATGGGCGGAAGCTTCTCAATGATTATCATCGTCGAAATCGTTAAGTTTATTCAACGCAAACTTGGTTTTGATAAGAATGCGATTTAAAAAAAGTCATCTTCGGATGGCTTTTTGCTACAGTTGAGGGAAAGAGCTTGCAGTTATCGGCTTTTGTGCTATAATTGCTATAATATAGTAAAAAGTAAGAGGAGTGTGAGGAAGTGGAAAAGAAAATTGTAAAGGATATTTTGTTTTTATCTCAGGTGTCTCAGCCAGCAAGTCAGGAAGACCTTTATCTTGCCAGAGATTTGCAAGATACACTCTTAGCAAATCGTGAGACCTGTGTCGGTCTGGCTGCCAATATGATTGGGGTGCAGAAGCGCGTGATTATTTTTAATCTTGGCTTGGTTCCTGTGGTCATGTTTAATCCTGTTCTCAAGTCTTTTTCAGAACCTTATGAGACAGAGGAAGGCTGTTTGTCCTTGACAGGTGTGAGACCCACTAAGCGTTATGAAACCATAAGGGTTGCCTATCGTGACAGCAAGTGGCAGGAACAGACCATTACCTTGACAGGCTTCCCAGCTCAGATTTGCCAGCATGAACTGGATCATTTGGAAGGACGAATCATTTAGGAGGAAAGCAAATGAAACGGATAGTCTTTGAACTTATTTTTATCGCAACGACCTGGTATATCTTTTTACCGCCCCTTAACCTGACCAGCTGGGAATTTCTCTTCTTCCTCTGTGGGCATTTGTTAGTTGTGGCAATCTTATTTGGATTTGGCAAGGGGATAAACCTTGTCAAAACGGTTCATGTGCGCCACGGTAAGGCGGAAGCTACCTTAAATCTAGAGGGTTTCAAAATCAATCGGTTAGGGAAAATCCTTTTAGCTTCTATTGGAGGAATTCTTCTCTTAGCAGCCTTGGTTTCCTTGGTGACTTCCAGCATTTTTCAGGCTAAAAATTATGCCAATGTAGTCACGGTTACGGAAAAAGACTTTACTGAATTTCCTAAGACTGACACCAGTAAGGTTCCTATTTTAGATAGAAGTACTGCTGAAAAAATTGGGGACCGCTACTTGGGTTCTCTAACCGATAAGGTGTCGCAATACGTAGCGGCAGATACCTATACCCAATTGACGATTGATGGGAAACCTTATCGAGTTACACCACTAGAATACGCAGATCCTATCAAATGGTTTAACAATCAAGCCAAGGGAATCGGCGAGTATATCAAGGTGGACATGGTAACTGGTAATGCGGACTTGGTGGACTTGAAGACACCAATCAAGTATTCGGACTCGGAGTATTTTAACCGTGATGTCAAGCGTCACCTGCGCTTGAAGTACCCAACTAAAATCTTCAAGACTCCATCTTTTGAGGTGGACGATGAGGGCAATCCTTTCTATGTAGCAACGGTTTACCAAAAGCAATTTGGACTGGCGGTTCCTCGTCCTGTTTCAGTCATTATCTTGGATGCTACAAATGGAGAAACCAAGGAATACAGCTTGGCAGATGTTCCGGAATGGGTGGACAGGGTTTATCCAGCTGAGGAAACCATTGAGCAAATCAACTACAACGGCAAGTACAAGGACGGTTTCTGGAATGCAATGATTTCCAAGAAAAACGTGACCCAGACTACCAAGGGCTATAATTACTTGTCTATCGGTAATGACATCTACCTCTACACAGGTGTGACATCGGCCAATGCAGATGAAAGTAATCTTGGTTTCATCCTTGAAAATATGCGAACAGGAGAAATCACGAAGTATAGCTTGGCTTCTGCGACCGAAGAATCAGCCCGTGAATCAGCCGAAGGTGCTGTTCAGGAGAAATCCTACAAGGCGACCTTCCCAATCCTCATCAACCTCAATAACAAGCCTCTCTACATCATGGGCTTGAAGGACAATGCTGGCTTGGTCAAAGAGTATGCTCTGGTAGATGCAGTCGAGTACCAAAACGTTATCGTAGCTACTACAGTAGAAGAACTGCTCAGCAAGTACGCCAATAAAAACGATCTTGAAATTGACAATGCAACCACAGAAAGCATCAAGGGAGTAGTAGCAGACCTCAAATCAGCTGTTATCAAGGGCGATACCGTCTACTTCTTTAAAGTTGATGGCAAGATTTACAAGGTCAAGGCCTCTGTATCAGATGACCTCCCTTACCTTGAAAATGGTAAAACCTTCGAAGGTCAAGTAGGAAAAGACAATTATCTCAAGACCTTTAAAGTACAGTAAAAAAGGTTTATTTAAGAAATATATGTTATAATAAGGTAAATTAAGCCTAATGGAGGACAAAGAAATGGGTTTTTATGTGATGGTTGCTTCAATGCTACTTGGATTGTTCGCTTTGAAGCTCGGTTTTTCTCAGTTCAAGGAGAAAAAAGATAAATTCTTATCTATCTTAACAAGCTTGGCTGGCACAGCCCTTGTTCTCGTATCTATCTGGTTAGGATGGCCAAAATAAATAGAGAAGCCTCGGTCAAACCGAGGTTTTTCAGATGAATTTCTTGGTTGTGGTTAAAAAATATGCTACACTATCAATATGAAAATTTTAATCCCAACAGCAAAAGAAATGAACACAGATTTGCCAAGTATTGAAGCCACTCCTTTAAAACCAGAAAGTCAGGCTGTGCTGGATGCCTTGGCACTCTATTCTGCTAGTCAATTGGAGAGTTTTTACAAGGTATCAGCTGAGAAGGCTGAGGAAGCATTTCAAAATATCCAAGCTTTGAAAAGGCAAACTGCTCAACACTATCCAGCCTTGAAACTTTTTGATGGGCTGATGTATCGCCATATCAAGCGAGATAAATTGACCGAGGCAGAACAAGCCTATCTTGAAAATCATGTCTTCATTACCTCGGCTTTGTACGGTGTTGTTCCAGCCTTGTCACCTATGGCACCTCACCGTTTGGACTTTTTGATGAAGTTAAAAGTCGCAGGTAAGACTTTGAAGAGCCATTGGAAGGCAGCCTATGATGAAGCTCTGAATGATGAAGACCTAATTTTCTCTCTCTTGTCATCCGAGTTTGAGACGGTATTTTCTAAGGAAATCAGAGAAAAAATGGTGACCTTCAAATTCATGGAGGATAGAGGAGATCAGCTGAAGATTCACTCAACCATTTCTAAGAAAGCGCGTGGAGCCTTCCTGACAGCTCTGATAGAAAATCAAGTACAGACGGTTGAGGAAGCTCGTCGCTTAAGCGTTGCAGGATTTAACTACCGAGAAGATTTGTCACAGCCACAGGAATTGGTTTTTGTTAAGGAAGTATAGAAATCAGATATTTTGTATTTGACAATATGTATCATCAGCTATTTTAGTTTATAAATGAAAAAAGCGAACAAGCTAGTCTTCTGAGTGTCAGAAGACTAGTCTTGTTCGCTTTTGTTATGTTAGTTACTTAATAGCATTAACCAAGTCTTCCGCTTGTTTTTCAAGTGAGTTTAGGACTGTTTCTTCAAGAACCAATTTTCCGTCTGCCCAGGCAGAGTCATTGACACGTGCAGCAGTGAAATCACCAACGATTTGTGTACGGATAAATGGCAAGAGGTCTTTGTAAATAGCGAAGAGTTGATCGTGACCTGCATTGGCTACAGATGATACTGTGACAAACTTGTCTTGGAGGGCAGAAGCGCCACGTGTATCAGACAAGTCAAGGGCACGAGATAGCCAATCAAGCAAGTTCTTCACTGTTCCAGGGATAGAGAAGTTGTAGACTGGAGAGAAGATCCAGATGGCATCAGCAGCGAGAACCGCTTCACGAGCAGCAGCTACAGCTGGGTGAGTTGGAACTTCCAAATCTTGGCTGAAGAGAGGAACAGCTGAATAATCAAGGTAGCTAACTTCCGCTTTACCAGCAAGTGCTTTCTCAGCTTCGAGGGCCATTTGGTGGTTGAAAGAACCTTGGCGTAGTGATCCGACGATAAATAATACTTTTTTAGACATGATGTGTCTCCTTTTTCTTAAAATTTCGACAACTCTCTAGTTGTTATAAAACATATTACAACAAAATAAAGCAACTTGCAAGAAATTTGCTCAAAGATAAGTAAAACTATAAAATTGCCGAAACTCTAGTCACTTGCTACTGAAAAAGTAAGAACTGTTTTTTGGATTTTAGTTTTCTTTGATTTTCGCAGAGCATTCCTATATTCTCTTGTAATATGATGACATAAGTGCTAAAATAAACGAGAAACTCGAAAAAGAAACCGTAGAACGGTTATTTTCCGGTATCATTTCATAAATCATTAAAGGAACAATAATGGCATTGAAGAATGCTTCTAAAAGGAGTGGAGATCATGTAAGGCACAGATTAACAAGTGACGGACAAAAGAAATAATAATACACTTGTTAAAGGAGAAAAGATGTTAATAAGAAATTATCGGAAAAATATTGGCCTGATGGCCGGAGTTGAGTTTTTTGCATTTTTAGGGATTACCAGTTTTTGGATTCTCTTTCTCAGTCAAAATGGCATGTCTCTTTGGCAGATTGGACTTCTGGAAAGTATTTTTCATACGACCAGTCTTCTCTGTGAAATTCCATCTGGTATGTTAGCTGACCGCTATTCCTATAAGACCAACCTTTATTTAAGTAGAATAGCAGGAATTGTGTCCTCTATTCTTATGTTGGCTGGGCAGGGGAATTTTTGGATTTATGCACTAGCTATGGCGGTGAGTGCCTTATCTTATAATTTTGATTCAGGAACAAGCGCAGCAATGGTCTATGACTCGGCTGTAGAGGCTGGACTAAAGGAGCGTTACCTATCCATTTCAAGCTTCCTATCAGGAGTGTCAGAAGGAACTCAGTATTTGGGAACAGTGTTGGCAGGATTTTTCGTTCATGGCCAATTGCACCTGACCTACTATATCATGATTGCCACTTCTATCATAGTTCTTTTCCTGATTTGGATGCTGAAAGAACCTAGTGTCAAGCTAGAAAAAGCTGATAGTGTGAGCATGAAACAGATTATTTGGACCGTTAAGGATGAGTTGAAGCGAAATCCCATGCTGTTCAACTGGATGATTTTGTCTCAGATTGTCGGAGTACTCATGTGCATGTTTTATTTTTACTATCAAAATCAGTTACCAGATTTAAGTAGTTGGCAAATTTCAGCAGTTATGCTACTTGGTAGTCTCTTGAATATCGTCGCAGTCTATCTAGCGAGTAAGATTGGAAAGAAATATGCCGCCTTGAAGCTTTTCCCTATCCTCGTCCTGCTGACTGGCGTCACCTATATGTTGTCCTACTTTGGAACACCTCTAATCTATATTTTGGTCTATTTGATTAGTAATGCTCTATATGCTCTTTTTCAGCCGATTTTTGACAATGATTTGCAAGAGCGCCTTCCAAGTGAAGTAAGGGCAACCATGCTGAGTGTCTATTCTATGATGTTTAGCCTCAGTATGATTGTCTTCTTCCCACTGACAGGCTGGTTGATTGATCATTTAGGCTTTGTGCTAACATTTCTTTATCTAGGATTCTTTTTAGTCATGATTAGCCTTCTATTGCCTGTATTTTTAGGAAAAATGGCTAAAAGAATAGATGATAAAATGATTCCATAGATTAAAAGAACTTCTAAAAACTTGAGTGCCAAAGCTCAAGTTTTTTAATAGGTTGATTTCGGAGCTGTCTTTACTTTTCTTGCTCGGTTTTAATCAAGAAAAATCTGTTTTGTTTAAAGGAAGAAATAGAATTGGTTTCTTATACTCAATGAAAATCAAAGAGCAAACTAGGAAGCAAGCCGCAGACAGTACTTGGGTACGGCAAGGCGACGCTGACAAAGTTTGAATTGGATTTTCGCAGAGTATTCTTATATTCACTTGTAATAAAGCAAGATAGATGGTAAAATAGACGAGTGAAAAAAAGACAAAACAAAGCAAAAAATAATCTACTGTGGCAGTATGGTCTAGGGATGACGATTTTGTTTGTGGTTATCAGTGCTTCCTTTCTGTATCTGGTTTCTCTTGGCATGAAACCTTATCAAACAGCTAAAAGTGAAGGAGAAAAATTAGCTCAGCAGTATGCAGGATTAGAGCAGGCTGATCAGGTTGATTTATACAATGGCTTAGAATCTTATTATAGCGTTCTTGGTCGCAATAAAAAACAAGAAGTACTTGCTGTCCTGATTGGAAAAGATGACCATAAGATTTACGTTTATCAGCTAAATCAAGGTGTTTCACAAGAAAAAGCAGAAGCCGTTTCTAAGGAAAAAGGAGCTGGCGAGATTGACAAAATTACCTTTGGTCGTTATCAAGACAAACCAATCTGGGAAGTCAAGTCAGGATCTGATTTTTATCTAGTAGATTTTGAAACAGGAGCATTGGTCAATAAGGAGGGCCTATGAAACTATCCAATCGTGTTTTAGAAATGGAAGAAAGTGTGACTCTGGCTAGTGATGCAAGAGCAAAGAAGTTAAAGGCTGAAGGAAAAGATGTACTTTTCTTAACTTTAGGTCAGCCCGATTTCCATACTCCCAAAAATATTCAAGATGCAGCTGTTGCAGCCATTCGAGATGGACGTGCTTCTTTCTATACGGTAGCTTCAGGTTTGCCTGAGTTAAAAGCAGCAGTCAATACCTATTTTGAGCGTTATTATGGTTATTCCGTAGCGGCCAACGAAGTCACATTTGCTACAGGTGCCAAGTTCTCCCTCTATACTTTCTTTATGGCTGTAATCAATCCTTTAGATGAGGTTATTATTCCAACTCCATACTGGGTTAGCTATGGAGACCAGGTCAAGATGGCAGAAGGCGTTCCCGTCTTTGTTCCTGCTAAGGAAGACAATCACTTTAAGGTGACCGTAGAGCAGTTGGAAGCAGCTCGTACTGACAAGACCAAGGTTTTGGTGCTGAATTCGCCATCCAATCCGACAGGTATGATCTATACTCGTGAAGAATTACTAGCTATCGGAAATTGGGCAGTTGAGCATGACATTCTGATTTTAGCTGATGATATATACGGTCGCCTTGTTTATAATGGAAATGAATTTGTTCCAATCTCAAGTCTATCAGAAGCAATTCGTAAGCAAACCATTGTTATCAACGGTGTATCTAAGGCATATGCCATGACGGGTTGGCGAGTTGGTTATGCGGTAGGTGATCCAGAAATCATTGCTGCTATGAGCAAATTGACAGGTCAAACAACTTCTAACCTAACTGCTGTTTCACAATATGCAACCATCGAAGCCTTAACAGGACCACAGGATTCTGTTGAGATCATGCGTCAGGCTTTTGAGGAGCGACTAAACACCATCTATCCCCTTCTTGCTGAGGTGCCTGGATTTGAAGTAGTCAAACCGCAAGGAGCTTTCTATCTCTTTCCAAATGTCAAAAAAGCTATGGAGATGAAAGGTTATAGCGATGTAACAGCATTTACAACGGCTATTCTTGAAGAAGTTGGTCTGGCCTTGATTACAGGAGCAGGATTCGGAGCACCAGAAAATGTGCGCCTCAGTTATGCGACAGACCTAGACACGCTTAAAGAAGCTGTTAAACGCTTGAAAGCATTTATGGGTAGTGAGAATGATTGATCATTTTGAAATTAAGGTAAAGGATTTACAAATTTCAGAAGGATTTTATAGGAGCTTTCTCGCTCCTTTGGGCTATAAATTGGCTTTTAAGACTAGTTCTCTAATCAGTTTTCATGCCCCAAATAGCCCTCATCCTGGTGGAGATTTTTGGCTGGCTCAGGGGACACAAGACCCTATTCACTTTGCTTTCTTAGCAGAAAATAAGGAAGAGGTTCAAGCTTGTTATGAGGCTGGCTTAGAGGCAGGTGGGCGAGACAATGGGGCCCCTGGTTATCGCAGTGAGCATCCGATTTACTACGCTGCTTTTATGATTGACCCAGATGGGAACAATATAGAAGTGGTTTGCCATAAAGAATAAAAAAGAAAAGGAAAAACAATGACAAAACGTGTAACGATTATTGATGTAAAAGACTATGTTGGTCAGGAAGTGACGATTGGCGCTTGGGTTGCCAACAAATCAGGAAAAGGGAAAATTGCCTTCTTGCAATTGCGTGATGGAACAGCCTTCTTTCAAGGTGTAGCCTTTAAACCAAACTTTGTCGAAAAATTTGGTGAAGAAGTGGGGCTTGAGAAGTTTGATGTTATCAAACGCTTGAGTCAAGAAACTTCTGTTTATGTGACAGGGATTGTCAAAGAAGACGAACGTTCTAAGTTTGGCTATGAGTTGGATATTACAGACATCGAAGTGATTGGTGAATCTCAAGACTACCCAATCACACCAAAAGAACACGGAACAGACTTCTTGATGGACAACCGTCACTTGTGGCTTCGTTCTCGTAAGCAAGTAGCGGTGATGCAAATTCGTAACGCTATTATCTATGCAACTTATGAGTTCTTCGATAAGAACGGCTTCATGAAATTTGATAGCCCAATCCTTTCAGGAAATGCGGCTGAAGATTCAACAGAACTCTTTGAAACTGACTACTTCGGAACGCCAGCCTACTTGAGCCAATCAGGTCAGCTTTACCTAGAAGCAGGGGCTATGGCTCTTGGTCGTGTCTTTGACTTTGGTCCAGTATTCCGTGCTGAAAAATCAAAAACACGCCGTCACTTGACTGAGTTCTGGATGATGGATGCTGAGTACTCATACTTGACACATGATGAGTCGCTTGACTTGCAAGAAGCTTATGTGAAAGCTCTTCTACAAGGTGTTCTTGATCGCGCGCCTCAAGCCTTGGAAACCTTGGAACGTGATACAGAGCTCTTGAAACGCTACATTGCAGAGCCCTTCAAACGCATCACTTATGATCAAGCCATCGACCTCTTGCAAGAGCATGAGAATGATGAAGATGCTGACTACGAACATCTTGAGCATGGTGATGACTTTGGTTCACCACATGAAACTTGGATTTCAAACCACTTTGGTGTGCCAACATTTGTCATGAACTATCCAGCAGCCATCAAGGCCTTCTACATGAAACCAGTTCCTGGAAATCCAGAGCGCGTACTTTGTGCAGACTTGCTTGCTCCAGAAGGCTATGGAGAAATTATCGGTGGGTCTATGCGTGAGGAAGACTACGATGCCCTTGTCGCTAAGATGGATGAACTTGGTATGGATCGTACAGAGTACGAATTCTACCTTGACCTTCGTAAATACGGTACAGTTCCACACGGTGGATTTGGTATCGGTATCGAACGTATGGTAACCTTCGCGGCAGGAACAAAACACATCCGTGAAGCCATTCCATTCCCACGTATGTTGCACCGTATTAAACCATAAGAATAGGAAAACGCCCATGTGGCGTTTTTTTCATAGAAATCTCTGGAAGCGAAAGGAAATATTATCAGGCATAGTGGATTGAAATAAGACAAAAGCGGGTTTTTGCCCAGCCTTTAGTGCTCTTAGAGTTCGAGTCATAGCTAATCTTCTGAAGGTTTTAACAAATAATACTCTTCGAAAATCTCTTCAAACCACGTCAGCGTCGCCTTACCGTACTCAAGTACAGATTGCGGCTAGCTTCCTAGTTTGCTCTTTAATTTTCATTGAGTATAAGAAGAAAATTTTAGATTTTTAGTTACGTCATAATGTTTGATTTGTAGATAAAAAAAGAGTATAATAAATTAAGTCCATTTAAAATATGCTACGATATTTTAGGGGGGGCTTTTTATTTGCCTTCTCAAAACATATTAACAGATAATCATTACAAAAGGAGTGTAGCAATGTTTAAGAATAAAGGCGTACATGCTCGTTCACAAGTGGAAAAATTTACACGTTATAGCATTCGTAAGGTTAGTTTTGGGGTAGCTAGTGTAGCTGTAGCTACAGGATTGTTTTTCTTAGGTGGGGGCAGCGTTCAAGCAAATTCTCCAGTAGTTCCAGCTAGACCAGAAGTAGGTGCTGAAGGAGGAGTACAGGGAGATAGTGAATCGCTCTCACTTTCAAAAGTGAATGACAATACACTAGCTAGTGAAAGTTCGACAGACTCAGAAATGGAACCGGCGGTATCAGTTCCAAGGGTGCCAGCAACTGTGGAACCACAACCAGAAACAGCAATTGAAGCGTCAGAAGTTACAAAGGTTGATACAAGCAAATTGGAAGCAGCTATTGCTCGTATGCAATCAGCTCTTGAAAAAGCAGGCGTATCTGAAAAGACTGCCGCAACAATCGAAAATGCTAAGGAAGAACTAGCTAAGGCTCAAACCTTCCTATCAAATGAAAAAGCAACACAAGAAGAAGTAGATAAAGCTACGCGAGAATTAAAAAACAAAGCTTTCGTTATTGAAAGTATGCCAAAAGCAGAAAAGAAGGAAGCAAACAATAATCAAGACTCGCGTAATGGACAAGCGATTCCTGGTAATGGGGAAAGTGGGTTTAGAGAGGCTACAGGTGCTCAAGAAACTCCGCTTGCAGATGTAGCAAGAGTATCAGATGATGAACTGACAAAAGCTAAACAAGAATTACAAGGTGAAATTACAAAACTTACGGCTAAAATCTCTACTGAGGAAGCAAAGGGAGAGGGTGAGATAGATAAAGAATTTGTTGAACTTTTGAACACGATTAAGACTAAGTCAGAAACTATTTATAACGTAGAAATAGCTAGTCTAACAACTGAAAAAGAAAAGCATGCTGCTCTCCAAAAGCTAAAAGCTCAAAAAGATACTCTTCGTTATTATCAATCAGGTAAAGTTGATTGGGGTGCACCAATCAATAATAATGCTGTTAGATTTGGGAATAATAATGAAACAGGTGTTTTTGCAAATTTAAAGGAAGGTTTTGGTGAACAGAACTTCTCTAGTGCTATTAGTAAACAAAAAGATAGTGGGGATCAACAATTAGGTCCGGATACTAATAGTCCGAATGTTGGTTCAGCTACATATCATTGGAAGGAACTAGAACTTACCAGAGAACAGGCAGCAGATGGCACCAAGCTAAATGGTTGGAAATTAACAAATAATACAGAAAAGGTGACTCTAGTAAAAGGAGAATCCCCTACCAATATCACCCCTAAACCTAACCAAACCTACACTCCGAAATCTGCTAAGCTATATAGCAATAATGATAAAGTAACAGCCACTGGTGGACAAAATAGACCTAATGCAGGTGGTGGTATGTTATCTGGGTTAATTTCTGCAGAGGACATGAAAAAAGTGGGATTAGGAAGGGTTGATAGAGACTATTACTTAGAGTTAGGGAAGAAAGGTAATGGAATTTATCGAGATGTGGATGTTAACCCTAACTCTCTGCTCTTTGTGAATGTTTTACATAATGGAGCTTATGGACCACTTGCTCTACCATCAGAGGGAGAAAATGTTAAATTAACAATAGTAGATGCTTATACTGGTCAAAAACTAACGGAATTGAAGCGTAAAAATGGAAAATCAACAAATGAGTTTGAACAAAATCCTGGCAGTGTCGGAAATGGTTGGCGAAATTTACTTCGTGCTGTCCATATCCCAGAGGGAACCACAAAAGTTCGTGTGATTGTTGAAGCAGGAAGTCCAGGACAAACCAACAAAACACTTGGCAATAACCCTATCGAAGATGGTTATATCATTGGAGGTATCGGGATTGCTACAGGTCCAGCCGTTAATATTTCAACTAATATCACTAGTGAAAAGAAATCTGGGAAATATGGGTTTACCGATGATGCTATATATGGTAAAAAACAAACAGGAACAATTGATTTAAACATACGAAACTTAGGTGGAGCGTCTATCACTGGATTCCAAACAAAATATAAAGTAACGATTAAAGTACCGAAAGGTGTTGTACTTGGCTCACTAGGTACGCCAAGTGGTAGGCTAGATTTGAATACTGCTAACGGACAGTCTGCTTGGGAACTAAATAATACATGGACAAGTGATTTTAGATTTGATAAAATTAAGTCAGAGCTAAGTTTTCTTGTTGATTCTTCAAAAAGAGGGATTATAGCTGGAGATAATCGTAAATCAGACTTTATTGTTAAAATTCCATTTGAAACAACAGCAGATTATGTGGGTAGTTCTACCTTTGAAGTTTCAGGTCAAAATGGATTTCCAGGAGATGATAGTTTGGGAAATGTTCTCCATAGATATGGAAATAATGATTCCAATTTTTATGATGTTTCAGAAAATGTCAATGCTCCAAGTCTTAAATATTCAAATGAACCGAACTACAAATATAAAAAGACCTTGTATATCGATTCATTTACTGATGTTGATAAAATCACTGTTCCAGTCGGAACTAGTTTAGATAAGATCAAGGAGCTATCTAAATCAAAAGCGAAAGAAACGATTGAATCAGAAGAATACAAGAGAAAACTGGATGAAACTAATGCTACGGCTACTCTAGATGATCAAGGAATGTCTACGGGAGTTGTTGCTACTGACGTAGCGAAAGAGAATGCCGGTGTTATAAAAGTGCCAGTAGTTCATAGTCGAGATGGAAAAAATTATAAAAATACTGTAGATATAGAAGTAAATGTAGTGAAATCAACTACCAATAAGTTAGTAGTATTCGAAGGAGACAAGATTACTGATGACCAAGTGAAATCTTCTGTTACATCAGCAACAATTAATACTAAAACTGGAGTGGTGAATAATCCTAATGAAGCAGATGTGATTAATACAACAGGAAAAGCTGGGGAAGCAGGACTTAAGATTCCTACAACTATCACACATGAAATAAATGGAACAAACATTAATGAAACTGTTGAAGTACCAGTGACTGTCTTACCAAAAGCAACTGGTGAAGTAGAAGTACACAAAGGAGCCTCAGTAGATAAAGTAAAAGAAGTTGCTAAAACAAAAGCAACAGCATTAGTAGAAGCAGCAGACTTCAAAGGGAAATTACCAGCAGGAGCAACAGTAACAGTTGGGGATATAACAGAAGAAGTAGCAGCAACTCTAACAAATGAAAAAGGTACAAACAAAGGTGTTGTAAATGTACCAGCTACTTATACAGTAGATGGAACAGAATACCCTACAACAGTACCAGTAACGATTAACGTATTAGGTTCAGAAACAAAACCAGTCTACACTGTAGAAGGAACAAAACCAGATGCAAACAAAGTAAAAGATGCTGTAACACCGGGTACTGGAGGAAAGGTAAATGAACCAAAAGCAACTGATTTACCAGAAACAACAGGTAAAGCAGGAGTAACGGATATAACTGTTCCAACTACAGTAACGTATCCAACAGGAGATGAAACTGTAAATGTCCCTGTAACAGTATTACCAAAACCAGCACCAAAAGGGGTTACGGTCTTAAACGGTACACCAAATGAAACTTTAATTGATGCGATTCGAGCAAACGTAAAAAAAGCAATAGATGGCTTGACAAATGTTCCTGAAGGTGTAACTCCATTTGTAACGAACGATGCTATTGTCACTCCAAAAACTGATAAAAATGGACAACAAACTCCAGCTACTGTTACAGTTAAATACAGAGATAATAGTGGAAAAGTTATTGATGACATTTCAGTTGACGTCGACGTTCCAATCAATGTAGTTGGTTCAACTTCAACATCTAAAGTTGTATTTGAAGGAGATGAATTAACAACCAAGGATATAACTGACGCTGTCACTCCAGGGGAAAATGGAACGAAAGGTGTGCCCAAAGATTTAGCAAAAGATATTACTGCAAACCCAGGTGTGAAAGAAGTAACTGTACCAGTAACTTATACGGATCAAAATGGAGCAACTTTAACAGAACCAGTAATAGTTAAAGTAATAGTTCTTCCAAAACCAACACCGAAAGGTCTAATTGTTGCTAAAGATAGCGACAAGGAAAAAGCAAAAGAAAAAGTTCTTGCTAAGGCGAAAGAAGCTATTGCAGATGGTACATTTAAAGGAAAACTTCCAGCAAATGTTACAAATGTAAGTATTGATGAAAATGTAGAAAATCCAGATTTGTCAGATGATACTGATGTAAATGTTACTGTGAAGTACACTGTTGATGGGGAAGAAAAAACAACGGTTGTTAAAGTTCCAGTAACTGTTGTAGAGGGAGTTCCTCAAATCGTTCCAGTGGATGAAAACAATAAACAACCAAATCCAGAAAACAGTATTGATAAAACGGAATACCCAGAGGGTTCAACATTTGAGTATAAAACTCCTGTAGATACCACAACCCCAGGTGAAAAAGATGTAGTCGTTGTTGCTAAAGACGGAGATGATACACTTGTTGAAGTTCCAGCTAAGGTTAAAGTAGTGGAAGGAAAAGCACAAGTGGTATCTAAAGGTGTAGTGCCAAATCCTAAGAAAAATATCAATCCATCTGATTATCCAGAAGGTGTGGTATTTGAATATAAAGATAATCCAGACACAAGTACAACTGGAGATAAAAAAGTTATTGTTGTTGTTAAGCGAAGGGATAAAGTCTTGGTGGAAGTACCAGCAATTGTTACAGTTGTTGAACAAAATCCAACACCGTCACCATTAACTCCAAACGTTAAAATAGTGACTCGTTTTATTGATGAAAATGGTAAAGATATTTCAACATCAGAGGAAGGTGTTAAAGAACCTAAAGTTGTTGAAGGATATGAGTTTACAAAAACTACGATAGATGAAAATGGCAATAAAGTTCATCATTATAAGAGAGTGGTGACACCGCAACATTTTGATACAGAAGTTCCTGAAACTCCGTCTCAGCACTCCCAATCAGCTCAACCAAGCACTCCAAGCCAACCTGCTGTTCCAACACCAGCTGAACCATCAGTAGCAACTGATTCAGCTACCCAACCAGCAACACCTAAATACGTTGATGGTCAAAAAGAATTGCCTAACACAGGTACAGAAGCTAACGCTAGCCTTGCAGCGCTTGGACTTCTTGGAGCCCTAAGTGGATTTGGACTTCTTGCTCGCAAGAAAAAAGAGGACTAAAAACTCATAGTTTTTGAGAAGATGATTCGTCATCTTCTTTTTTTATTTAGGTGTTTTTACTTGCGTAAAAAATTTTTTTCTAGTATAATAGTTTATTGTGAGCGAACCTCACTTACCCCTTGCAAAGTCTTGGGGTCATTAGACCAAAAGGAGGAACATATCAATGGCTAAATACGAAATTCTTTATATCATTCGTCCAAACATTGAAGAAGAAGCTAAAAACGCTTTGGTAGCACGTTTTGACTCTATTTTGACTGACAACGGTGCAACTGTTGTTGAATCAAAATCTTGGGAAAAACGTCGTCTTGCATACGAAATCCAAGATTTCCGTGAAGGACTTTACCACATCGTTAACGTTGAAGCAAACGACGATGCAGCTCTTAAAGAGTTTGACCGTCTTTCAAAAATCAACGCTGACATTCTTCGTCACATGATCGTCAAAATTGACGCGTAAGAAGGTAAACTATGATTAACAATGTTGTACTTGTAGGGCGTATGACACGTGACGCTGAGTTGCGTTATACCCCATCAAATGTAGCAGTTGCGACTTTTACTCTTGCAGTAAACCGTACATTTAAGAGTCAAAATGGCGAACGTGAGGCTGATTTTATCAATGTCGTTATGTGGCGCCAACAGGCTGAAAACCTTGCTAACTGGGCTAAAAAAGGCTCACTTATCGGGGTGACAGGTCGTATCCAGACTCGTAGTTACGATAACCAGCAAGGACAACGTGTCTACGTGACAGAGGTCGTGGCTGAGAATTTCCAAATGTTGGAAAGCCGTAGTGTGCGTGAAGGTCATACAGGTGGAGCTTACTCTGCCCCAACTGCAAACTATTCAGCACCTACAAATTCAGTACCAGACTTTTCACGTGATGAAAATCCATTTGGAGCAACAAATCCATTGGATATTTCAGATGATGATTTACCATTCTAATGGACAACTAAAATTATAAAGGAGAAAAAACATGGCTCAACAACGTCGTGGCGGATTCAAACGCCGTAAAAAAGTTGATTACATCGCAGCAAACAAAATTGAATATGTTGATTACAAAGATACTGAGCTTCTTAGCCGTTTCGTTTCAGAACGTGGGAAAATCCTTCCTCGTCGTGTAACAGGAACTTCAGCTAAAAACCAACGTAAAGTAACAACAGCTATCAAACGCGCTCGCGTAATGGCTTTGATGCCTTTCGTAAACGAAGATTAAAAAAGAGGTCCGGGTGGACCTCTTTTTCAGACCCCGACGGGTCTTTTTTCACGAGATAGTTTTTTTCTGACCTTGGCGTGCTATAATAGTAATAGAAAGAGTAAAGGTGGGTAAGTCAAAGATGAATTGTACGATTAGAAATATGATTAAGTCTGATATTGAGTCCTTATCTCATGGCTTTATGAATCAAGGTTGGCCTGGTAGAGAGGAAATTTTGGCTAGATATTTTCTGGAACAGGAAAGTGGGGAGAGAGAAGTCTTAGTTGCAGAGATTGATGGTGCTGTAGCGGGCTACGTTACCATTTTACCTTTGGCTAAACATGGTCCTTTTGCAGAAGTCTATCCAGAATTATCAGATTTTAATGTGTTTGAGCCTTTTCGAAATCAAGGGATTGGGAGTCAACTGCTAGAAGAAGCAGAAAAACGAGTCAAGTTTGTTTCGAGTAAGGTCACTCTTGGTGTAGGTTTACACTTAGGCTATGGCCCTGCCCAGAGATTGTACATCAAACGAGGCTATATTCCAGATGGGACAGGTGTCTGGTATCGAAATCAACCCTTGGAAATGAATGCTACTATTCAAAATAATGATGATTTAGTTCTGTACTTATCCAAGAAGTTCGAATAAGAGATAGCGAATTTCTTTGAAAATAGGGGATTTAGCTACTTTATGGTATAATGGAAAGAGTTAGATTGAAAGAGGTAGTGAGATGGATGCGAAATTAAGATACAAGGCAAAAAAGATTAAGATTGTCTTTTTTGATATTGATGATACCTTGCGGAATTCAAAGACTGGTTTTATTCCGTCTTCAATCCCAGCTGTTTTTAAGCAATTACGTGAGAAAGGAATTTTGACAGGTATTGCTTCTGGACGAGGGATTTTTGGTGTCGTTCCGGAGATTCGTGACCTCAAGCCTGACTTTTTTGTGACCTTAAATGGTGCCTATATTGAAGATAAAAAAGGTCAGGTCATTTATCAACATCAGATTAAGAAGTCAGATGTTGAGGAGTATATCTCTTGGGCCAAGCAAGAGGGAATTGAGTATGGTTTGGTTGGGAGTCATGATGCCAAGTTGTCGACTCGCACCGATATGATTAGTGAAGCTATCAATCCAATTTACCCCGATTTAGATGTAGATACTGATTTTCATGAAAAAGAAAATATCTATCAGATGTGGACTTTTGAAGATAAAGGAGATGACTTGCACTTGCCTGACAGTCTCTCAGATAAACTTCGCATGGTTCGTTGGCATGAGCATTCGTCTGATATTGTGCCGATTTCAGGTTCCAAAGCGACGGGTGTGGAAAAGGTTGTGGAACACCTTGGCTTGAAACCAGACAACGTCATGGTTTTTGGAGATGGGCTCAATGACTTGGAACTCTTTGATTATGCTGGAATCAGCGTTGCAATGGGAATTTCTCATGATAAAATCAAAGAAAAAGCAGATTATATAACAAAAACACTAGAAGAAGATGGCATTTTTGATGCCTTAGAAGGATTTGGTATGGTAGAAAAAGAATTGCATTTCCCACAAGTAGACATTGAAACAGTAGAAGGTCCTATCGCGACTATTAAGACCAATCACGGAGACTTGCGGATCAAGCTCTTCCCTGAACATGCTCCTAAAACAGTGGCTAACTTTGTAGCTCTATCAAAAGATGGCTACTATGATGGTGTCATTTTCCACCGTATTATCAAGGACTTTATGATTCAAGGTGGAGATCCAACTGGAACTGGTATGGGAGGCGAGTCAATCTACGGCGAATCATTTGAGGATGAATTCTCAGAAGAACTTTACAATATCCGTGGTGCTCTTTCCATGGCCAATGCTGGTCCAAATACCAACGGCAGCCAGTTCTTTATCGTGCAAAATCAACACCTGCCTTATTCTAAGAAAGAAATTGCGCGTGGTGGTTGGCCAGAACCGATTGCGGAAATCTATGCCAACCAAGGAGGAACTCCTCACCTAGACCGCCGTCACACGGTTTTTGGTCAGTTAGCTGATGAAGCATCTTACGCAGTCTTGGATGCCATTGCTGCCGTTGAGACAGGGGCTATGGACAAGCCAGTTGAAGATGTTGTGATTGAAACAATTGAAATCGAGGACTAAGATGAAAATCGGTGATAAGCTAAAGGGGCGTATTACAGGGATTCAGCCCTATGGTGCCTTTGTTGAGCTAGAGACAGGTGATACAGGGCTGATTCACATTTCAGAGATTCGGACAGGCTTTATTGAAAATATTCATGAAGCCTTGAAAGTCGATGAAGAGGTTCAAGTTCAGGTAGTGGATTTAGATGAATTTACAGGGAAAGCCAGTCTTTCTATCCGCACTTTGGAGGAAGAAAAGCACCAGTTTCCAAGACGGAGACGCTTTTCAAGCGATCGTTTTAACTATGGCTTTGCTCCTCTCAAACGAATGATGCCAATTTGGACTAGAGAAGCCTTGCACTATTTAAAAAAGAAGAAGTAGTTTAGAATTTTATATTTTTTGTAATGTTAATATAAATCTGTTATAATAGAACCATGGAAGAAGAACAATTATTAAAATCAGGGGAGCGCATTAACCAGCTCTTTTCGACAGATATTAAAATCATTCAAAATAGAGAGGTTTTTAGCTATTCGGTGGATAGTGTTCTCTTGTCACGCTTTCCACGTTTTCCTAAAAAGGGCTTGATAGTGGATTTCTGCGCTGGAAATGGAGCAGTGGGGCTATTTGCTAGCACTCGGACTCAGGCACAGATTTTGGCTGTTGAGATTCAGGAGCGTTTGGCGGATATGGCTGAACGCTCTGTCCGTTTGAATGGATTAGAGGAGCAGATGCAGGTCATCTGTGATGATTTGAAAAATATGCCTGCTTACATCCAGGGAAGTAAGGTGGATATGATTTTGTGTAATCCGCCCTATTTCAAGGTAGATACTCATTCCAACTTAAATGAGAGTGAACATTATCTCTTGGCGCGCCATGAAATCACGACCAATTTGCAGGAAATCTGTCGTAGTGCCCAGAGTATTCTCAAGTCTAATGGACGGTTGGCTATGGTTCATCGTCCTGACCGACTCTTGGACATTCTGGATATGTTGCAACGACATAATCTAGCCCCTAAGCGCCTGCAGTTTGTTTATCCAAAGAGGGAAAAGGAAGCCAATATGCTCTTGATTGAGGCTATCAAGGATGGCTCGACAAGTGGCTTTAAGGTCTTGCCACCTCTCATTGTTCACAATGATGATGGCTCTTATACGCCGGAACTCGAAGAGATTTATTATGGATCATAAGGCTTATATGTATGTGCTGGAGTGCCGTGATGGTTCCTACTATACGGGTTATACCACTGACGTGAGGAGACGCCTTGCTGTCCACAATAGTGGGAAGGGAGCCAAGTATACTAGGGCTCGCTTACCAGTGAAACTTATTTATGCAGAAGGATTTGCCAGTAAGGAAGAAGCCATGTCGGCAGAAGCCCTTCTCAAGCGTAAGAAGAGGCCACAGAAGGAAATATTTTTATCTGAAAATCAAGATAGAAATTTACTCAGTTATTTTGAAGAGTAGCGGGGAGTCCTTTGACTCCTCTTACTTTTGTCAAAAAGCGAAAAAAATGCTACAATAAAGAGAATAAACAAAATGAGGTATTATCATGTCTAAGATTCTAGTATTTGGTCACCAAAATCCAGACTCAGATGCCATCGGGTCATCTGTAGCTTTTGCCTACCTTGCAAAAGAAGCTTACGGTTTGGATACGGAAGCTGTTGCCCTTGGAACTCCAAATGAAGAAACAGCCTTTGTCTTGAACTATTTTGGTGTGGAAGCACCGCGTGTTATCACTTCTGCTAAAGCAGAAGGCGCAGAGCAAGTTATCCTGACTGACCACAATGAATTCCAACAATCTGTATCAGATATCGCTGAAGTAGAAGTTTATGGTGTGGTGGACCACCACCGCGTGGCTAACTTTGAGACTGCAAGCCCACTTTACATGCGTTTGGAGCCAGTTGGTTCAGCGTCTTCAATCGTTTACCGTATGTTCAAAGAACATGGTGTAGCTGTGCCTAAAGAGATTGCTGGTTTGATGCTTTCAGGTTTGATTTCAGATACCCTTCTTTTGAAATCACCAACAACACACCCAACAGATAAGGTTATTGCTCCTGAATTGGCTGAATTAGCTGGTGTCAACTTGGAAGAGTATGGTTTAGCTATGTTGAAAGCTGGTACAAACTTGGCTAGCAAATCTACTGACGAATTGATTGACATCGATGCTAAAACTTTTGAATTGAACGGAAATAATGTCCGTGTTGCCCAAGTAAACACAGTTGACATCGCTGAAGTATTGGAACGCCAAGCAGAAATTGAAACTGCAATGCAGGCTGCTAACGAAGCAAACGGTTACTCTGACTTTGTCTTGATGATTACAGATATCGTCAACTCAAACTCAGAAATCCTAGCACTTGGTGCTAACATGGACAAGGTTGAAGCAGCCTTCAACTTCAAACTTGAAAACAATCATGCCTTCCTTGCTGGTGCTGTTTCACGTAAGAAACAAGTGGTACCTCAATTGACTGAAAGCTTTAATGCTTAAGATTTTGAGTGTTAAAGTTCAAAATCGGAAAGGCTAGTTTGCCTTATATCGAAAGGAGTTTCGGCTCCTTTTTTCTAGGAGTGAAGCATGTTAGAAACTGGTGATTTGATTTTTGTGAGAGATGAGTCGGACATGGGGCAAGCCATCCAGACTTCCACAGGCAACTATAACCATGTTGCCATTTATTTGGATGGGATGATTTATCATGCTAGTGGACAGGCGGGTGTTGTTTGTCAGGAATCAGCAGACTTCTTTGAGTCTAATCACTTGTACGACCTCTATGTCTACCCAGAAATGGATATCCAGTCGGTGAAGGAAAGAGCTTGTAAACATCTAGGGGCACCCTACAATGCTTCTTTCTATCCAGATGGAGAAGGTTTTTACTGTTCTCAGTATATGGTAGAAATCCTCCCCATTTTTGAAACTATTCCCATGAAATTTGGTGATGGGGAGCAGGACATTAGTGATTTTTGGAGAGAGTATTATAGAGAACTAGGTCTGCCTGTTCCTCTGAACCAAGCTGGGACCAATCCTAGTCAGTTGGCAACATCACCTCTGTTAGAATGTAAAGAAAGGAATCTTCATGATTCAGATTTTTAATCCATCTCGTTTGACGAGACAGCCATTTTTTGGAGAATTGATCCGCTATCTGGACCAGCATGAGGATGTGATTCTACGGGAAATTAAGACTCAATTTCCAGATGTAGCAGTTGACAAACTCATGGAAGAGTATATAAAAGTGGGCTTGGTTCGTCGGGAAAATAAGCGTTATTACCTCAATCTTCCTATGCTTGAATCACTCGATAGTCTCGAACTGGATCAAGAGATTTTTGTCAGCGAAGATAGCCCGGCCTATCAAGCTTTGTTGGAGCAGAGTTTTGAGACAGAATTGCGCAATCAAACCAATGCAGCTATTTTAGTTGAAAAAACAGATTTTGCGCGGACTAAAATGACCCTGTCTAATTATTTCTACAAGGTCAAACATCAGTATCCTTTGACAGAAAAACAGCAGGAACTTTATGACATTTTGGGAGATGTTAATCCTGAGTATGCCCTCAAGTATATGACGACTTTTTTGTTGAAATTTCTCAAAAAAGACCAGCTTATGCAGAAACGCCGAGACATCTTTGTGGATAGTTTAGTTGTCCTAGGTTATATTGTCCAAAATGAAGATGGAAAGTATGAGTTGGCCGTTGATTTTGACAAGGAGAGATTAACTTTCTATTTAGTGTGATTGCTTTTTCTGAGCACATTGTTTGACTTTATCTATCGATAAGTTTATACTAATGTAACCGATAACACATATCGGAATAGAACTAAAGGAGACAATCATATGTCACTTGAAAACAAATTGGAACAAGCAACAGGTGCTGTCAAAGAAGGTTTTGGTAAAGTTACTGGAGACAGCAAGACAGAACTTGAAGGAGCTGTTGAAAAAACAGTTGCTAAGGCAAAAGACGTTGTAGAAGACGCTAAAGGTGCTGTAGAAGGTGCCGTTGAAGGTTTGAAAAACGTTTTTACTAAATAATAGTAAAAAATCAAGGGTTTCATTTTCCCTTGATTTTTTCTATTCTTATAAATAATTTTCTGCGACGGCTGCATCTCCTGAGTAGGATTCTTTTTTGCCTTGGACGATTTGGTAGCAATCGGCTCCCTTACCAGCAATAATGACAGCATCTAATTCGTGATTTGTGATAGCCATAGCTGCCTTGATGGCTTCTTGGCGATCCGCAATCTTTTCAACAGAATGACTAATGTAGCTACTGATTTCATCTGCAATGGCCATTGGGTCCTCATAGTTGGGGTCATCAGCAGTCAGAAAGACTTGAATTTCAGGGTGCTGATTGAGGAGGAGGCCAAAGTCTTTGCGACGACTTTCTCCCTTATTTCCTGTCGAACCCAGAACCAGAGCAATCTTTCCTGTTTGATGAGTCTCTACAACCTTGATTAGTTTTTTTAGACTATCCCCATTGTGGGCATAGTCGATGAAGACCTTGGCTCCATTTTTCTGAGTGAGGACTTCCATACGACCAGGAACGCGGGTTGCAGCAATTCCTTTTTTGATGTCCTCAAGACTAGCTCCGAGACGGAGACAAGCAAGTCCAGCAGCAACGGCATTTTCTTGGTTGAAGTGACCAATCAGTTGGATATCATAGTCTCCAGCAAGTTTACCTGTAGCTGAAAAGCTAAAGGCTTTGGAATTCTCGATTTGGTTATCAGACTGGCTACCATAGAAATCATGGTCTTGATCTGCCACTTGTTCTTTCAAGACAGAAAAGTGGTCCATGTCACTGTTAATGATGACTGCTCGGCTATTTTCCATCAAGAGACGCTTGTGGTAGAAGTAGTCTTCAAAGCTAGGGTGTTCAATCGGGCCGATATGGTCTGGGCTGATATTGAGGAAAACTCCCACATCAAAGATTAGACCATAGACACGTTTGACCAGATAGGCCTGACTGGATACTTCCATGATGAGGTGGGTACGGTCATTTTGCACAGCTTGATGCATCATATCAAAGAGGTCAATGCTCTCAGGAGTTGTCAATGCAGACTTAAAGAAAGTTTTGCCATCTAGAGTTGTATTCATGGTTGACAAGAGGGCGGTTGGGTAGCGTTGAGATAGGATGTTGTAAGCAAAGTAAGCTGCTGTTGTCTTACCCTTAGTTCCTGTGAAGGCGAGAATTTTTAGTTTCTCTTGTGGATTACCATAGAACTCCATGGTAATCAAACTCATGGCTTTCTTTATATCGTTCACAATGATGACAGGGATACCGACTTCGTAGTCTTTTTCAGCTACATACCAAGCTAAGCCTTGTGTTATAGCAGAAAGAAGGTATTCTTTTTTAAAGGCAGCACCTTTTGCAAAAAAAAGAGTGTCTTCTTTTACTTTTCGGCTGTCGTAACTAATGCTATCAAAAACAACTTTGCTGTAGTTGTAGTGATAATGTCCTTGGTCGATAATCTCGCGGAAGAGACCATCTTTCTTTAATATATCTAATACGGTTTCAATCTTAATCATACTTTCTATTGTAAACCGAAAGTCGTAAATTTACAAGTAACAAGGAAAAGTTTATAATGGAAGATAAGGAGTTTTTCCTAGTTATCAAAATTGAATGAGGAATCTATGTCGCACGAAAACAATCACCAGCAGGCCCAGATGTTACGGGGGACTGCTTGGCTAACGGCTAGTAACTTTATCAGTCGTCTACTCGGGGCTATTTATATTATTCCATGGTACATCTGGATGGGATCTTATGCAGCTACGGCAAATGGTCTCTTTACCATGGGCTACAATATCTATGCCTGGTTCTTGCTGGTTTCAACAGCAGGGATTCCAGTTGCGGTGGCCAAGCAAGTTGCCAAGTACAATACCATGCGAGAAGAAGAGCATAGCTTTGCCCTGATTCGGAGCTTTTTAGGATTTATGACAGGACTTGGCCTCGTTTTTGCTTTAGTTTTGTATCTCTTTGCTCCTTGGCTAGCAGACTTGTCTGGCGTGGGCAAAGACTTGATCCCAATCATGCAAAGCTTGGCTTGGGGAGTCTTGATTTTCCCATCTATGAGTGTTATCCGAGGATTTTTCCAAGGGATGAATAACCTCAAACCTTATGCTATGAGTCAAATTGCTGAGCAGGTCATTCGTGTTATCTGGATGCTCCTAGCAACCTTTATCATTATGAAACTTGGTTCAGGAGATTACCTAGTAGCGGTTACCCAATCAACCTTTGCGGCCTTTGTCGGCATGGTCGCCAGTTTTGCAGTTTTGATTTATTTCCTTGCTCAAGAAGGCTTACTCAAAAGAGTCCTTGAAACAGGAGATAAGATTAACAGCAAGCGTCTTTTGGTCGATACTATTAAGGAAGCCATTCCTTTTATCTTGACAGGGTCTGCCATCCAGCTCTTCCAGATTTTGGACCAGCTGACCTTTATCAATAGTATGAGCTGGTTTACCAACTACAGCAATGAGGACTTGGTTATCATGTTTTCTTATTTCTCAGCCAATCCTAATAAAATCACGATGATTTTGATTTCTGTTGGGGTTTCGATTGGGAGTGTAGGCTTGCCGCTTTTGACAGAAAACTATGTCAAGGGGGACTTGAAGGCAGCTTCTCGTCTCGTTCAGGACAGTCTCACCCTACTCTTTATGTTCTTGCTACCAGCAACGGTTGGAGTGGTTATGGTAGGAGAACCTCTTTATACAGTCTTCTATGGCAAGCCAGACAGTTTGGCTATGGGCTTATTTGTCTTTGCAGTTTTGCAGTCTATTATTTTAGGCTTGTACATGGTCTTGTCCCCCATGCTTCAAGCCATGTTCCGCAACCGCAAGGCCGTTCTCTATTTTATCTATGGTTCTATTGCCAAGCTGGTCTTGCAACTGCCTACCATCGCCCTTTTCCACAGTTATGGTCCCTTGATTTCAACAACCATCGCTCTTATCATTCCTAACGTCTTGATGTATCGGGATATTTGTAAAGTAACGGGTGTTAAGCGCAAGGTGATTGTGAAGCGAACCATTTTAATCAGTTTGCTGACCCTAGTCATGTTTCTGTTAATAGGAACCATCCAGTGGCTGTTAGGATTTTTCTTCCAACCAAGTGGACGTTTGTGGAGCTTCTTTTATGTAGCTCTTGTTGGTGCCATGGGAGGAGGAGTTTATGGAGTCATGAGTCTTCGAACCCGTTTGTTGGATAAGGTGATTGGAAAAGCCCAAGCAGACCGCCTGCGAGCAAAATTTAATCTTTCGTAAGATAGCATTTATAAATAAAAGGAATAAGTTGAACAATCTTTTAGGAGAACTTGAAACTTATTCCTTTTTTAGCGTCAAAACAGCTAAAATTATCTTTTAAAAGTAGAAGATAAGGTCTTTTTCGATTTTTTTGGAAAAAAACATTGACTAAACAAACTAAACGTTGTATAATAAAACAAATATTTAAATCAGGAGGTTCTGGAAATGAAAAAGTCTAAGAGCAAATATCTAACCTTGGCAGGTCTTGTCCTGGGTACAGGAGTTTTATTGAGTGCCTGTGGAAATTCTAGCACAGCATCAAAAACATACAATTATGTTTACTCAAGTGATCCATCTAGTTTGAACTATCTAGCAGAAAACCGTGCAACAACAAATGATATTGTGACCAACCTGGTAGATGGTCTTATGGAAAATGACCAATATGGGAACTATGTTCCATCCTTGGCTGAGGATTGGACTGTTTCTAAGGACGGTTTAACCTATACCTACAAACTTCGTAAGGATGCTAAGTGGTTTACTTCTGAGGGAGAAGAATATGCACCTGTAACTGCTCAGGATTTTGTAACCGGTTTGCAATATGCAGCTGATAAAAATTCAGAAGCCTTGTATCTAGTGCAGGATTCTGTTGCAGGTTTGGATGACTATATCACTGGGAAAACAAGCGACTTTTCAACTGTCGGAGTCAAGGCACTTGATGACCAAACGGTTCAATACACCTTGGCTCGACCAGAACCTTACTGGAACTCAAAAACAACCTCAACCATTCTTTTCCCAGTCAATGCAGATTTCTTGAAATCAAAAGGGGATGATTTTGGGAAGGTAGACCCTGCTAATATTTTGTACAGTGGACCTTTCTTGATGAAAGCTTTTGTTTCAAAATCTGTCATCGAATACAAGAAAAATCCTAACTACTGGGATGCTAAAAATGTCTTTGTAGATGATGTCAAATTGACCTACTATGATGGTAGTGACCAAGACGCTCTTGTTCGTAACTTTACAGACGGAGCCTATAGCTACGCTCGTCTCTATCCGAATAGTTCAAGTTATGAAGGAATTAAAGAAAAATACAAAGATGATATCGTCTATAGCATGCAAGATGCCACTTCTTACTTCTTAAACTTTAATCTGGATAGACAATCTTATAAATTCACTTCCAAGACAAGTGATGCTGAAAAGAAATCGACTCAAGAAGCGGTTCTTAATAAAAACTTCCGTCAAGCCATTAATTTTGCCTATGATCGGACAGCTTACGGGGCTCAATCTCAAGGAGAAGATGGTGCAACTAAGATTTTGCGTAACTTGGTTGTTCCTCCAAACTTCGTAAGTATCAAGGGAAAAGACTTTGGTGAAGTAGTGGCTTCTAAGATGGTCAATTATGGTAAGGAATGGCAAGGAATCAACTTCGCGGATGCCCAAGATCCATACTACAATCCAGAGAAAGCCAAAGCCAAATTTGCAGAAGCTAAGAAAGAATTAGAAGCTAAGGGGGTAACATTCCCTATCCACTTAGATAAAAATATAGAGTTGACCAATAAGGCTGAAATTCAAGGAATCAATTCCATGAAGCAATCAATTGAGTCTGTCTTAGGTGCAGAAAATGTTGTGATTGATGTCCACCTACTTTCTACAGAGGACTATGATAGTTCAGGTTATCTAGCTCAAACAGCTGCGCAAAAAGACTACGATCTCTACAATGGTGGTTGGAGTGCGGACTATCTTGATCCATCTAGCTATCTTGATATCTTTAGTGTCAAGAATGGTGGGGTTCTACAAAGTCTTGGACTCGAGCCAGGTGAAGCCAATGACAAGGCCAAGGCTGTTGGATTGGATGTCTACACTCAAATGTTGGAAGAAGCTAATAAGGAACAAGATATTGCAAAACGCTATGAAAAGTATGCTGAAATCCAAGCTTGGTTAGTAGATAGCTCTCTAGCAATTCCAAATGTTTCACTTGGTGGAACACCAACATTGAGAAAAATCGTTCCTTTCTCAACACCATATTCATTGGCTGGTAATAAAGGGGTTGAATCCTATAAATACCTCAAATTACAAGATAAGACAGTCACAACAGACGAATATGAAAAAGCCAAAGAAAAATGGCTGAAAGAAAAAGAAGAATCCAATAAAAAAGCCCAAGAAGAATTGGCAAAACATGTCAAATAAGGATTTTTCACGAAAAACGATGGTTTCGAAAGAAGCTGTCGTTTTTTAATAGAATGATGGTAAATTTGGAAGAAAAGTGCTTACATTTTTTAATTGGTTTATTAAATTTATGTTATAATGAATATAACAAAAATGTGAGAAACTATTTTCGAAAATCTACCCAATGTTGATTGAAGTGTGCACATGCTAGGATGATTTAATAGGAGGGATGCTGTCTACTGGAAAAGTAAGATAAAATGTAACTAATGATAAGTTCTTCTTTAAGTGAAGAATTCTTAACTGGCTATTTAGTGATTTTTATGGAGGTAACATCATGGGCGCTATTATGGAGTTTGCAACAGAAAAACAGATTGAATCATTTCTCTCAACTTGTCGCATTGAAGGGCAAAAGAATTTTCTGATGGCTTTCAAGAAAAAGACATGGTTGAAATCCTTTATTGATTTCTTCGTTGTAGGAGGAGCCTACTATGTTCAGTCGAGTGTGAAGCCTAAGATTCTGGCCTTCACGCCTAAGGGAATCTACTTGATGGACATCAGTGATGTAATAGAAAATCATTCTAATCAAGTCCTAGAGATACCTTGGAATCAAGTTCAAGATTTTACTTATAAGCCAGTCTTGAATACAGTTAGGCTGAACTGGAACTATCAAAATGAAGCCTGTATTTTTTCTGTGGATGTCGGTCAGATCAGTCAGCATGTGGGTCAGTATCAATTTAACAAAGACCATTATGACTATTTAGCCCAACAGGATTTTTTTCGTTCACAGTAAACCCTAGCAATCATTTTCACAAAAGAATCTGGAGTGTTTTCTGGATTCTTTTTTAGTTTTACTAGCTAGTACTCAATGAAAATCAAAGAGCAAACTAGGAAGCTAGCCGCAAGCTGCTCAAAACACTGTTTTNNCGAAGTCAGTAACATATACCTACGGTAAGGCGACGCTGACGTGGTTTGAAGAGATTTTCGAAGAGTATAAGTCTATAGTTTGAAACTATAACTAGCTCTTGAAAAGAAGAAAATGAGTTGATGAAAATAAGTGGTACAATAGTTACTATAGATTTGGAGGAATTGTATGAGCAAGGAATTACACATTAACACAATTTTGGCCCAAGCGGGTATTAAGTCAGATGAAGCGACAGGTGCATTGGTGACACCGCTTCATTTTTCAACGACCTATCAGCACCCAGAGTTTGGTAAATCTACTGGATTTGACTATACGCGCACCAAAAACCCAACTCGCAGTAAGGCGGAAGAAGTCTTGGCGGCTATTGAGTCCGCAGACTATGCCCTAGCGACTAGCTCAGGGATGTCAGCTATTGTACTGGCCTTTAGTGTCTTCCCGGTAGGAAGTAAGGTCTTGGCTGTCCGTGACCTTTACGGTGGTTCTTTCCGCTGGTTCAATCAAGTGGAGCAGGAAGGCCGTTTCCATTTTACCTATGCCAATACAGAAGAAGAGTTGATTGCTGAGCTAGAAAAGGACGTGGATGTTCTCTATATCGAAACACCAACCAATCCCTTGATGTTGGAATTTGATATCGAAAAACTAGCAAAATTGGCTCATGCTAAGGGTGCCAAAGTAGTTGTGGACAATACCTTCTACAGCCCTATCTACCAACGTCCGATTGAAGATGGAGCAGATATCGTTCTCCATTCAGCAACCAAGTATCTAGCAGGCCACAATGATGTCTTGGCTGGAGTGGTTGTGACCAATAGTTTAGAACTATACGAGAAGCTTTTTTACAATCTCAATACGACAGGGGCAGTTTTGTCACCATTTGACAGCTATCAATTGATTCGTGGTCTCAAGACCTTGTCTCTTCGTATGGAACGCTCAACAGCTAACGCCCAAGAAGTGGTTGCCTTTTTGAAGGATTCTCCAGCAGTTAAGGAAGTTCTCTACACTGGTCGTGGAGGCATGATTTCCTTTAAAGTAGCCGATGAAACACGCATTCCTCACATTTTAAACAGCCTCAAGGTCTTCTCTTTTGCGGAAAGTTTGGGTGGGGTAGAAAGTCTCATTACTTATCCAACGACGCAAACTCACGCTGATATTCCAGCAGAAGTGCGCCATTCTTATGGTTTGACAGATGACCTCTTGCGTTTGTCAATTGGGATTGAGGATGCTAGAGATTTGATTACAGATTTGCGCCAAGCCTTGGAAGGATAAGACAAAGATGGGAAAATATGATTTTACAAGCCTGCCCAATCGTTTAGGGCACCATACCTATAAATGGAAAGAAGCCGAAACGGATAGTGAAGTCCTACCGGCTTGGATAGCGGATATGGACTTTGTAGTCTTGCCTGAAATCCGCCAAGCCGTGCAGACTTACGCTGATCAACTGGTTTATGGCTATACCTATGCCAGTGAAGAGTTAATTAAGGAAGTTCAAAAGTGGGAAGCTACACAACACGATTACCACTTTGACAAAGAGGCTCTTGTCTTTATCGAGGGTGTGGTACCAGCCATCTCAACAGCTATTCAAGCCTTTACAAAAGAAGGCGAGGCAGTTTTGATTAACACACCTGTCTATCCCCCCTTTGCACGCAGTGTCAAGTTGAACAACCGTAGATTGATTACCAATTCTTTGGTGGAAAAGGATGGTCTGTTTGAGATTGACTTTGACCGACTTGAAAAGGATTTGGTGGAAGAGGATGTCAAACTCTATATTCTTTGTAACCCTCACAATCCTGGTGGACGTGTTTGGGAAAAAGAAGTGTTGGAGAAGATTGGCCAACTCTGCCAAAAACACGGTGTTTTCTTGGTTTCAGATGAGATTCACCAAGATTTGGCCCTCTTTGGTCACAAGCATCATTCCTTCAATACCATTGATCCTACCTTCAAAGAATTTGCTATCGTCTTGACCAGTGCTACTAAAACCTTTAACATTGCTGGGACAAAAAATTCATATGCAGTTATTGAAAATCCTAAGTTGCGAGTGGCTTACCAGAAACGCCAGTTGACCAATAACCAGCATGAAATTTCAGGATTGGGTTATTTGGCGACAGAAGCCGCCTATCGCTATGGGAAGGATTGGTTAGAGGAACTCAAGCAAGTCTTTGAAGACCACATCAATTATGTGGTGGATTTATTTGGAAAAGAGACTAAAATCAAGGTCATGAAACCGCAAGGAACCTACTTGATTTGGCTTGATTTTTCAGCCTATGACCTGACTGATGAAAGATTGCAAGAGCTGTTGAGAAATGAAGCCAAGGTTATCCTCAACCGTGGTTTGGATTTTGGAGAGGAAGGGAGTCTCCATGCCCGACTCAATGTAGCCATGCCTAAATCTCTGTTGCAAGAAGTTTGTCAGCGAATTGTGACGACTTTTGCCAAACGTTAAAAATCCAGCCTTCTAGGAGAAAAGTCTTCCTAGAAGGCTATTTTCATAGGGGAAAATATGGTATAATAAAAAGATAAGGTAAAGGTAAAAATATGGCTAAATTGATTCCGGGGAAAGTCCGTATCGAAGGCGTTGCCCTTTATGAAACTGGTAAGGTTGACATCATCAAGGAAAAGAACAATCGGCTCTACGCTCGCGTTGCAGAAGAAGAACTGCGCTATAGTTTAGAGGATGATTTGATTTTTTGTGCTTGCGATTTTTTCCAAAAGAGGGGCTACTGTGTGCAT
Source organism: Streptococcus sp. 2579 (assembly GCF_013277195.1). Taxonomy (NCBI): domain Bacteria; kingdom Bacillati; phylum Bacillota; class Bacilli; order Lactobacillales; family Streptococcaceae; genus Streptococcus; species Streptococcus sp. 2579. Next base: position 63,470 of record NZ_VMMM01000012.1, read on the forward strand.
TTGGCAGCGCTGGAGCATTTTCTGAAAAATGATGAGCGTGGTCAGGAAATCTTGCAAAGTCTGGAAGAAGGTCATGAAGAAAAAGAGGCTGTTGAAACCAATGTGACCTTGGGTGGCAAATTTTTGGACCGAATCTTGTCTCCAAAATCAGAACGTGCCTATGAATTATCAGCTGTGGGACAAGTGGAAGCAGGAAGCAACCATATCTTGTGGACCCTGAGAATCGGGCAAATCAATAGCCAAAAATACTACGTTATTCGGGATATTCCACTCTTTTTAAAAGTCGTCGAGAAGAGAAAACCTTATATGATTGGTAAAACTTATGAGGAGTCTCTGTCTTGGGAAACCTTTGATAAAGCCAGCCAAGAACTTCTGACTTTCTTACGCGGACTAACGGAAGAAGAACAGGCTCCAGATTTCTTTTTCCAAAACCAAGGTCGGCACCTCTTTTTCCCTCTGACTTTTTTTGAGCAGGGTGTGAATTTACTGATGACCTTGCCTCATTTTCAATTTGACCATCAAGTGGATAGCTACCAGACTCTGCTTTTTCAGGATATGCATGCTGATGCCAATCTATTTGCCTTTACAGTAACAGAATACTCGGACTATTTTGAAATGGAAATCGGTGAGAGTCCAAGGGTCAATGTCTTTTATCAGGGAGCTGTGCTGTTCCATAAAGGACAGGTTTATTTTCTAACAGACCAGCAGATGCGTCTTCTCAAGGAAATCAAAGCGCTGCCTGTGGATCAACATGGGAAAAAATACCTGCAATTTGATAGCAGTGACCGCGATAAGTTGGCTTCCTGTCTGACTCTTTTTAACCAGATGGGGACCGTTTCAGCTCCAGAACGGTTACAAATCAAAACTTTTGCGCCCTCTTTTTACTTTGACAGGGAAGAAGATAATCGGATTCGTTTAGAAATTCAGTTTGATTATGGGGATAGGCAGGTATCAAGCCGACAAAAGCTAGAAGAATTGCCATTTTCAAGTGATGCTGATTTAGAAGAAAGAGTTTTCCAAGTTTGTTTGGCAGCTGGCTTTGAAGCGGATTTTCAATCTTGGCGTCAGGCCTTAAAAGCAGAGTCTGTCTATCATTTCTTTCACGAAATCATTCCAGTCTTTGAAAAACTCGGTCATGTTGATTTATCAGACAAGCTAGAAGAGCTTTATAGCCTAGCGAGTCCTCAAGTGCAGATTGCTTCCAAGGGAGGTCTCTTGGAAATCCAGTTTGATTTTCAAGATATTACCCAAGAGGAAATTGACCAAGCCATGCAGGCCTTGGTTGATAATCGAGATTTTTATATTGGTGCGTCTAATCAAGTCTACTTTTTCGATGAAGAAACCAAGAAAATTCGCCAAAATCTACAGGAACTAGGGCAGTTTGAACTAAAAGATGGCTCCTTACAGGCTCGGAAATCCTTGGCCTACAGTTTAGCTCATCTCTTTGAAGGACGTGACCGTGTTTCTTTTTCACAAGAATTCAGAAATCTGGCCCACGATTTGACGCATCCAGAGGACTTCCCTAGACAAGCAACTCAGGTTCAGGCTGATTTGCGAGATTATCAGGAAAAGGGAATCGGCTGGCTGCAAATGCTCCATCATTATGGTTTTGGTGGGATTTTAGCTGATGATATGGGATTGGGAAAAACCCTGCAGAGCATTGCTTTTTTGACCAGTCAAGTGACAAAAGAAAGTCGGGTTTTGATTTTGGCTCCGTCAGGTTTGATTTACAACTGGGCAGATGAATTTCAGAAGTTTGCCCCACAGTTGGATGTGGCTGTTGTTCATGGATTGAAAGCTAGTCGTGAAGAGATTCTTGCTGAGAGCCATCAAATCTATGTGACCAGCTATGCTACCTTCCGTCAGGATAGTGAGCTTTATCAGGAGATGGACTTTGACTTTCTTTTCTTAGATGAGGCTCAGGTCATGAAAAACGCCCAGACCAAGATAGCCCAGACCTTGAGACAGTTTGTGGTGCCGTCAGTTTTTGCTCTATCAGGGACACCGATTGAAAATCATCTGGGTGAGCTGTGGTCTATTTTCCAAATCGTCATGCCAGGACTTTTGCCAAGCAAGAAAGAATTTATGAAATTGCCAGCAGAGCGAGTGGCTCAGTTTATCAAGCCTTTCGTGATGCGACGCAAGAAAGAAGAAGTTCTGACTGAATTGCCAGACTTGATTGAAGTGGTTTATAAGAATGAACTGGAAGACCAGCAGAAGGCTATCTACCTAGCCCAGTTGCAACAGATGCGAGACCATTTAGCTCAGGTGTCGGATCAGGAATTTCAGCGAAGTCGTGTGGAAATCTTGTCTGGTCTGATGCGCTTGCGCCAAATCTGTGACACTCCTGCCCTCTTTATGGAGGATTATCAGGGAGCCAGTGGCAAACTGGATAGTCTCCGAGACCTGCTGGTCCAGGCGGCAGACGGCGGACACCGTGTCTTGATTTTCTCGCAGTTCAAGGGAATGTTGGAGAAAATTGAACAAGAATTGCCAGACTTGGGCTTAACTTCCTTTAAAATCACAGGTTCAACCCCAGCCAAGGAAAGACAAGACATGACCAAGGCCTTTAACCAAGGAGAAAGAGATGCCTTTCTGATTTCCCTCAAGGCTGGTGGTGTCGGTCTGAATCTGACAGGTGCTGATACCGTTATCTTGGTTGACCTTTGGTGGAATCCTGCGGTGGAGGCGCAAGCCATTGGCCGTGCCCATCGGATGGGACAGGAAGAAACGGTTGAGGTCTATCGCTTGGTGACCAAGGGAACCATTGAAGAAAAAATTCAGGAACTCCAAGAACAGAAGAAACATCTGGTGTCACAAGTATTGGATGGCACAGAGTCACGTGGCAGTCTGACCCTAGCAGAAATTAGAGAAATTTTGGGAATTTCTGAAGCCAGTACTTGAAAAATCAAGACAATACGCTATAATGAAGTGTTGAAAGGAAATAGAAAATGAAACAAGAACGATTTCCATTGGTGTCAGATGACGAGGTCATGTTGACTGAAATGCCAGTCATGAATCTCTATGATGAGTCTGATCTGATCAGTAATATCAAGGGTGAGTATCGAGATAAAAATTATTTAGAATGGGCTCCTATTACTGAAGAGGCGCCAGTAAAACCAATTGAAAAGCAAGTAGAGAAACCTAAAAAGGCTCCTTTAGGGGTAAAAAAAGAAGGAAAGAGCTATGCAGAGGTGGCGCGTGAAGAAGCGCGTGCAGACTTGAAGAAGAAACGCTCTGCTAACTATCTAACTCAGGATTTCAGCCGTGCGAGACGTCATTCTAAATCAGGCCTTGTTAGACAGGGCAACCAACCGACAGCTCCTTTCCAAAAGGAAAATCCTGGTGAATTTGTCAAATATAGCCAAAAATTGACCCAGTCTCATTACATCTTGGCGGAAGAAGTCAAATCTATCTCTACCAAGAATGAAGAAGTGTCAGCACCTGCTCCAAAGAAAAACAACTATGATTTTCTAAAGAAGAGCCAAATCTATAATAAAAAAAGTAAACAAACAGAACAAGAACGTCGGGTTGCCCAAGAGTTGAATCTGACCAGAATTACAGAATAGGGGAGAAAACATGCCAAAGACATATCATTTTATCGGAATTAAGGGATCAGGGATGAGTGCCTTGGCCTTGATGTTGCACCAAATGGGGCACAAGGTTCAAGGATCAGATGTTGAAAAGTACTACTTTACTCAACGCGGTCTTGAGCAGGCAGGAATTACCATTCTTCCTTTTGATGAAAAGAATCTAGACGGTGATATGGAAATTATCGCTGGAAATGCCTTTCGTCCAGATAACAACGTCGAAATTGCCTATGCAGACCAAAATGGTATCAGCTACAAACGTTACCATGAATTTCTAGGTAGCTTTATGCGTGACTTTGTTAGCATGGGAGTAGCTGGAGCGCATGGAAAAACTTCAACGACAGGTATGTTGTCTCATGTCTTGTCTCACATCACAGACACTAGCTTCTTGATTGGGGATGGGACAGGTCGTGGTTCGGCCAATGCCAAATATTTTGTCTTTGAATCTGACGAATATGAACGCCACTTTATGCCTTACCATCCAGAATACTCTATTATCACCAACATTGACTTTGACCATCCAGACTATTTCACAAGTCTCGAGGATGTTTTCAATGCCTTTAATGACTATGCCAAACAAATTACCAAGGGTCTTTTTGTCTATGGTGAAGATGCAGAATTGCGTAAAATTACGTCTGATGCACCAATTTATTATTATGGTTTTGAAGCAGAAGGTAATGACTTTGTAGCTAGTGAACTTCTTCGTTCAACAACTGGTTCAACCTTCACCGTTCATTTCCGTGGACAAGACTTGGGGCAATTCCACATTCCAACCTTTGGTCGTCACAATATCATGAATGCGACAGCCGTTATTGGTCTTCTTTACACAGCAGGATTTGATTTGAACTTGGTGCGTGAGCACTTGAAAACATTTGCCGGTGTTAAGCGTCGTTTCACTGAGAAAATTGTCAATGACACAGTTATTATCGATGACTTTGCCCACCATCCAACAGAAATTATTGCGACCTTGGATGCGGCTCGTCAGAAATACCCAAGCAAGGAAATTGTAGCGGTCTTCCAACCGCATACCTTTACAAGAACCATTGCCTTGTTAGATGACTTTGCTCATGCTTTAAACCAAGCAGATGCTGTTTACCTAGCGCAAATCTATGGATCTGCTCGTGAGGTAGACAATGGTGATGTCAAGGTAGAAGACCTAGCCAATAAAATCAACAAGAAACACCAAGTCATCACTGTCGAAAATGTTTCTCCACTCCTAGACCATGATAATGCTGTCTACGTCTTTATGGGAGCAGGAGACATCCAAACCTATGAATACTCATTTGAGCGTCTCTTGTCAAACTTGACAAGCAATGTTCAATAGGTTATTCTCATGGAAATTCCAATTAAGATCATTCAGGCAAGTCAGTCTGATTTGGCTGAGGTAGTGGTACTTCAAACTTCATCTTTTCCAGCTGAAAAGCAGCAACCTTCCCATATTTTAGAAGAAAGTATCCGTAAGTGTGCGGATACCTTTCTTCTAGCTAGGGATGAAAATCAACTTTTAGGCTATATTCTATCAAGTCCGCAGTCAGACAATCCGCAATGTCTAAAAATACATTCTTTGGTCATCGAGGCTGACCATCAGAGACAGGGCTTGGGAACACTTCTTCTTGCAGCCTTGAAAGAGATGGCAGTTGAGCTGGATTACAAAGGGATTCGTTTGGAGAGTCCTGATGAGCTGCTTTCCTATTTTGAAATGAACGGTTTTATTGATGAAGAAACTTCGCTTTATGCAACTAGCCAGGGATTTAGTATGATTTGGTTTAATCCCTTTTATCTGGAGGCACAATGAAAATCAGACAAGCAAGATTAGAAGATTTAGAACGTATCGTTGAGATTGAACTAGAAAATTTCTCGGTTGAAGAAGCCATTCCTCATTCTGTTTTTGAATCGCATTTGCGAGAAATTCAGACCTCGTTTCTGGTTGCAGAAAAAGAGGGGAGAATCATGGGTTATATTGAAGGGCCAGTTGGTCCCCATCGTCATCTGCAAGACCAGTCTTTTACAGAAGAAATAAAAGACTATAGTCATGAGCCTGGTGGTTATATCTCTGTGACCTGTCTTTCTATTGCCAAGGAGTCACAGGGACTAGGACTGGGTCAAAAATTACTAACAGCCTTGAAAGAAGTTGCTCTTGAGGATAAGAGAGATGGCATTAACCTAACCTGTCATGACTATCTCATCGTCTACTATGAAAAGCATGGATTTGTCAATGAAGGCTTGTCTCAGTCAACCTTTGCAGGGGAAACATGGTATGATATGGTCTGGGAAGCTAATACTCTTCGAAAATCAAATTCAAACCACGTCAGCGTCGCCTTACCGTACTCAAGTACAGCTTGCGGCTAGCTTCCTAGTTTGCTCTTTGATTTTCATTGAGTATAAAAAATAAGCTAGGAAAAGTATCATAGGTTGCTTTTCTTGGACTTTTAAGATATAATATTATGGATTGTCAACAAGGAGGAAAAACTTTTGAGTGAAAAGTCAAGAGAAGAAGAGAAATTAAGCTTTAAAGAGCAGATTCTGAGAGATTTAGAAAAAGTAAAAGGCTATGATGAAGTTCTGAAAGAAGATAAGGCAGTAGTTCGCACTCCTGCAAATGAACCTTCAGCTGAAGAACTCATGGCTGATTCCTTGTCAACGGTAGAGGAGATTATGAGAAAAGCTCCTACAGTGCCTACTCACCCAAGTCAAGATGTACCAGCTTCTCCAGCAGATGATATTCAAAGAGAAACTCCTGGTGCTCCAAGTCATCCAAGTCAAGATGTACCTTCTTCTCCAGCGGAAGAAAGTGGTTCAAGACCAGGACCAGGTCCTATTAGACCTAAGAAACTTGAAAGAGAATACAATGAAACCCCAACAAGGGTAGCTGTTTCCTATAAGACGGCAGAGAAAAAAGCAGAACAAGCAGGTTCAGAAACACCTACGCCTGCTACAGAAACAGTGGATATCATCAGCGATACACCACGTCGTAGCCGTAGAGAAGGAGCAAAACCCGTTAAGCCTAAGAAAGAGAAGAAGTCACATGTGAAAGCCTTTGTGATTTCATTCCTTGTATTCCTTGCCTTGCTCTCAGCAGGTGGTTACTTTGGTTACCAGTATGTTCAGGCATCTTTACAGCCTGTGGATGCTTCATCGAAACAATATGTGACTGTTGGAATTCCAGAAGGTTCAAACGTTCAAGAAATCGGTACGACGCTTGAAAAAGCTGGTTTGGTAAAGCATGGTCTGATTTTTAGCTTTTATGCTAAGTATAAAAATTATACCGATTTGAAAGCAGGTTACTACAATTTGCAAAAGAGTATGAGTACAGAAGACTTACTCAAAGAGTTGCAAAAAGGTGGAACAGATGAACCACAAGAACCTGTCCTTGCGACTTTGACAATTCCAGAAGGTTATACCTTGGATCAGATTGCTCAAGCTGTGGGTCAATTGCAAGGTGACTTCAAAGAGCCTTTGACAGCGGAGGCTTTCTTGGCAAAAGTTCAAGATGAGACGTTTATCAGTCAAGCAGTAGCTAAATATCCTACTTTATTGGAAAGTTTGCCTACAAAAGACAGCGGTGCGCGTTATCGTTTGGAAGGATACCTTTTCCCAGCTACATACTCTATCAAGGAAAGCACAACTATTGAGAGCTTGATTGATGAGATGTTGGCAGCTATGGACAAGAACCTATCTCCTTATTATAGTACTATCAAATCTAAAAACTTGACTGTCAATGAGTTGTTGACCATTGCTTCCTTGGTCGAAAAAGAAGGTGCCAAGACAGAAGATCGTAAGCTCATTGCCGGTGTATTCTACAATCGTTTGAATCGTGATATGCCACTTCAAAGTAACATTGCAATCTTGTATGCCCAAGGAAAACTGGGGCAAAATATCAGCCTAGCTGAGGATGTTGCGATTGATACCAACATTGATTCACCTTATAATGTTTATAAAAATGTAGGTCTCATGCCTGGTCCAGTCGATAGTCCAAGTCTGGATGCGATTGAGTCAAGCATCAATCAAACTAAGAGCGATAACCTCTACTTTGTAGCAGATGTCACAGAAGGCAAGGTCTACTATGCTAACAATCAAGAAGACCACGACCGCAATGTCGCTGAACATGTCAACAGCAAATTAAACCAAACAAACTAAAATTATGTGATACTTCACATAATTTTCTTTCGAAAATATCATCAGAAGAAAGTTGAGAAAAATGGCAGAAAAAACATATCCTATGACCCTTGAGGAAAAGGAAAAACTTGAAAAAGAATTAGAAGAATTGAAATTGGTCCGCCGTCCAGAAGTGGTAGAACGCATTAAGATTGCCCGTTCATACGGTGACCTTTCAGAAAACAGTGAGTACGAAGCAGCTAAGGATGAACAAGCCTTTGTTGAAGGACAAATCTCTAGCTTGGAAACAAAAATCCGCTATGCTGAAATCGTCAATAGCGACGCAGTTGCCCAGGACGAAGTAGCGATTGGTAAAACAGTCACTATCCAAGAAATTGGTGAGGACGAAGAAGAAGTTTATATTATCGTAGGTTCAGCTGGTGCGGATGCCTTTGCAGGTAAGGTTTCAAATGAAAGCCCAATTGGACAAGCCTTGATTGGCAAGAAAACAGGTGACACAGCAACCATTGAAACGCCTGTTGGTAGCTATGATGTAAAAATCTTAAAGGTTGAAAAAACAGCCTAAAACAGAAGAAAGGAGTGGGGAGGCTGTGCGCTTCACTCACTCCTTTTTCCATTTTAAATTGAATTGAAATTGGAGACTATATGAGTTCAAAGAAAAAAAACAAGATGGAGCGTGGTCTGACCAATCGTCATGTGCAGGTTATGGCAATCGCTGGAACAATCGGAACAGGACTCTTTTTGGGAGCAGGTCGCTCTATCAGCCTAACAGGTCCTTCCATTGTACTGATTTATATGATTACTGGGGCTTTCATGTTCCTCATGATGCGTGCTGTTGGGGAAATGCTTTACCAAGACCCTGAGCAACATACCTTTATCAACTTTATCACACGCCATTTGGGTAAGGGCTGGGGCTATTTCTCGGTTTGGTCTTACTGGCTATCTGTTGTCTTTATCGGTATGGCGGAAATCACTGCTATCGCACATTATGTGCAATTTTGGTTCCCAACTTGGCCAAGTTGGATGATTGAGATTGGATTTTTGACCATTCTAGCCTTGGTCAATCTGATTGCGGTAAAGCTCTTTGGAGAAGTTGAGTTTTGGTTTGCGATGGTTAAGATTGTGGCTATTTTAGCCATGATTGCAACAGGAGTCTTTATGGTCTTGACAGGCTTTAAGACACCTCATGGAGTAGCAAGTTTAGCCAATATTGCTGATAATTTCTCCCTCTTCCCAAATGGAGGTGTCAACTTTGTCATGGCCTTCCAGATGGTCTTTTTTGCCTACCTTATGATTGAGTTTATCGGGGTCACAACTTCTGAAACCAAAAATCCACGTCATGTCTTGCCAAAAGCTGTTAAGGAAATTCCTCTACGAATCGTCTTTTTCTATGGCGGAGCCCTCTTGGCCATTATGTCCATCATTCCATGGCGTGAACTGGCTTCTGCTGATTCTCCCTTTGTTACAGTATTTGAATTGGCCGGTATCAAGTGGGCAGCAGCCTTGATTAACTTCGTCGTTTTGACCTCAGCAGCATCTGCTCTTAACTCAACCCTTTATTCAACAGGGCGCCATTTGTATCAGATTGCTCATGATTCGCCAAATCGCTTCCTAAAGGCTATCAAGGCAGATACTCTTTCTCGCCACAATGTGCCACAAAATGCCATCATTGCCTCAGCGATTTTGATTGCCCTAGCAGCCTTTATCAACGTCTTGCCAGGAGTTTCGGATGCCTTTGCCTTGATTACGGCATCATCATCAGGTGTCTATATTGCCATTTATATCTTGATCATGGTAGCTCACCTTAAATACCGCAAGTCACCAGACTTTATGGCGGATGGCTATCTCATGCCCCATTATCGTTTCTTAAATCCTTTAACCATGCTCTTCTTTGCCTTTGTCTTTGTAACCCTCTTTTTACAAGAGTCTACATTTGTAGGAGCAATCGGATCAGCTATCTGGATTATCGGTTTTGGGATTTATAGCCAGTGGAAATTTAGAAAATAGATTAAGAACTCATCAACTCAGGTTGGTGGGTTTTTCTAGTTTGACAGTCTATTGAAATAAGACTATAATCAAGCTGTATCAGTTTTCAAGGAGGTTTGGATGTACTTTAGATTGGAAAATAAGGAATCCCAGAAGGCGCACGAAATTGGGAATTTGATTCGTGCTTATAACCGTTCAAAAAGAGAAGAGGCTGAAAGTGAGCCACTTAATCTTTATGTCGAAGATGAAAAGGGCAATCTCCTGGCAGGTTTGATAGCAGAGACTTTTGGAAATTGGTTGGAGATAGAGTATTTGTTTGTGAAAGAGGAATTGCGAGGGCAAGGAATCGGTTCAAAACTATTGCAGCAAGCAGAAACTGAAGCTAAGAATCGAAACTGTCGTTTTGCTTTTGTCAATACTTACCAGTTTCAAGCTCCAGATTTTTATAAAAGGCATGGCTACAAGGAAGTCTTTAGGTTACAAGACTATCCCTACATTGGGAAAAGATATTATTACCAAAAGGATTTGTAAGGTGAATATGGAGGTGGACTGATGGATATGAGTAACTATCGATAAATACCAGTTAAATCCTACAACTTGTGTCTTTCTGGGCAATATTGGGTACAATGCAATGGCAGTTGAGAAATTGGGAATCAACTCCTATCAGGTTAAGAAAAAAAGTGATGTTGTTGATATTTTAAAACAATTTATTTAAACTAAAAACTCTCTATCTTTTTAAATTGACCTTAATCCGAGATTCCCCTCTCGGATTTTGTGTTGCTTTCATTAAATTTACAGGTAAGACTTGCTAGCTTCAGTAAATATACACAAGCTTTTCAGAATAGAGTGAAATACGAAAGAAAATGGAAGTAATTTTCATTAAACGCTTCCAATGTGCAAAAAAAGTTGACAAATTTAAATTTTAGGACTACACTAAGTAAGTAAATTTTATTTTAAAGGAGAATTCGTTATGAATTTAACATTTTTAGGCTTATGTATTGCCTGTATGGGCGTATCTGTCGGTGAAGGTTTATTGATGAATGGACTGTTTAAATCAGTAGCACGCCAACCAGATATGCTTTCTGAGTTTCGTAGTTTGATGTTTTTAGGTGTTGCCTTTATTGAAGGAACTTTCTTTGTAACTCTTGTCTTCTCATTTATTATCAAATAAATACATGGAACGAGAAGAAAAGGGAGGATTTTAGATGGAAGAAAGTATTAATCCAATCATCTCTATTGGTCCTGTTATCTTCAATCTGACTATGTTAGCCATGACCTTGTTGATTGTGGGAGTTATTTTTGTCTTTATTTATTGGGCAAGCCGCAATATGACCTTGAAACCCAAAGGAAAGCAAAATGTACTTGAGTATGTCTATGACTTTGTTATTGGATTTACAGAACCTAACATTGGTTCGCGCTACATGAAAGATTACTCACTCTTTTTCCTTTGTTTATTTCTTTTCATGGTGATTGCCAATAACCTTGGCTTAATGACAAAGCTTCAAACGATCGATGGGACTAACTGGTGGAGTTCGCCAACCGCTAATTTACAGTATGACTTAACCTTATCTTTTCTTGTCATTTTGTTGACACATATAGAAAGCGTTCGTCGTCGTGGATTTAAAAAAAGTATAAAATCTTTTATGAGTCCTGTTTTTGTCATACCGATGAATATCTTGGAAGAATTTACAAACTTCTTATCTTTGGCTTTGCGGATTTTTGGGAATATCTTTGCAGGAGAGGTCATGACGAGTTTGTTACTTCTTCTTTCCCACCAAGCTATTTATTGGTATCCAGTAGCCTTTGGAGCTAATTTGGCTTGGACTGCATTTTCTGTCTTTATTTCCTGCATCCAAGCTTATGTCTTTACTCTTTTGACATCTGTGTATTTAGGGAATAAGATTAATATTGAAGAGGAATAGAAAGGAGTAACTGATGCACGTAACAGTAGGTGAATTGATTGGTAATTTTATTTTAATCACTGGCTCTTTTATTCTTTTGCTAGTCTTGATTAAAAAATTTGCATGGTCTAATATTACAGGCATTTTCGAAGAAAGAGCTGAAAAAATTGCTACTGATATTGACAGTGCTGAAGAAGCCCGTCAAAAAGCAGAAGTATTGGCTCAAAAACGCGAAGATGAATTGGCTGGTAGCCGTAAAGAAGCCAAGGCAATCATTGAGAATGCGAAAGCAACAGCTGAGAAAAGTAAGGCTAGTATTTTAGTAGATGCTAAACTAGAAGCAGGACGCTTAAAAGAAAAAGCAAACCAAGAAATTGCTCAAAACAAAGCTGAAGCTTTACAAAGCGTTAAGGGTGAGGTAGCAGATTTGACCATCAGCCTAGCTGGTAAAATCATCTCACAAAACCTTGACGGTCATGCCCATAAAGAACTCATTGATCAGTATATCGATCAGCTAGGAGAAGCTTAATGGACAAGAAAACAGTAAAGGTAATTGAAAAATACAGCATGCCTTTTGTCCAATTGGTACTTGAAAAAGGAGAAGAAGCCCGTATCTTTTCAGACTTGACTCAAATCAAGCAAGTTGCTGAAGAAACAGGTTTACCTTCTTTTTTAAAAAAAGTGACAGTAGATGAGTCTGACAAGAAAAAAACGATTGCTTTTTTCCAAGACTCTGTGTCACCTTTATTACAAAACTTTATCCAGGTTCTGGCCTACAATCACAGAGTAAATCTTTTTTATGATGTGCTTGTAGATTGCTTGGACCGACTTGAAAAAGAAACAAATCGATTTGAAGTGACGATTACTGCTGCTCATCCTCTAACTGATGAACAAAAGAGTCGTTTGCTCCCTTTGATTGAGAAGAAAATGTCTCTGAAAGTAAGGAGTGTAAAAGAAGAAATCGATGAAAGTCTCATTGGTGGTTTTGTTATTTTTGCCAATCACAAGACAATTGATGTGAGTATTAAACAACAACTTAAAGTTGTTAAAGAAAATTTGAAATAGAAAGTGGTGTTCTTTTGGCAATTAACGCACAAGAAATCAGCGCTTTAATTAAGCAACAAATTGAAAATTTCAAACCCAATTTTGATGTGACTGAAACAGGTGTTGTAACCTATATCGGGGACGGTATCGCGCGTGCTCACGGCCTTGAAAATGCCATGAGTGGAGAGTTGTTGATCTTTGAAAACGGTTCTTATGGTATGGCTCAAAACTTAGAGTCAACAGACGTTGGTATTATCATCCTAGGTGACTTTACAGATATTCGTGAAGGCGATACAATCCGCCGTACAGGTAAAATCATGGAAGTCCCAGTAGGTGAAAGTCTGATTGGTCGTGTTGTGGATCCGCTTGGTCGTCCAGTTGACGGTCTTGGAGAAATCCACACAGATAAAACTCGTCCAGTAGAAGCGCCAGCTCCTGGTGTCATGCAACGTAAGTCAGTCTCAGAACCATTGCAAACTGGTTTGAAAGCTATTGACGCCCTTGTACCGATTGGTCGTGGTCAACGTGAGTTGATTATCGGTGACCGTCAGACAGGGAAAACAACCATTGCGATTGATACAATCTTGAACCAAAAAGATCAAGATATGATCTGTATCTATGTCGCAATTGGACAAAAAGAATCAACAGTTCGTACGCAAGTAGAAACACTTCGTCAGTACGGTGCCTTGGACTACACAATCGTTGTGACAGCTTCTGCTTCACAACCATCTCCATTGCTTTTCCTAGCTCCTTATGCTGGGGTTGCCATGGCGGAAGAATTTATGTACCAAGGGAAGCATGTTTTGATTGTATACGATGATCTATCAAAACAAGCGGTAGCTTATCGTGAACTGTCACTCTTGCTTCGTCGTCCTCCAGGTCGTGAAGCCTTCCCAGGTGATGTTTTCTATCTTCACAGCCGTTTGCTTGAGCGCTCAGCTAAAGTTTCTGATGAACTTGGTGGTGGATCAATTACAGCCCTACCATTTATCGAGACACAAGCAGGAGATATCTCTGCCTATATCGCAACCAACGTGATTTCTATCACTGATGGACAAATCTTCCTTGGCGATGGTCTCTTCAATGCGGGTATTCGTCCAGCCATCGATGCGGGTTCATCTGTATCACGTGTAGGTGGTTCTGCACAAATCAAAGCCATGAAGAAGGTTGCTGGTACACTTCGTATTGACCTTGCTTCATACCGTGAGTTGGAAGCCTTCACTAAGTTTGGTTCTGACTTGGATGCGGCAACACAGGCTAAATTGAACCGTGGACGTCGTACAGTTGAAGTATTGAAACAACCTGTTCATAAACCATTGCCTGTTGAGAAACAAGTAACCATTCTTTATGCTTTGACACATGGTTTCTTGGATACTGTTCCAGTAGATGATATTGTTCGTTTCGAGGAAGAGTTCCATGCCTTCTTTGATGCTCAACATCCAGAGATTTTGGAAACCATTCGTGATACAAAAGACTTGCCAGAAGAAGCAGTCTTGGATGCTGCGATTACAGAGTTTCTCAATCAATCTAGCTTCCAATAAGAATAGAGGTGTCAGATGGCAGTATCTCTAAATGATATTAAAACAAAAATCGCCTCAACAAAAAATACGAGTCAAATCACTAATGCCATGCAAATGGTATCGGCTGCTAAGCTAGGTCGCTCTGAAGAAGCTGCTCGCAACTTCCAAGTTTACGCTCAGAAAGTTCGCAAACTTTTGACAGACATCCTTCATGGTAATGGAGCTGGTGGTTCAACTAATCCCATGTTGATTAGCCGTCCAGTTAAGAAGACAGGTTATATCGTCATTACTTCAGACCGCGGTTTGGTTGGAGGTTATAATTCCTCTATTCTGAAAGCTGTTATGGAGTTGAAGGAAGAATACCACCCAGACGGTACAAGTTTTGAAATGATCTGTATCGGTGGAATGGGAGCTGATTTCTTTAAGGCCCGTGGTATTCAACCACTTTATGAACTACGTGGCTTGGCAGACCAACCTAGCTTTGATCAAGTTCGTAAGATTATTTCAAAAACTGTTGAAATGTACCAAAATGAACTTTTTGATGAGCTTTATGTTTGTTACAACCACCATGTCAATACCTTGACAAGCCAGATGCGTGTGGAACAAATGCTCCCAATTGTGGATTTGGATCCAAATGAAGCGGATGAAGAATATAGCTTGACTTTTGAATTGGAAACCAGCCGAGAAGAAATTTTGGAGCAGTTGTTGCCTCAATTTGCAGAAAGTATGATTTACGGTGCTATTATCGATGCTAAGACAGCTGAAAATGCTGCTGGTATGACAGCAATGCAAACAGCGACAGATAATGCTAAGAAAGTCATCAATGATTTGACAATTCAGTATAACCGTGCCAGACAGGCGGCGATTACACAAGAAATTACAGAAATTGTAGCAGGAGCTAGTGCCTTAGAATAGGGTCTAGTCCAGCTCGCATGAAAATGAACTTAGGACCTAGTTTAGCTAGGAACCGACAGTATCTTATATAGAATAGGAGAAGGAGATGAGTTCAGGTAAAATTGCTCAGGTTATCGGTCCCGTTGTAGACGTCTTGTTTGCAGCAGGGGAAAAACTTCCTGAGATTAACAATGCACTTGTCGTCTACAAAAATGACGAAAGAAAAACAAAAATCGTCCTTGAAGTAGCCTTAGAGTTGGGAGATGGTATGGTTCGTACTATCGCCATGGAATCAACAGATGGTTTGACTCGTGGAATGGAAGTATTGGACACAGGTCGTCCAATCTCTGTACCAGTAGGTAAAGAAACTTTGGGACGTGTCTTCAACGTTTTGGGAGATACCATTGACTTGGAAGCTCCTTTTACAGAAGACGCAGAGCGTCAGCCAATTCATAAAAAAGCTCCAACTTTTGATGAGTTGTCTACCTCTTCTGAAATCCTTGAAACAGGGATTAAGGTTATCGACCTTCTTGCCCCTTACCTTAAAGGTGGTAAAGTTGGACTCTTCGGTGGTGCCGGAGTTGGTAAAACCGTCTTAATCCAAGAATTGATTCACAACATTGCCCAAGAACATGGTGGTATTTCAGTATTTACCGGTGTTGGGGAACGTACTCGTGAGGGGAACGACCTTTACTGGGAAATGAAAGAATCAGGCGTTATCGAGAAAACAGCCATGGTATTTGGTCAGATGAATGAGCCACCAGGAGCACGTATGCGTGTTGCCCTTACTGGTTTGACAATCGCTGAATACTTCCGTGATGTAGAAGGCCAAGACGTGCTTCTCTTTATCGATAATATCTTCCGTTTCACTCAGGCTGGTTCAGAAGTATCTGCCCTTTTGGGTCGTATGCCATCAGCCGTTGGTTACCAACCAACACTTGCTACGGAAATGGGTCAATTGCAAGAACGTATTACATCAACTAAGAAGGGGTCTGTAACCTCTATCCAGGCTATCTATGTGCCAGCGGATGACTATACTGACCCAGCGCCAGCAACAGCCTTCGCTCACTTGGATTCAACAACAAACTTGGAACGTAAGTTGGTACAATTGGGTATCTACCCAGCCGTTGACCCACTTGCTTCAAGTTCACGTGCCTTGGCACCTGAAATCGTTGGAGAAGAGCACTATGCAGTTGCTGCAGAAGTAAAACGTGTCCTTCAACGTTACCATGAATTGCAAGATATCATTGCTATCCTTGGTATGGATGAGCTTTCTGATGAAGAAAAGACCTTGGTGGCTCGTGCCCGTCGTATCCAGTTCTTCTTGTCACAAAACTTCAACGTTGCGGAACAATTTACTGGCCAGCCAGGCTCTTATGTTCCAGTTGCTGAAACTGTACGTGGCTTTAAGGAAATCCTTGATGGTAAATACGACCACTTACCAGAAGATGCCTTCCGTGGTGTAGGTTCTATCGAAGATGTGATTGCAAAAGCTGAAAAAATGGGATTTTAAGAGGTGATCTATGGCTCAGTTAACTGTCCAGATCGTGACACCAGATGGTCTCGTCTATGATCACCATGCCAGCTATGTATCGGTTCGAACTCTGGATGGTGAGATGGGGATCTTGCCACGACATGAAAATATGATTGCGGTTTTAGCAGTTGATGAAGTAAAGGTAAAACGTATTGATGATGAAGATCACGTGAACTGGATTGCAGTAAATGGTGGCGTTATTGAAATTGCCAATGATATGATTACAATCGTCGCTGACTCTGCAGAACGTGCTCGTGATATCGATATCAGTCGTGCAGAACGTGCCAAACTTCGTGCAGAACGTGCAATTGAAGAAGCACAAGACAAACACTTGATTGACCAAGAACGTCGTGCGAAGATTGCACTGCAACGTGCCATTAACCGTATTAATGTCGGAAATAGACTATAAGAAAAAATGAACTTGAAAATACCAAGTTCATTTTTTATGGTGTTTTGTACTCAATAAAAATCAAAAAGCAAGCCAGGAAGCTAGCCACAGGTTGCAGATAGAACTGACGAAGTCAGCTCAAAACACAGTTTTGAGGTTGTGGATAGAACTGACGAAGTCAG
>NZ_VMMM01000013.1:0-97862 GCF_013277195.1 Streptococcus sp. 2579
AGACTAATAGTCACATAATAAAACAAAGGTAATGAGATCAATGATTTGAAATAGTATAAAATTCGTTAAAAGCAGAGAGAAAAATAACTTAGAACTATAGGTGAAGAAACCATTACCCAAAAAAGAACTGTAAGAAATCATCAATAAAGCCATCATAATCAGTTCAAAAATAAGAGAAATGACATACTCTCTTCTAAGGTCGTATACAGGCAAGCCCAAAGAACGTCGTATCACTCCTTCTTTGATCTGCCTCGTCCTAACAACAAATAAAACAACTAATAAAGTTAAGTAAATTGAACCCATTAACAGTATTCTTAAAGTTCCAGTAAATTGTAATATTCCTCCTATATACCAAGGATAAGCCATATATACTGTTTGTAGTCCAGTCATCGTAAGTGGTTTCAAACTGTCTACATCTATTTTCCCAAGTGTGTAATACATCCCTACTATTGGTGCTGACTTTAATTGTTCATTATTTACATCATCAAAGTTTACATACTTCAACTGACCCGAACTCTGAACGATTGGCTTGTAAATGGTAACCTTTTCCGTTTTTGATAAGTCACGAACCATTTCGTATATTTCGTTATTAGAAAGATTACTTTTTCCTTGGATAGAAAAAGCACCATCAATTGGTAAAGGTATGGGGATTTCGGTATCACTAATAGTGACCAGACCAATTGTAGCAATCAAACAAAAGAAGAATCCAATGATACATAATTTTAATTTCATAAGCAATTACCATATGACAAAAGACTCTATTTTATAATTGGGTCTCTTGTTTTCATAAATTATTTTTTAAAATCTATAATAATCCCAATGTGCATTTAATCGAACATCATTTCAAATTTTTTGCTTGAAAATGTCCATCTATAATCTTTTTTATCGTGAACTTTAACGTTCCCAAAATATTCGTTACTGATGACTCTGAACTAATATTATTTGAAGAACTAACAAAGTAATTCGAATAACCATAGCTATCACTTACACCATACTTCCATAAATCAATAATCGGATATAGAACTGGGATTGCTGTAGTTTCACTACCAACACTAGCTGTAGTAGCAAATCCAAAACTGAAAAAACTTGTAGCCAGCAAAATGAACTTCTTCTTAGTAAATTTTTTGTATTTTACTTCTCCTTGAATTATAATATTTGACAAAAACTCAGTAATAATTCTCTATTTTAAAATTGAACACATTTATTTGTAAGCGTTTATAATATTAATTTAATACTAATATTTTAGTTTGTCAAGTATTTATAGTATATTTTTTATTGATAAAATGAGATTATCTATAAAGGCGATTTACAAATCGATAAAAAACAATTATCCAACTTCTCTTGTGAATCAAATCGGCTGTTACAATTTTTGTTACCTTGTTTTTAAAAATAGGTTGACAATAATTCCTCTACGAGTATAATAGTTACTATATATCAGAAAAGAGGTTAGCTATTTTGAAAAAAGCTCACGTTTATGCTATCCCTGCTATTGGGGCTGCTCTCATTGCTGTTTTGGCACAAATCAGTCTTCCAATTGGACCCGTCCCCTTCACTCTGCAAAACTTTGCAATCGGCTTGATTGCTACTGTCTTTAGACCGAGAGAGGCTGTACTTTCTGTGGGACTCTATCTTCTTCTAGGTGCTATCGGTCTTCCTGTTTTTGCAGGAGGTGGAGCTGGTTTTCAGGCTTTAGTTGGTCCTACTGCAGGCTATCTTTGGTTTTATCTTGTATACTCTGGACTTACTTCTTCCCTAACTAACAGCAAGAGCGGGATTGTCAAGATTTTTCTTGCAAATCTATTGGGTGATGCCCTTGTCTTTGTCGGAGGGATTCTCAGCTTGCATTTCCTAGCTGGAATGACATTTGAAAAAGCTCTTGTTGTGGGGGTCATTCCCTTTATCATCCCAGATCTTGGTAAAATTATTGCTATTAGTTTTATTAGCCGTCCACTACTTCAACGTCTTAAAAATCAGGCTTACTTTACTAACTAAAAAAGGATATCGAGTTGTCATAACTCAATATCCTTTTCTTTCATTTTGACAACTTATTTTCCTTTAAAAGCATCCACCATCGTTTGAAATTCTTCATTGGAGAGAGTAATCCCTTTGCCCATTTTAGTATGATCTGGACTCCAAGCACGAATATCAAACTTTGCAGGGGCTCCATTAAAGCTCACACGGTTGATTTCCTTGGTCCAACCTTTTTCGTTTTCAGAAAGAGTCAACAAGTGCTCTTCGATTTCAAATGTAAATTCTGCCATTTTCTTCTCCTTTTTAGCTTTCATCTGATTATTCGTAAAATCTTGTAGATTTTAGGAAAATTTTATATAATATTGATATAAAAGAAGGGAGGCCAATATGAGACATAAATTCCAGCAAGTTCTAGGTAAAATACATGACTTTTTAAATGGACTTGAAGAACCAGATCAGACTGAAAGCAACTCCCTTACAGCCACTATTGAAGAGGCTATCCAGAAACAAACCGCTGTTCACCTTATCTTGTCAGAGACAAGTTTTACAGGTGACATCATCAAATACGATCAGCAAGGACAGCAAATTATTGTGAAAAATTTTGCCAAAAATGTGACCCGTATTATCCGTATAAGCGATATTCAACGCCTGCGATTTGTCCCTTCAACTGTCCAAACAGCCCAAAAAAATAGATTTAAGAAAGAGTGAGATGTAGTTGCTTCATCCCACTCTTTTTTCTTAGCGAACTTGTTCAAAATGTAAATGAACTGCGATATGATCTCCATAACCACTTCTTTCCAAGTCACGTTGTAGACGATAGGAAATGTAGTGTTCTGCAATGGTAATGTAACCTGCACCCAGCAAACGATGTTCAACCATAGACTGAATCATGCTAATGGTAGCACGTTCCACCTTGGCTTCTTCCAAATCCAAAACCACTTTCTTAGTGACTTGTGCAAGGTTTTGACGTAAATCATCTGTCAATACATAGACAGTCTGGGCTGCCTTTAAGATAGCTTGGTAAATCTTATCTGGATTAAATTCAGCAATTTCTCCATCACGTTTGATTACTTGCATAGGTATCTCCTTTATTCTTTGTTTTCTTTGATTTCTGCCAGCATTTTTTCTTCTTCTGCTGTCAGTTGATAATTTTCTAACAAATCCGGTCTGCGCTCGTAGGTTTTCTTTAAACTCTCATACAGGCGCCACTGACGAATCTTTTCATGGTGCCCGCTCATCAGTACATCTGGCACAAGCATACCTCGATAATCATAAGGACGTGTGTATTGAGGATATTCGAGAAGGCCTGAAGAAAAACTATCATCTTGGTGGCTAGACTCCTTGCCAATCACTTCTGGAATCAGGCGTACAGTAGCATCAATCATGGTCATAGCCGCCAACTCTCCACCAGTCAAGACATAGTCGCCCAGGGAGATCTCATCTGTCACCAAGGTCTTAATTCGCTCATCATAACCCTCATAGTGCCCACAGATAAAGATTAGCTCTTCCTCTTGAGCTAAATCCTCAGCATAAGCCTGATCAAACTGCTTTCCAGCAGGATCGAGGAGAATGACGCGCGGATTTTTCTTTTCAATAGCATCAAAGGCATCGAAAATGGGTTGGGCTCGGAGCAACATCCCCTGACCGCCTCCATATGGTTCATCATCGACATGGCGGGCCTTTTCAGCATTTTCTCGGAAGTTATGATACTGGATATCCAAGAGCCCTTTTTCACGTGCCTTTCCAACGATTGAGTGCTCTAGCGGAGAAAACATCTCTGGAAAAAGGGTTAAAATATCAATCTTCATCGTCTAACCCTTCTAAGATTTCCACATCGACGCGGTTATTTGGAATATCAACATTGAGAATCACTGGTGGGATATAAGGTAATAACAAATCACGCTTGCCTTTTCGCTTGACCACCCAGACATCGTTGGCACCTGGTTGCAGGATTTCTTTGATGGTTCCAATCAAGTTATCATCCTCATAGACTTCCAAACCGATAATCTCGTGATAGTAAAATTCACCATCATCTAAGTCATTCAAATCTTCCTCAGCGACCTTGAGACTGTATCCCTTGTACTTTTCAATCGCATTGATATGGTACATATCTTTGAATTTAATAATGTCAAAGTTCTTCTGTTTACGGTGGATAGCAATGGTCACTGTTTGAACAAACTGATCTTTTTCATCAAACAAGGCCAGCTCAGCTCCTTTTTTAAACCGTTCTTCTGCAAAATCCGTCACAGACAAGACTCGCATCTCACCCTGCAACCCTTGAGTATTGACGATTTTCCCAACATTAAAGTAGTTCATCTTGTCTCCTGTAGTCTATTTCTATCCTTTATTTTATCACGTTCCAAAGATTTTCTCAAGTTGGAGGAAGAGGACAACATCTCTACTTTCCCTTCAAAAATCCTTCCAAATCACGTTCATGTTGGTACTTAATGGCTGCAGTCTTGTCTTTCTCAAAGATAGTCTTGGTAAGGTCAATATGGTTGATGACAGCGATTGCGACGGTGTAGTGAATGATAGCAGCCAGTTCTTTTACTAGTTCCTCGTTAGAATCCTGAACCTCCTCTTTTCTACCAGAACGACCATTCAAAACCTCAGCTACTTCTCCGACTTCCTCCACTAACTTCATAAAGAGACCTTCCTCAGTACGAGACTGCTAGTAATGTTCCAGTAGATAGTCTTGTAATTGTCTAAACGTTAAATCCTTCATATCCTGCTCCTTGCAAAAAAAGCGAGACATTCGTCCCGCCCTTCTTATTTTTCGTCAATAACGATTCTTACTTTTTTGTATTCAGTTGGGACAGAGTAGACAATCGTTCTTATCGCAGAAATAGTGCGACCCTTACGACCGATTACACGACCCACATCGCTTTGATCAAGATTCAAATGATATTCCAAAAATTCTGGTGTACCTTCAATCTTGATAGTTAAGGCATCTGGTTGTGAAATTAAGGGTTTCACAATCGCAATAATGAGATTTTCAATCGTATCCATCTGTCAACCTACTTTAAACTTATTTTGAGAATTTAGAATCGTGGAATTTCTTCAATACACCTTCTTTTGAAAGGATGTTGCGAACTGTATCTGAAGGTTGAGCTCCATCAGCCAACCATGCAAGAACGCGGTCTTCTTTCAAAGTTACTTGGTTTTCAGCAACAAGTGGGTTGTAAGTTCCAACTGTTTCGATGAAACGTCCGTCACGTGGTGAACGTGAATCTGCTACGTTGATACGGTAGAAAGGTTTTTTCTTAGAACCCATACGAGTCAAACGGATTTTAACTGCCATTTTTAAAGTCTCTTTTCTTATTTTTTATTTGAGTGAAATAGCTGAGCTATTTAGCACATGTTCTATTATAGCAGATTTCTGACAGGTGTCAAGAAAAAAACTTGACAGACTATAAAATTTTTAAACCATTTATAAATTTGTTAGAAGTAGGAAATAAATGTTTGAAAGAGGCTATCAGTGAATACTATTTTAGAAAAATGTGATAAAGACCACCAAGTTAAGCCCTTCATCTCACCTGAACATGATTTGAATGCTTGGCTCCTAAATCCCAAGCGAAATATCAAGGATTTTAAGAAAGATATCTACTAATTTTAGTTTATAAAATATGAATCAATAGATTCTAAATAGGGGAATAATTTAGTTCTATAAAAATTAACTTCTACACCTACAACGCCTATTCTGACAGACTTTGTAACAGTCTAAGAAAAAAAGTAGATATTCATACAGTATCTAGATTTTTCAAAAATTCTTTATCATCAAATATTATTAACGAAACTATCCAAACCAAATCCGATGCATTGCTTCAAAGAATTCTTTAGTTATTTGACTAGCGAGGGTTTTTATTAAAAAAATTTTTCAAATAATTGCCACCTTGGTACATAAATTCTTGCTTTCCAAATTCAAATATGATATATTTGTAACATAAAATTTAAGTGTTATATATTTATAACACAAAAAAGGAGTCTATCATGAAAAAAAGTCAAAAAATGCGTGGCCTCATTGCAATGATTGCCGTAGCTCTCTTTATTGATTTTATTGTTTTATTTGGTTCTAATCTTAGTTGGGGACCCAAGTTAGTTATTACTGGTATTTCAGTACCAGGTCAAATTGTAGCTATTTGGAGCTGGCTACATAAGAGTCAGAAAGGTAAGGGAAAGATTATTTTTGACTTGTCTGCTAAGCTTTACACGATACTTATATTTGCAGCAAGCATTTTTTATACAGTAGGAATTTGGATTGCGACCCCAAGCGTAAGTTCTGGTATTAAAGAATGGATTTTGGGAATTGGCCTCGTTATTGAAGTGATTGTATTTGGTTTTTTCTCTTTGAAAAATGTCAAGGAAACTCCGGACGAACGCTTTTATGCTAATTTAGCAAAGGCAGCTAGCTTGATGTTTGTTTTTATACTAGGCGCACTGATGATCCTATCAGTTATCATTGGGTATATGGGGGCTCTCACTCTTTACATAGGCCAGATATTTATTAGCATAGCTGCCTTGATTTGCATCTTTGCGGTTGTCTATTTTATCTTGGAACGTAGAGGATAAGCATGGCTAAAGAAAGCAATATTATTACTAAGCTTAAATCTGTTCGTGAGTCCACAGGCATGACCCAGCAGGAGTTAGCCGACCGCATCGGCATGCGACGCGAGACAATTCTGCACTTGGAAAATAACCGTTACAATCCTTCGCTGGAAATGGCTCTTAAAATTGCTCAAGTTTTTAATCTGAAAGTAGAAGACCTCTTTGAACTCAGACAGAAAGAGGAAGCATAATTCTTTTCGAGACCTAGTATTAAGTTCATTGATTGATTAGGAATTGAAGCCAAAAGAAAAAATCCTTTGAAAATGTGCTCTTTTAAAATATAGTAATTCTTTCGAATTAACCTTTACTAAATTGTGATGCTTTACGAGCTTTCTTAAGATCTGGTTTCCAAAATACTTTGAGTATACTTATGGCATTGATGCCCCTAAGCAAGCGACTTTCTGGTTGGCTTCCTCTTAAACTGTATTGTCACTAATATTTGAAATCCCCTTCCTTTTAGGGTACAATGGTAGAAATGAATTTTTGAGAGGATCAGAATGAAAAAACTAGCAACCCTTCTTTTACTATCAACTGTAGCCCTAGCTGGATGTAGCAGCATCCAACGCAGTTTGCGTGGTGATGACTATGTTGATTCCAGTCTTGCCGCTGAGGAAAGCTCCAAAGCAGCAGCACAATCTGCCAAGGAGTTAAACGATGCTTTAACAAACGAAAACGCCAATTTCCCACAACTTTCTAAGGAAGTTGCTGAAGATGAAGCCGAAGTGATTCTCCACACAAGCCAAGGTGATATTCGCATTAAACTCTTCCCTAAACTCGCTCCTCTAGCGGTTGAAAACTTCCTCACTCATGCCAAAGAAGGCTACTATAACGGCATTACCTTCCACCGTGTCATCGATGGCTTTATGGTCCAAACTGGAGATCCAAAAGGGGACGGTACAGGTGGTCAGTCCATCTGGCATGACAAGGATAAGACTAAAGATAAGGGAACTGGTTTCAAAAACGAGATTACTCCTTATCTCTATAACATCCGTGGTGCTCTTGCTATGGCTAATACTGGTCAACCAAACACCAATGGCAGTCAGTTCTTCATCAACCAAAACTCTACAGATACCTCTGCTAAACTCCCTACAAGCAAGTATCCAAAGAAAATCATTGAAGCCTACAAAGAAGGGGGAAACCCTAGTTTAGATGGCAAACACCCAGTCTTTGGTCAAGTGATTGACGGTATGGATGTTGTAGATAAGATTGCCAAAGCCGAAAAAGATGAAAAAGACAAGCCAACTACTGCTATCACAATCGACAGCATCGAAGTGGTGAAAGACTACGATTTTAAATCATAAAAACCAAAAAAATACAGTATCCACATTCGGTACTGTATTTCTTTTATCCTTATTTTTAAGTTAGCTTGTTAAAATCCCAGATTTGGTCCATCCAGCCTTCATAGAAGTCTGGCTCGTGGCAGACCATAAGAATAGATCCCTTGTATTCTTTGAGAGCGCGTTTGAGTTCATCCTTGGCGTCCACATCTAAGTGGTTGGTTGGCTCGTCCAGCACTAAAACATTGTTTTCACGATTCATCAAGAGACAGAAACGAACCTTGGCTTGTTCCCCACCTGACAAGACCTGAATTTGGCTTTCAATATGCTTGGTTGTCAGACCACAACGGGCAAGGGCTGCACGGACTTCTGCTTGGTTGAGAGCAGGAAAGGCATTCCAGACAGCCTCTAGTGGTGTTTGGCGATTACCTCCCTCTACTTCCTGTTCAAAGTAACCAAGTTCTAGGTAATCACCTCGTTCAACTTCCCCAGCAATAGGTGGAATAATGCCTAGGAGACTCTTCAAGAGAGTTGTTTTCCCGATACCATTTGCTCCAATAATGGCAACTTTCTGATTACGTTCAAAAGTAAGGTTTAATGGCTTGGTAAGTGGACGGTCGTAACCAATCTGCAAATCCTTGGCTTGGAAGATAAAGCGCCCTGGCGTACGAGCTGGTTTGAAATCAAAGGATGGTTTTGGTTTCTCACTTTGTAGCTCGATAATATCCATCTTATCCAATTTCTTCTGGCGGGACATGGCCATGTTTCGTGTTGCAACACGCGCTTTGTTTCGAGCCACAAAATCCTTGAGATCCGCAATTTCTTTCTGCTGGCGTTCGTAGGCTGCCTCTAGCTGAGATTTCTTCATAGCATAGACTTCTTGGAACTGGTAGTAGTCACCAGAGTAACGCGTCAGCTGTTGATTTTCCACATGATAGACGATATTTATAACGTCGTTCAGGAATGGAATATCATGTGAAATGAGGACAAAGGCATTCTCATAGTTTTGGAGATAGCGCTTAAGCCAGTCAATATGCTCAGCATCCAAGTAGTTGGTCGGCTCGTCCAAAAGTAAGATATCAGGCTTTTCAAGGAGAAGTTTAGCCAAAAGCACCTTGGTTCTTTGCCCACCTGACAAAGAAGTTACATCTGTATCCATGCCAAAATCCATAACACCAAGGGCACGCGCCACTTCGTCAATCTTAGCATCTAAGGTATAGAAATCACGACTCTCCAGACGGTCTTGAAGTTCGCCAACTTCTTCCATAAGAGCATCAACATCCGCTCCGTCTTCAGCCATTTCCATATAAAGGTCATTGATACGGACTTCTGCTTTGAAAAGCTCATCAAAAGCAGTACGGAGAACATCGCGCACCGACTGCCCTTCAGCAAGGACGGAGTGCTGGTCCAAATAACCAGCAGTCACATATTTAGACCATTCGACTTTCCCTTCATCTGGCAGCATTTTACCAGTCACGATACTCATAAAGGTTGATTTTCCTTCACCATTAGCACCGACCAGACCGATATGTTCTCCCTTGAGAAGACGGAAAGACACATCTTCAAAAATTGCACGGTCACCAAAACCGTGACTCAGATTTTTAACTTCTAAAATACTCATTTTAATTCCTTATCTTGTTTTTATACTCTTCGAAAATCAAATTCAAACCACGTCAGCTTCACCTTGCCGTATATATGTGACTGACTTCGTCAGTCTTATCTACAACCTCAAAACAGTATTTTGAGCAGCCTGCGGCTAGCTTCCTAGTTTGCTCTTTGATTTTCATTGAGTATTATGTAATCGTTTATAAAGTAGCCAAGCCAGATAACCACCCAAGGTATTGGTCCACAAATCATCAATCTCAAAGACGCGATTAAAATCAAAGAAAAAATCTAAGACCAACTGCGTACACTCAATTCCAAGACTCACTAGAAAACTGAAAAAGATTACTTTTCTTGTCTTACACAAGTTTGGAAGGAGATATAGGAGTTGGAAAATCAGAGGAAAAAGCAAGAAGACATTGAGGATATTTTGTAGAAAAATCCAACATAATTGTCCAATGTCACTTACTTCACCCAGTTTCCAAAAAGAATTGAAAGGAGTCAAAAGAAAAACCAGGCGTCCAAGATGCTGAATACCTGGAGTTTCCACTCCCACGGGAGATTGTTCTTGAGGAGTAAAGCAAAAATAGACGATACAAATGCTATAGAAAATGACTCCCCAGACCAAAACATGATTATAAGTTTTCTTCATCATTAAGGATTGACTGCTGCGACTGCTTTCTGGCGGTCACGTTTCATTGTATTAGAACGCAATTGTCCACAAGCTGCATCAATATCAGTACCATGCTCTTGACGAACCACACAGTTAACCCCTTTTTTCTTAAGCGTATCATAGAAAGCCAACACGCGCTCTTTAGGACTACGGCTATATTGATCATGCTCACTAACTGGGTTATAAGGAATCAAGTTTACATAAGACAATTTCTTGATGTTTTTGAGCAATTCAGCCAATTCCAAGGCTTGTTCTACACCATCATTAACTTCATTAAGCATGATATATTCAAAAGTCACACGACGATTAGTTGTCTCAATGTAGTACTCAATAGCTGCAAAGAGTTTTTCAATCGGAAAGGCACGGTTAATTTTCATGATGCTTGAGCGCAATTCATTGTTAGGTGCGTGAAGAGAAACAGCAAGATTTACCTGAACCCCTTCATTAGCAAAATCACGAATTTTATGAGCCAAACCTGAGGTTGAAACTGTGATGTGACGAGCACCGATGGCCATTCCCTTGTCATCGTTGATAGTACGAACGAAATTTAAGACATTGTTGTAGTTATCAAATGGTTCACCAATTCCCATGACAACGATATGGCTGACGCGTTCGTCCTGACCACGCTCATCAAAGTATTTCTGAACCAGCATGATTTGCGCTACGATTTCACCGTTATTGAGGTCACGTTGTTTCTTAATCAAACCAGAAGCACAGAAGGTACAACCGATATTACAGCCAACCTGAGTGGTCACACAGACTGACAAACCATAGTGCTGTCTCATCAATACTGTCTCAATCAGCATGCCATCAGGCAACTCAAAAAGATATTTAACTGTCCCATCAGCAGACTCTTGAACGATACGTTGTTTCAAGGGATTGACCACAAACTGGTCATTAAGCTTAGCAATCAAATCTTTTGACAGGTTGGTCATCTCTTCAAATGACTGGACACGTTTACGGTATAGCCATTCCCAAATTTGATCTGCACGGAATTTCTTTTCTCCCTGCTCCAAAACCCATTCCTGCATGGTTTGACGTGTTAAACTATAAATTGACGGTTTCATTTCTACTCCTTATTCTCTACTCACTTCTGACGAATGACAAAATGACGTTGCCCCTTGTCCTCTTTCTGAGAGTGCTGGTCTTTCTGACGACGTCTATTTTTCTTATCTGCATTCGGTTTTCGTTTTGTTTGAGCCGGTTTCTTTCCTTTTCTAGAAGGTGTTTCTTCTTCCTTCTTACGCATTTTCTTGTCAAATGATGCTCGCTTAGGGGCTTCATTTTCTAAGACAAAATAGGCACAACCATAACTACAATACTCTAAAAGATAGTCTTGTAAACGACTGATTTTTTCAAGTTTTTCATCTGTTCGGTCATCCTTGTAAAAACCTCGTAGGCGAAGCTGTTCGTTGCTCCAGTCTCCCACGATATAATCAAACTTGGTTAAGACTTCTGAAAAACGCTGATTAAAAGCCGTCACATCAAAGGCATCCTTGATATTTTCCACCAAGGAAAAAGCTATCCCTTCCGTTTCAATCTTGTCCCCATGTAAATGGAACTCAGGACCAGGAAACTTGTTATAGTTGTATAATTCAGGTGCAATTTCTTTTCGCATAGATATCCTTTTTTCACGATTACTTAATACTTTATTCTACCATAATTTCTAGCAGTTAGCACGTTTCTCATAAAAATGAAAAAAGTCTGACGATTTTGTCAGACCAAAATAATATAACCTTAAAAAGAGAAGAACAATTCTTCCCTCCAACTATCATTATTTAGCAGCTGCGTACAATTCATCTACTTTGTTCCAGTTGATCACTGAGAAGAAAGCTTTGATGTAGTCAGGACGCACGTTGCGGTATTTCACGTAGTAAGCATGTTCCCAAACGTCCAAGCCCAAGATTGGTTTTTTACCTTCTGAGATTGGTGTGTCTTGGTTTGCTGTTGAAGTCACTTCAAGTTTACCTTCTTTGTTGACAACCAACCATGCCCATCCTGAACCGAAACGAGTTGTTGCGGCTGCAGTAAAGGCTGCTTGGAATTCTTCAAATGAACCAAATGTTGCATCGATTGCTGCTGCAAGTTCTGCTGATGGAGCTGTTTTTTCAGGAGTCATCAATTCCCAGAAAAGAGCGTGGTTCAAGTGTCCACCACCATTGTTAATAAGCGCTTGACGGATATCGGCTGGAATAGATTCTACATCAGCAAGCAAGGCTTCAAGATCTTCACCGATTTCAGGGTGTTTTTCAAGAGCTGCATTAGCATTGTTGACATAAGTTTGATGATGTTTGTCATGGTGCAAGTGCATTGTTTCCGCATCGATGTATGGTTCCAAAGCGTCGTATGCATATGGAAGATCTGGTAAGATAATAGCCATCTGTAATACCTCTTTTTCTTTCTATATGAAAATGATAACGCAAACATTCACTTTTTTCAAGTTTTTTGCTTATAGATGAAGAAATCACTGAAATACTTTCTAATAATACTCTTCGAAAATCTCTTCAAACCGCGTCAACGTCGCCTTGCCGTAGATATATGTTACTGACTTCGTCAGTTCTATCTACAACCTCAAAACAGTGTTTTGAGCTGACTTCGTCAGTCTTATCTACAACCTCAAAGCAGTGCTTTGAGCAACCTGCGGCTAGTTTCCTAGTTTGCTCTTTGATTTTCATTGAGTATAAAACAAGCAAATCAGCAAGAAACCCACGACAAGATAATCCTGACGTGGGTTGTAGTTTCAAAAAATATCAATTTACCTGACTAGCAATCTGTAGGAGTGCTTTTTCAAAAAGGAAACCTTTTTCATAAAGACCTGTCTTAATCTGATAGTCTGTCTCAATCAAATAAGAAATAGCTTGCTTCAAAAAGCTCAAGGAAAGTCCTCGCGCATCTCTCAGCGCAAACTTGATTTGATAGGGATTAGGATTGCGTCCGAGAAAACTTCCTAGACTACTTGCAATCTGAGATTCTGTTTGCCCAGACTCCGACAAAATCTTCACCTGAGTAAAAGTCCGAAATTGTCCTAGCATGACAGCTATGAGCTTAATTTCGTCTTCCCCTTGCAAGGTCAAGTCTCTAACCAAATCTCGCGCCTGATCCATCTTTTTAGTCAGAATAAACTGAGTTAAATCAAAAATATTGTCCTGCAAGGTCTTGGGAATAGCATTAACAATATCCTCTTCCTCGATAACATAGTCTTCCTTATAGGACTGTAAAAAGAGCAGATTTTTCTGGATTTCGCTAAATTGAAAACCAGATTTGATAAGGAGATTTTCAAAAGAATGATTGGTAAACTGCAGACCTTCTTTCTGGCTCCACTTTTGGAAATACTGGCGCAATTCTTGTTCTTTGGCTTCTACTGCATCAAAAACCTTGGCATCACGCTTAAGTAATTTAACCAACCGTCTTTTGCTATCCAGTTTTCCTTCCGCAAAGATCAACAACTTGGTTGTTGGTGAAGGGTTATCAAGGTATTCCTCAAACGAATTAAGTTCATCATCTGTTAAAAAGCGTTTCTTGCCTGTTGTCATATCGACAAAATGGTCTAATATCACGATTTTTTCATCGGCAAAGAAAGGAAGGCTGACCAACTCCAGTTCAACATCCTTGTAAACCACTTCTTTCATATCAAAGTAGGCAAAGTTGAGGTCAGCAGAATCGTAGCCAATCTGTTTCAATACTTGACTCTTCATCACTTCAAACTGACCCTGGTCTATGCCTGTAAACAGGCTCAGGCTCGGTAAATTTGATAAAGTCAACTTCTGGCTTTCTTCAATGGCTAGCATCTTCTCTCCTTTCTTCTGATTTTTAGATTTAATTTAGTCAATATAGCGCAATTTCCCACGGAAATCTTCTAGGCTCTCGTACCCTTTTTCCGACATGATTTCTTTTAGTTCATTGGTAATGCGGTCAAAAGCACCAACTCCTTCTTTGTGAAGGGTGGTTCCCACCTGCACCATACTTGCTCCACAGAGGATATGTTCAAAGGCATCTCGACCAGTCAGAACGCCACCTGTTCCGATTATTTGGATTTGAGGATTGAGACGTTGGTAGAAGGCGTGAACGTTAGCTAAAGCAGTTGGTTTAATATACTCCCCACCAATGCCCCCAAATCCATTTTTAGGACGGATAACAACAGACTCATCTTCTATATAAAGGCCGTTTCCGATTGAGTTGACGCAGTTGACAAACTTAAGAGGATACTTATTGAAAATAGCTGCCGCTTGATCAAAGTGAACAATGTCAAAATATGGTGGTAATTTAATTCCAAGAGGTTTGGTGAAGTAGGAAAATACTTCTGCCAAAATCCGGTCTGTTGTCTCAAAATCATAGGCAATCTGAGGTTTTCCTGGAACATTTGGACAGGAGAGGTTTAGCTCAGTCAGGCCACGAAACTCACTCTCCTGGACTTTTTTCAAGATAGTATGAGTTTCCTCTGGAGACATGCCGACCAGAGATAAGAAGAAAGTTCGGTTCGGCTCTTTTTCCTGCAAATCCAAAAGATAGTCCAAATAATAGTCTAAGCCATTATTTGGTAGACCCATAGAGTTGATAGAACCAAGTGGAACATCTTGATAACGTGGTTCAGGGTTCCCCTGACGAAAGTCCAAGGTCGCAGTCTTTGTGACAAAGGTTCCTGCAACTGAGTTTTTAACCCCTTCTAGCTCCTCTATCGTCATACAAGCCACACCTGCTGCATTCATTAAACAATTGTCAAACTCAAAACCAGCAATTTGCGTTTTCGTTGATACCATGATTCTGATCCTCCAGATTCCTTTTATTGCTAATATTATACCACAGTTTTAATTCTAGGTTTACTAGATTCTATGGTTCTATCTATTTATTCGGAAAAGAAAGTCTAGTGCAGAAGTCATGCTATGGAAACAGCTAGTGTATTGGAAGTTTGAACAAGACTTGGGTAACAGACTTTTGAATGAAGTCCAAGCAACAGGGAGAAATCTCAACCATGAGTCCATTCCATGACTCTGTTGCTCTAGAAAACCTTGCAATAGTCAAGTGATAACGAATAAAACTTTGGATTGAAATATCCCCATGATTATCTATTACGAGGAGAAATCTCAACCTTTATCATTTTTAAAGAAATACATGTAAATCTCTACTTTCACAAAATGGATTTTCAGAACAGTATCCCAGTATAGTTAAAAACTATAAAAAAGAGAGGAAGTTCCCCTCTTAATATTTTATTTGACTGCTTCTTTCAAAACCTCTACCTTGTCCAAACGTTCCCACGGAAGATCAATATCTGTACGTCCCATGTGTCCATAAGCCGCTGTTTGACGGTAAATTGGGCGCTTGAGATCCAGCATTTGGATAATTCCTGCAGGGCGAAGATCAAAGATTTGACGAGCCGCTTTTTCAAGTTTGCTTTCAGCTACTGTTCCTGTACCAAAGGTATCGATACGGACAGAAACAGGCTGGGCAACACCGATAGCGTAAGCCAATTGCACTTCTGCTTTCTTAGCAAGACCTGCTGCAACGATATTCTTTGCAATATAACGAGCTGCATATGACGCAGAACGGTCCACCTTAGTCGCATCCTTACCAGAGAAGGCACCACCACCGTGACGAGAGTAGCCACCATAGGTATCCACGATAATCTTACGACCAGTCAAGCCTGAGTCTCCTTGAGGTCCACCGATTACAAAACGACCAGTAGGATTGATGAAGAATTTTGTTTGCTCATCCAAGTAAGAGGCTGGAATAACCTCTTTGATAACCTTGCTAATGACATCATTGTGAATTTGTTCGTTGCTGACTTCTGGATCGTGCTGAGTTGAAATAACGACTGTGTCCACACGTACTGGACGGTCATTTTCATCATACTCAACTGTAACTTGTGATTTAGCATCTGGGCGAAGATAGCTGATTTCCCCAGACTTGCGAAGTTCTGCCAGACGACGAACCAATTTATGACTGAGTGAAATTGGCAACGGCATGAGCTCTTCTGTTTCATCCACTGCAAATCCAAACATGAGCCCTTGGTCTCCAGCACCAATTAAGTCAAGTGGGTCTTGATTAACATTTCCACGGACCTCCAAGGCTTCGTTAACACCTTGGGCAATGTCAGGAGATTGTTCCACCAAAGATGGGTGTACTCCTACAGTCTCAGCAGAAAAACCATACTCGGTATTGGTATAGCCAATCTCTGCAATGGTATCACGAACCACACGGTTAATATCTACATAGGCATTTGTAGAAATTTCACCAAAAACGTGGACAGATCCAGTGTATACAGCTGTCTCAGCAGCAACGTGCGCCTCTGGATCCTGTTCTAAAATAGCATCCAAAATCGCATCTGAAATTTGGTCTGCAATCTTATCTGGATGCCCCTCAGATACAGACTCAGACGTGAATAATTTACGTTCTGACATAAAAATGTCCCCCCTTAAAAATAGTGTTATAGAGTTACAAAGTACTGATAGAAATCCCTATCATCTACGAGTTGCGACGCGAAAGAAATAAAAACAATACTTTTTTATTTCTGAAACTAGTAAGGCGCATAGGGTGACCGCATTATAGCGGCAACCGTAGAATGACGAGCGACTACTTTGGAGCCGTCATTCTTTGCGAGTTGCGACTCGCAAGAAAAAATAGAAATACCTACCATCTTATCGGGACTATATAACTTTATCATTATACCATTTTTCAACACAATTTGCAGTCTTTAATGTAGTGTTTCGGTTTAGATAGTTCGTTCTCATAAAGCAAAAAGTTGGAGTTCAGTACTCCAACAATTTCTATTAAAATGTTTGGCGTTTAGCTTTACGCTCTGCACGACCGCGAGCGCGATTTTCAGCACGCTTGGTTTTGCGGCGCTTTTCATCAACCGCCCATTGAATTTTCTTCTTATAACCCGGTTTGACTTTTTTCTTTTTCTTTTTAACCAAACCAATCATTTCGATATCAAGTTTATCTTGTTTTTTCTCACGGTTGGCACGACGATCACGGTCATAAGTACCTTGAAATTCCCCGTCTTTGACCATCTTAGGAGTAAACTTAATTCCTAATTTCTCCAACTCACGGATATCCGAGTCATTACTTGGCTGGTAAAGGGTAATAGCAGTACCTGGCAGGCCGTTTCGTCCAGTACGACCAACACGGTGCACGAAGAAGGATAAATCTTGCGGAATGGCATCATTGATGACATGACTGACACCTTCAATATCAATTCCACGCGCTGCCAAGTCTGTTGCGACAATGTACTCAAAATCCAGATTTTTCACCTGATTCATGATTCGCTTACGTTCACGAGGGGCAATATCTCCATGGATTTTTGCCACCTTCAAGCCTTGAGTAGTCAGATATGAATGTAATTCATCAGCACGCGTTTTAGTGTTAACAAAAATCATTGCCAAATAGGGTTGCATCAACTGAGTCAACTGGTAAATTTGAGCATTCTTGTCACGTCCCTTAGTAGAAATCAACCAATTATCAATGGTATCAGAAATGACCGTTTTGGTCTTGATTTTCTCCATGACAGGATTTGACAAATATTTTTTCAAGAATGGTTGCAACTTTTGTGGAATAGTCGCTGAGAAGACCATGAATTGCAGGTCTTTTGGAAGGCTGCCAGCAATCTTGTCAACAGTTTCTAAGAATCCCATATCCAAGGTCATGTCTGCCTCATCGACCACAAAGGTCTTAGCCTTGTGAATAGCTAGGTCACCAGACTTAACTAAGTCATAAATACGGCCAGGTGTTCCAATAACAATATGAGGCTGATTGCTTGCCAATTTCTCAATCTGGCGAGCCTTATCCGTACCACCCACATAATTAACCACACGAACTTCGACATCTGAGTGGGCAGCAATCTGACGGGCTGCTTGGTAAATTTGAGTAGCCAACTCACGACTCGGTGCAGTAATCACTGCTTGTACACTATCGCTAGCTTCATCTAATTGCTGGAAAATCGGTAACAAGAAAGTGTGAGTCTTACCTGAACCTGTTTTTGATTCTCCAACCAAATCTCGACCTGCCAAGACAATGGGAATCAACTTATCTTGCACCTCTGTAGGAGTTGTAAATTTTAACTCCTCCAAGGCTTCTCTAATATAGTTTTTAAATTGAAATTTCGTAAATGACATAATACCCTCGATTCTATCTATCTTACCAATTATACCATATTTTATTCTATTACAGTAGTCTCACTTATTTAGGCTATTTCCAGTAGCTTTTCTAGTCAGAAAAAGGCTAGAATTTTATAATTCCAACCTCTTTTCATACTCAATGAAAATTAAAGAGCAAACTAGGAAACTAGCCGCAGGCTGTACTTGAGTACGGCAAGGCGACGTTGACGTGGTTTGAAGAGATTTTCGAAGAGTATCAGTTATTATTTCCAGTTTAAAATAGCATTCAAACCATAGTGATCACTCACTTGTGGACTCTTGTTACCATCAAATACGACATGTAAATTTTCGACCTCTAACTCTTTGGTAGTAAAGACATAGTCGATTCGAAGGGGTTCTGTATTCCCCTTCCAGCCATCAATTTCTGGTGGAACAGTATAGCTACCACTTTTCTCTTGAGCAACTTCAAATGCGTCTTGTAAGCCTAATGGACTAGCTAAAATAGCTTGGTAGCCTTCCTGTCCAGCTGGGTTGTTGAAATCTCCAGCTAGCAAAAGTGGCTTGTTCAATTCTTTCAAGACAGCCTCAAATCGTGCCCATTCTTCTTGGAAACCTTTATCCCACCAAGAAAGGTGGACACTGGCAACTGCAAGCTCCTTACCATCAACTACAGTTTCAGCCAAGGCAACACGGCGAGTATGATAGTCTGTTGGATCATCCACATCTGAAACCAAAATTTCTCTGGCTTCAATAGGTGTTTTAGACAAGATAGCCACACCTTCATGGTAGCGGTCATAACCGATATGATTATAAGCCCAAGTCCAGTAGTAATTTTTCCCTTGCTCAGACAACTTTTCAACCAAGAGTCTAACATAGTGGTCTTGGTGAATAGGCTCAGCTGCTGGCAAAGCTTGATAAAGGTCATTAACGTCCACCTCTGGCGAAGTAATCTCCTGATTGATTTCTTGGAAACAAATCAAATCATAGTCCTTTTCAAGAATATCCTCAAGCAAAATCTGGAATTTTTCCTCAGCTTCTTTTTCCATCCAACTGTGAGTATTGAGTGTTAAAAATTTCATTCTTTTCTCCCAAAATAAGAGGTTGGAATACAGTTTCCAACCTCAAGTATATTACAATTCTACTTTAGCAACTGCTGTTTTAGCTGCAAGAGAACCTGTTTTTTCTAATTTAACTGATTTAATTGCATCACCATTTGTGAAGACAACTACTGTTGAAGTCTCACGTCCTGCTGCACGGATAGCATCCAAGTCAGCTGTGACAAGAAGATCACCTGCTGCAACTTTTTGTCCTTCAGCAACATGAACTGTAAATGGTTTACCTTCAAGACTTACTGTGTCCAAACCAATGTGAACCAATACTTCAAGACCTGCTTCAGTCACAATACCAAGAGCATGTTTTGTTGGGAAGATGCTTGATACAGTACCTGAAACTGGAGATACAATGTTTCCATTTGCAGGTTCTACTGCAAATCCATCACCCATCATTTTTTGAGCAAATACTGGATCTTTTACTTGTTCCAAAGCAACAACTTGGCCGTCTGCTACTGAGTAAACTTCCTCAGTAAGACCTTTGAAGTGAACAGTGTTTTGTTGTGCTTCTGTCATTTGGCTTGGAAGAGTTTCAGGAATGATTTCACCTGAATCAAGGATATCTTGGATATCAGATTTCAATACGTCAGCTTTTGGACCGTAGATAGCTTGAACCCCTTGTCCTTTCATGACAAGACCCATAGCTCCTTCTGCTTTCCATTGCTCTGCATTTCCTACTTTATCTGCATCTTTAACAGTTACACGAAGACGAGTCATACATGCATCAACATCAACGATGTTTGCACGTCCACCAAGAAGGTTAATAATGTTTACAGCTTGAGAACCTGCTGCAACTTTCACTTCGCTGCTAGATTCTTCTGAACCTTCAGCAGTTTCGTAGTTTCCGTTACGCCCTGGAGTTGCGTAGTTGAATTTTTGAATCATGAAGTTTGCGATAAAGTACATGATTACAGCAAAGAGAACAGTTACCCAAACGAAGTTAACGATATCCATACCGATACCAGCACTGATTGCAATAGGTGTACGAGTCAAGAACTCGATTGAACCGAATGAGTGCATACGTAGGTTTACGACGTCAGCCATAGCGAAGGCAGCACCTTGAACAAGTGAGTAAACAAGATACATAGGTGTTGCGACGAACATGAACATGTATTCGATTGGTTCAGTAACCCCTGTCAAGAATGTTGCAAGAGCTGTCGCAATCATCATACCTTTGTATTTGTGTTTCTTGTCAGCATCAACATTACGGTAGATAGCCACAACCACACCCATCAAGATACCGAATGAACCAATCATTTGTCCAACTTTGAAACGAGCTGGGTGAACAGTATCTAACAAGTGTTGGTATTGACTAGCATCAGCACCTTTAAGGTTTACAAGGTCTGTTACCCATGCAAGCCAAAGTGGATCTTGACCAAATACTTGGCTACCTTTTGCTGCACCAGTTAAGACTTCATAAGTACCACCAAGAGCTGTGTAGTTCATTGGGATAGTCAACATGTGGTGAAGACCAAATGGCAAGAGCAAACGTTCCAATGTACCATACAAGAATGGTGCAAGGATTGGAGCAGTTTCTTGTGAGTTGGCAATCCAGATACCAAAGCTATTGATACCAGTTTGCACAAGTGGCCAGAAAGCAGCAAGTACAATTGCAGCAATTATTGAACGAAGAATAACTACAAATGGTACAAAACGTTTTCCGTTAAAGAATGAAAGTGCATCAGGAAGCTTACGGAAGTTATAGTATTTATTGTAAGCAGTTGCTCCAATAAAACCAGAAATAATCCCTACGAATACACCCATGTTCAATGCTGGGGCTTCCATAACACTAATGAAGTAATCAGCAACTTTGATTGATCCACCAAAGAGAGTTGTTACCATAGCATCTGGATTTTTCAACATATCGCCTGATACACCAAAGATTGTACCAGTGATACGGTTAATCAAGATGAAGGCAAGACCAGCGGCGAAAGCACCACCAGCACGTTCTTTAGCCCAGCTTCCTCCAATAGCGAGGGCGAACAAGATATGAAGGTTAACGATAACCCCCCAACCGATTTGCTCTAGGACACCACCAGTAATAACGAGTGGAGCAAAGTTAGGGTTAATCATCACGATAGACTTACCGATTGAAATCATCAAACCAGCAGCCGGCATAACCGCGATAACCACCATCAAAGCCTTACCGAATTTTTGCCAAAATTCGAAAGACAAGACATTTTTGAATGTATCTTTCATCATTCAAATCTCCTTTATTTTTATTTAGGCAAACGTTTTACGAAAACGTTTGCACCTTTTATGATTTAATTATACCACTTTAATTTTTTTTGTAAAGGCTTTTACAAAAAAAATTACACTTTTTTCAAAAAATTTTCTAGTGCCAAATTTCAAGTTCAAATTAGCCATCAAGAAGTCTTCTCTGAGCGACTTCTTGATACTCTTCGAAAACCTCTTCAAACCACGTCAGCGTCGTCTTACCGTATATATGTGACTGACTTTCTACAACCTCAAAACAGTATTTTGAGCATCCTGTGGCGAGCTACCTAGTTTGCTCTTTGATTTTCATTGAGTATTAGAAGTCCCTTTTCTAAAATTTTTGTAGCAAAAAAGGAGATTTTGCAATCTCCTCATAAAAGTAATTATTTTACCTAAATCTTCAAGAATCGGCGCATGGAAATTCCTGACCCCAGTGAACCAATAAAAATTCCAATCACAAATAGTAGGGCAATCATCAACGGACTAAATAAATCTGGACTAATCATGGATAGATTTTGTCCTACCAACGATTTAT
The DNA here is from genome assembly GCF_013277195.1 of Streptococcus sp. 2579. Taxonomy (NCBI): domain Bacteria; kingdom Bacillati; phylum Bacillota; class Bacilli; order Lactobacillales; family Streptococcaceae; genus Streptococcus; species Streptococcus sp. 2579. The sequence continues at coordinate 22,080 of NZ_VMMM01000013.1, forward strand.
TGACAGATTGGTAAACCATTTGATAAACAATAAAGACTAAAACAGATGGTGCGATAGCTCCCAATAAACCGATAAAGGCTCCTTCTAACAAGAACGGTCCACGGATATAACTGTTTTTAGCTCCGACCAAGCGCATGATTTGAATTTCGCGACTGCGGGAAATAATGGTAATACGAATGGTATTTGAAATCAAGAAAACTGCGACAAAAATTAACAAAGCTGCAATCCCTAGTCCCCAAACACGGATAAATGAGGCTAACTTGAAGAGTCTTTCTGTATTGGCACCGCCATCTTGAACCTCAGAGACACCTTCAATTTTTTTAGCACCTTCGGCTATAGTTTTTACATCATTTGGAGTATTTGCCTCTACAATATAGGCATCATAGAGAGGATTGGCATCTCCTTCAAAGATTTTCCAGTTATCTCCCATTGTCTCGGTTAACTTTTCATATTGTTCTTCTTTACTTGAAAAGGTAACACTCTTAACAGTAGACATGTTCTTCAAAGAATCATATACCTTGTGGTAGTCATTATTTGTAACAGTTTGACCTTCTTTTTCAATTGTCTGACTGTTATCTTCCACATCCTTTCGGATATAAACTACTACACGGACATTATTTTCAATATCTGTAGCTAGTTTCGCTGTATTGAAAATAACAGAAGCAAATATTGCCACCAAGGTCAAAGTAATCATGACTGAACTGACAGCAGCTACTGTCATCCAACCATTTCGTTTCAAACTTTTTAAGGCTTCAAATAAATGGCGAAAAAATCTACTAATCATCGTATCCATACTCTCCTTTTGATTCGTCACGAACGACACGGCCATTTTCAATGGCAATGACACGGTGGCGCAAGGTATTTACAATCTGGCTATTATGAGTCGCCATCAAAATAGTTGTCCCTTGTAGGTTAATCCGTTCCAAGAGATTCATAATTTCCCATGAATTATCAGGATCCAAGTTTCCTGTTGGTTCATCGGCTATCAATACTTTGGGATTATTTACAATGGCACGTGCAATCGCAATCCGCTGTTGCTCTCCACCTGAGAGCTCATTGGGGAAAGAACGAACCTTGTGCTTCAAGCCAACCAAGTCTAAAACTTCCATCACACGTTTTTTGATATTACGGCGATTTTCCCCGATTACTTCCATAGCGTAAGCAATATTTTCATAGACCGTTTTCTTTGGCAAGAGTTTATAATCCTGGAAGACAACCCCAACACTACGACGTAGAAGTGGAACATCTTTCTTTTTAATCTTAACCAGATTAAAACCAGCAACTGATAGGCTTCCTTTATCGATTTTTACTTCACGATATAGAGAACGAATGAAGGTTGACTTCCCTGCTCCTGAAGGTCCTACAATGTAAGCAAATTCCCCTGGTTGAACACTGACCGAAACACCGCGTAGAGCAGTCGTTCCGTTGTCGTATTTTTTGACGACATCTCTCATTTCAATGATTGACATGTGACTTCCTTTCTATATTAGCTAATTCGCCACTTGAGATAGGCATCGATAAAACCATCTAGGTCCCCATCCATAACCTTATCTACCTGAGCAACCTCAAAGCTAGTTCGGTGATCTTTTACCATAGTATAAGGTGTGAAGACATAAGAACGGATTTGGCTTCCCCATGTGATTTCTTTTTTCTCACCCTTGAGGGAATCTACCTCCGCAGCTTTCTTCTCTTGCTCCATTTGATAGAGCTTAGCCTGCAACATCTTCATAGCTCGATCTCTATTTCCATACTGGGTCCGATCCACTGTTGATTGGACAACAATTCCAGTTGGAATGTGGGTTAAACGTACACCTGTTGAAACCTTGTTGACGTTTTGTCCACCGGCACCACCTGAACGGAAGGTATCCATCTTGATGTCATCTTCCCTGATTTCCACTTCAATGGTATCGTCCAACTCAGGCATCACTTCTACAGATGTGAAAGAGGTATGGCGACGTTTAGCAGAGTCAAACGGCGAAATTCGCACCAAACGGTGAACTCCCATTTCTGACTTGAGAAGACCATAGGCATTAGGCCCTTCAAATGATAAGGTCACTGACTTGATACCAGCTTCATCCCCTGCTTGGTAATCCAATACTTCCACTTTAAAGCCTTTGGCATTGCCATAGCGAGTATACATACGCAGCAACATATCACCCCAGTCCTGAGCCTCTGTACCACCAGAACCTGGATGGATTTCCAAGATGGCATTGTTGTGGTCATAAGGTTCCGACAAGAGAAGCGTCATCTCATAGCTGGTCATCATCTTATCAAGTTCGGCTAACTGCTCTACCAGTTCTTCTTGAACCGACTCGTCTTCTGCTAAAAAGTCTAATAAAATTTCGACTTCATCCTGCAATTCTTCCATTTTGTGGAAGGTGTTGTAGGTGTTTTTTAATTCATTTAATTCTTGCGACGTTTTTTGGGCCGCGATATTATCGTTCCAAAAATCAGGTTCTGTCATCTTATTTTCCAAGATGGCAATCTCTTCCTCTAGACCTTCTAGGTCAAAGAGACCCCCTGAAAGAAGCTAATTTTTCACGATTTGCGTCAATTTTCTGACGGATTACTGAAATGTCCATAAATACTCCTTTTTTACATCATTTCATTATAGCATATTTTATCATTTCTTTCCATCTTTTGCTATAATCCCTTTTTTATGAAAAAAGAACCTATGAAAAAAGAAGCCTTTGGGCTTCCCTTCTTACAAGACTTTTGCTGAAGTGCGAGTGATTTCTTCCACTTGAATACCATTTGCTTCAAATTTTTCTTTCAAGGCTGGTAAATCAATTGATCCATCGATTTGCACTTCGATAATGACCTTACCATCCTTACGCGGAATATTGACTGTATGGGAGATATTCAAATTTTCTTCAACGATTAGAGAAACAATCTTACCAAGGACACCGACTTCATCTTCTGTAACAAAGCGCACACGAATTCCTTCTTCACCATAACCAGCAATTTCAAGAAAGGCTTGGAAAACGTCACGGTCCGTAATAACTCCGTATACTTGATGATTATCTACGACAGGAAGAATACCAATCTTGTTTTTCAACATCAAATAAGTTGCATCCTCTAGACTCGCATAGCCTGAAACAGTGACAACATCGCGAATCATGACATCTTTTACTTTTGTCTTATTTAGAAGATAATTCATCTCATAGATAGAAAGACTGGTTGCTTTTGATGGACTAGCTTGCGCAATGGTTCCCTCAGTTACCAAACCAACCAATTGATCATTTTCGATAACAGGCAAGCGGTGCAACCCTTGCTCTCTCATCAAATCTGCTGCATGAGATACTGTTGTATCTGGACTAATATACACTACCTTGCGGGTCATAAAATCTTTAACTGCCATGAGACTTCTCCTTTTCTATTCTTATCCCTATTATACAATCTTTTTGTAAATCTATCAAACGCTTACATTTCTTTTTCAAAATTCAGAAAAGTATGAATAAGCTAGCAAAAAGAGCTCTGAAAGCGAGCTCTGTGAATGAAGGTAAGAAACGTTTCATTCCATTTTTTCAATTATTAGAAATTCATCTTTCAAAGTAGATGCAGATTTGTTTGCAATCTAAATATGCCGACTAAAACAATCCACTGGATAAGATAATTGCTTCGCAATCTTCATCCACCGACTAAAAAGGTCCCCCAGACCTTTTTAGCCACCCAGATATGCTTTTCTGACTTCTTCTGATGAGGCGAGTTCTTTTCCTGTTCCTGATAGGACAATTTTTCCTGTTTCCAATACATATCCTCGGTCAGAGATTGCGAGTGCTTTATTGGCATTTTGTTCAATCAAGAGGACAGTTGTTCCTTGTTTCTGGATATCTTGAATGATATCAAAAATCTCTTGGATAAAGATTGGGGCAAGTCCCATTGATGGTTCATCTAAAAGAAGAAGTTTTGGCGTTGACATAAGAGCGCGTCCCATGGCAAGCATTTGTTGTTCTCCTCCTGAAAGAGTGGCTGCGTCCTGGTTCTTGCGTTCTTCAAGACGTGGGAAACGTGAGAAAACCTTCTTCAAGTTAGCTTGATTTTCTTCACGGTTTTTCTTTAAGAAAGCTCCCATTTCAAGATTTTCCATAACAGTCAAGCCAGGAAAGACGTGGCGTCCTTCTGGTACTTGTGAAAGACCACCTGCCACGATTTTTTGAGCTGGCATTTTTTGGATTTCTTGACCTAAAAATTCAATCCTTCCTGAACTTGGTCGAACCAAACCAGACAAGGTACGGAGAATGGTTGTTTTACCAGCACCATTGGCACCGATAAGGGAAACAACCTCTCCTTCATTCACTTCAAAGCTTACATCACGGACTGCTTGGATCATGCCGTAATGCACAGAAAGATTATCAACTTTTAACATAGACATTAGGCTTCACCTCCTAGATAAGCTTCGATAACGCGTTTATTGGTCTTAATTTCGTCAGGAGTTCCTTGTGCAATCAAACGGCCATATTCAAGTACGTAGATACGTTCTGTTACTTCCATGACCAGATTCATATCGTGTTCAATCAGCATGATTGTAATCTTAAATTCATCTTTGATGCGACGAATTAACTCAGTCAATTCCGCTGTTTCCTGTGGATTCATACCTGCTGCTGGTTCATCTAAGAAGAGAATTTTAGGTTCCGTAGCGAGGGCACGAACAATTTCCAAACGACGTTGTTGTCCGTAGGCAAGGTTTTTAGCGAGAGTTTCTGCATCACCATCTAAATCAAAGATTTTAAGCAATTCCAAGGCTTTAGCCTTTAATTCTTTTTCACTCTTGTAAAAAGCTGGTAAGCGTAAGAAACTAGCAAAAACATGTTGTTTGTGATGGTTGCCAAAGGCAATCAAAACATTATCTAAAACTGTTAAATCTTTAAAGAGACGGATATTTTGGAAAGTACGTCCAAGTCCCAAAGAGGCAATCTTATAAGGTGATTTCCCATTCAAAAGGTGACCATCTAGGGTTACTGTTCCCTCGCTTGGTTCATAAACACCCGTCAAGAGGTTGAAAAGGGTGGTTTTCCCAGCTCCATTTGGACCGATTAGTCCAACCAGTTCCCCTTCGTTCAATTCAAGAGTCACATCTCCAACAGCTGTTAAACCGCCAAAATGTTTGGTTAACTGTTTTACTTCAAGTAATGCCATTAGTTTTGTTCCTCCTTTTTAGATTTTTTAAAGAAACGTGATAGGCTCAATTCCCATGTTCCAAGAAGTCCACCTGGTCTGAAAATCATTACCAATACCAAGGCCAAAGCGTAGATAATCATACGCACGCTAGCAACATCTTGGAGAAGCATATTCAAAATTCCCAGAACAATAGCTGAAACAATGGCACCTGTAATGGAACCAAGTCCACCAAAGACAACAATGATCAAAACGTTGATTGAGTTGATGAAAGTGTAATCTTTCGGTACAACAGATCCAATAAATCCTGCCTGAAGTGACCCTGCAATACTTGCAGTAATAGCACCAAAGACAAAGGCGATGATTTTAATTTTAGTCGTATTAACCCCAACTGACTCAGCAGCGATTTCATCCTCACGAACAGAGAGGGTTGAACGACCAATTGGACTACGCAAAAAGTTCAAGGTTGCAATGGTTGTAATCACGACAAAGAAGTAAACCATTTGCCAAGTTGTAAAGTTTGGAATTCCCAAGATACCTGCTGCACCATTTGTAAGGCTTCCACCATTGATGATAAAGATACGGATAATTTCAGAAACACCAAGAGTCGCTACCGCAAGATAGTCCCCCTTCAAGCGTAAGGTTGGAATTCCGACAAGCAAGGCAACTGCCCCAGAAAGTAAAGCCCCTACAAGCATAGCTCCAAAGAAGGCACCGTAGGTTGGTGATTTAGCACCAATAATAGCTGCTGCATAGGCACCAATCGCCATGAAACCAGCATGACCAAGTGAAAATTGACCTGAAAAACCAACGATTAAGTTGAGACCAACAGCCAGAATAATATTAATTCCGATTTGTTGTAAAATCTGTACATAGAATAGATTGAGTACTCCGACTGAAACCAGTACACTAATCAAGCCATAGCCAGCTAACAAAAGGAGTAACCATAGAATATTAACTTTTAAATTTTCTTTCATCGTTTACACCTTCTCTTTCACATTTTTACCAAGGATACCAGCTGGGCGGACAATCAAGATCAACAACAAGATTCCATAAACAATGGCATCACGGAAGTCTGACATCCCAAAGGCTGTCGCAAAGGTTTCCAATAGACCAATCACAAAACCACCAAGCGCCGCACCAGGAATGATTCCGATACCACCAAGTACTGCGGCAACGAAAGACTTAAGACCTGGAGTAACCCCCATCAAAGGCTCAAGAGAGTTATAATAAAGGGCAATCAGAACACCAGCCGCACCCGCAAGAGCTGAACCCAAAGCGAAGGTAAAGCTGATCGTACGGTTTACATTGATCCCCATCAATTGCGCCGCATCGCTATCTACAGATACAGCACGCATGGCTTTCCCCATCTTAGTCTTTTGGACAATGACCTGTAACAAAATCATCAAAATCAAGGAAATGGCCAAGATCATTAACTGCACGTTTGTTAGGCTAACTGCTCCCAAATCATAGCGAACTGTTTGAATCGCTTGGGGGAAGGCACGAGTATTGGCACCAACCAGATAGACCATCCCATATTCCAATAGGAAAGAAACCCCAATAGCTGTAATCAAAACAGCAATACGAGTAGAGTGACGCAAAGGTCGGTAAGCGAGAAACTCAATCACGACACCAAGGATAGCTGTCGCTAGCATAGCTACAATAAGCGCTACAAAGAAATTCATTTGGAAAGAATTAATCAAGAAATAACCGATAAAGGCTCCCATCATATAAATATCACCGTGGGCGAAGTTGATGAGCTTGATAATTCCGTAAACCATGGTATATCCTAGGGCTAACAGCGCATAAACACTACCTAGAATCAAACCATTTACTAGTTGTTGGAGCATAAGATTCACTCTTTCTATTTATAATTTTGAGGGTTGCCCCTCACTTTTTGATAGGTTCTTAAACATCGAAACAGGGAGTGAGTCCGAGGCTCAATCCCTATTTCAACATTTTTCTATTATGGTTTTACAACTTCTGCTGCTTCAACCTTACCATTGTTCATGGTCATCATGTAAGCAGTTTTGACTGTGTTGTGATCTGCATCGAAGCTTGTTTGACCAGTTACACCTTCAAAATCTTTTGTTTTAGCAAGATTATCCTTGATTTCACCAGAGTTTTTAGCACCTTTTGCTGCGTTTGCTACAAGGTGAACTGAGTCATAAGCCAAGGCTGCAAATGTTGAAGGCTCTTCGTTGTACTTAGCACGGTATGCGTCAAGGAAGGCTTTTGCTTTAGCTGAAACTTCTACAGTAGTTGAGAAGCCTGAGATAAAGTAGATGTTTGATGCTTTTTCAGCAGTTGCTTGTTGTACAAACTCCTCACCGTTGAATCCATCACCACCAACGATTGGTTTGTCAATTCCCATACCACGCGCTTGGTTTACAATTTTACCAGCTTCAGTGTAGTAACCTGGGACGATGATAGCATCAAAGTCTTTCCCTTTCATTTTTGTAAGGGCTGCTTGGAAGTCTGTGTCACCTGCTACGAAAGTTTCATCTGCAACGATTTCACCCTTGTATGACTCGCGGAAAGATTTAGCAATACCTTTAGCATAGTCACTGGCATTGTCAGTGTAAAGAACAACTTTCTTAGCATTTAATTTTTCAGAAACATAGTTTGAGATAATTTTTCCTTGGAAGCTATCTTGGAAAGTTCCGATAAAGAGGTAATCTTGACCTTTAGTCAATCCATCTTGCGTCGCACTTGGTGAGATCAATGGAACACCTGCTTTTGTAGCGTTCGCTACCGCAGCTGCAGTCGCACCAGATGTCGCAGGTCCTACGATTGCTGATACTTTAGATTGAGTTACAAGGTTAGTTGTTACTGAAGCCGCCTCAGCTGTTTCAGACTTGTTATCTTTATCGACTACTTCGATTTGTTTTCCATCGATACCACCTGCGGCATTGATTTCATCAACAGCAAGTTGGGCACCTTTTTGTTCAGATGTTCCGTAGGCTGCTACGGCACCAGTTTCTTCGAAGTTAAATCCGATTTTGATTGTCTTTTCCTCTACTGAGTTACCAGCAGTGTTGACTGCTCCAGACTTCACTTCTCCACAGGCTGCAAGAAGTGCTACACTTGCAAGCGCCACAAACGATAGGGCAAATTTTTTCTTCATCTTTTTTTGTCTCCTTATTTCTTAAATAGTCTGTTAAGAATATACCGAATTATCAGAAAATTGTCAACACTTTTCTTTAATTTTTTATCTGATAACGTTTTCTTCTCGGTAAAGATTGCCCACAAAGGGTGTTTCCAGCTCTTGGATATGACAAACTCTGACTTTTTTTATAAATTTTTCCTTGCTCAAGCGCCCGACCAATTGCTCCACTTCTTGAGTTGGAACATAAAGTTGTAAGTAACGATGTTTCTTGGAATGATAGGTAATATCTCCATAATCCTGCAGTTTTTTGGCATCACGATTATAGTAAAGATAGATAATCAAGCCAGATCGATTAACTTTTTCAAACATGATAAATCCTCTTTCTAAGAAATCTCTCCCTATTATACCAAAAAAAGCAAACCCAGTCGAGTTTGCCTTCTATCAACATTAGTTCAATGAATTGTTGGCCATAATTTCATCAATAAAGCCATATTCAAGTGTTTCTTGGGCACTCATCCAGTTATCACGTTCTGCATCTGCATGAACTTTTTCGATTGACTGACCTGAATTTTCAGCCAAGATTTTTTCCAAGGTATGACGAGTTTTAAGCAAGTGTTCTGCAGCGATCGCCATATCAGTTTGTTGAGTACCTCCACCTGTACCGCCCATTGGTTGGTGAATCATATACTCTGCATTTGGAAGCATGAAACGCTTGCCTTTTGCTCCACTTGATGCAATGACCGTCCCCATAGATGCAGCCATTCCCATAACGATGGTTTGGACATCTGCCTTGATAAAGTTCATGGTATCAACGATTGCCAAGCCAGCTGAAACAGAACCACCAGGTGTGTTGACATAAAGGTAAATATCTTTTGTACTATCTTGAGCATCCAAGAAAAGCAATTGGGCAATAACTGAGTTAGCCATATTGTCTTCAACTGGACCTGTCAGCATAATGATGCGGTCTTTTAAAAGACGTGAGTAAATATCGTAGGAACGTTCTCCACGGCTTGTTTGTTCAATAACTACAGGAATCATTTATTTCTCCTTTTGAGTTTTATTTTTGTTGGTCAAATGACTGAAGATAAGACTATTATAATATCTTGGTCAAAAAAGGTCAAATTTTTGCTCTGTTTTCATTAGACAGAAACAAAAATCCAACCCCCTTTCGTGACTGGAACTTCTTTTCCAAGTCAATTTTCTTTTTGATCTTATTTCGTACCGAACAAGCGGTCTCCAGCATCTCCAAGACCTGGAACGATATAACCGTGTTCGTTCAAGCGTTCATCCAAGGCTGCTGTAAAGATTTCTACATCCGGATGAGCTTCTTGAAGGGCTTTTACACCTTCTGGAGCAGATACAAGGCAGACAAATTTGATATTTGATGCCCCACGTTTTTTAAGGGAGTCAACAGCCAAGATTGCTGATCCACCTGTTGCCAACATTGGGTCTACTACAAAAATTTGACGTTGGTCAATATCTTCAGGCAATTTCACCAAATACTCAACTGGTTGAAGCGTTTCCTCATCACGGTACATACCGATGTGACCAACCTTAGCAGCTGGAACCAAGCTCAAGAGTCCATCAACCATCCCGATACCTGCACGCAAGATTGGAACGATAGCCAATTTCTTACCTGCCAATTGTTTTTGAACTGTTTTTGTAATTGGTGTTTCGATTTCCACATCTTCTAGTGGAAGATCACGAAGTACTTCATACCCCATCAACATTGCAATCTCATCTACTAGCTCACGAAAAGCTTTTGTAGAAGTATCTGTACGACGCAAGATTGACAATTTGTGTTGAATCAGTGGATGATTAATAACTTCAATTTTTCCCATTTTTGGAATTCCTTCTTTCAATTTATTCTTCTTATTATACCAAAAAACGGTTTAAAAATCTTTCTAAACCATTTATTTTTGATAATTTTTACATTAGATCTGCCTCTTTAAGAGCTGTCTGTACGGTCTCAAGTGGTAAATGAGTCAATTCTGTTCCCTTTTCTTGATAGAGGTATTGGGCATAGTCGTCCATTCGGTACTGGTTAATATAAACCACGCGCTTGCAACCGACCTGCAGCAATTGTTTTGTACAGTTTAGACAAGGAAAATGGGTTACATAGGCTGTAAAACCTTTAGGAACACCACGCTCAGCCCCTTGGAGAATGGCATTAACCTCAGCGTGAAGGGTGCGAACACAGTGGCCTTCAATGACCAAACATTCGTGATCAATACAATGCTCAGTCCCTGACACCGAACCATTGTAACCAGTGGAAATAACTTTATTATCCTTAACCAAAATTGCACCCACTTTAGCGCGTTTACAAGTGGAACGATTGGCAATTAGTAGGGCTTGGGCTGCAAAATACTCATCCCAGGCTAGTCTTTTTTCAGTCATCTCTTTTCTCCTTTTTCTCTATTTTTTAAAAAATGGTAACCGTAAATCCGCAATCTTTTCAGCAGGTACTTTCATGCCATCTTTAATCCATTTTAGAAGGACAGAGACGATGGCCGAGCTCCAAAAGGAATGAAGATAAGAGCTGACACCTTTTGATTTTCCATGGTATTTTTCTAAAAATTCCTGCATGGCTTGGACAAAGATTTTTTCCAGATGGTAATCTAAGGCAAGTTGAATCACTCTGGCTTCCTTTCTTGCCTCACGGAAAAGGTGAATCCAGACCAGATAAAGGTCTGTCTTTAAATCGTAATGATGCAGCTGTTTCATAATATTGTGGACAGTTCGTTTAAAGACGCTTTCTAAAATCTCCTCTTTGGAATCATAATTGCGATAAAAGGCTGCACGCGAAACGCCTGCACGTTTGACCAATTCAGAAATACTAATCTTGGTCAAGTCCTTTTTTTCCAAGAGTTGCAAAAGGGCTGTTTCGATGGCTTCTCTAGTTAATAAATTGGATTCTTGGTTTGATTTTCTGAGATTTTCAAGAGACTTTTCAGAGATTCTACGTTCAGACATAACATTTTCTTTCTACTTGTCACAACAGACGGATGAGGCTTTTGTTTCAAGGGCTTTCATGATATAATTGTAAAAAAAGACAGAACCTTTGTCAATGTATAACTGACAAAGATGGAGAATTTCTATGACTTGGAAGATTATTGCTGACTCTGGTTGTGATTATCGTCAGCTGGAGACACCAGCTATTGACACGACCTTTGTAAGTGTTCCCTTAACCATTCAAGTAGCTGATCAGGTCTTTGTTGATGATGCCAGTCTTGATATTGACCAAATGATGGAAACCATGTATGCAACTGCAGAAGCTTCAAAATCAGCTTGTCCAAGCCCAGATGATTATTTGCGAGCATTTGAAGGAGCCAAAAACATTTTCCTAGTAACCATCACTGGTACTCTTTCTGGCAGTCACAATAGTGCTCAACTAGCCAAGAATATTTATCTGGAAGACCATCCTGACACTAAGATTCATGTAATTGATAGTTTGTCTGCTGGCGGGGAAGTTGACTTGCTCGTAGAAAAGTTAAATGACTTGATTGACCAGGGCTTATATTTTGAAGAAGTGGTTGAAGCTATCACTGCCTATCAAGAAAAAACCAAGTTGCTCTTTGTCCTAGCTAAAGTCGACAACTTGGTGAAGAACGGCCGTTTGAGCAAGCTTATCGGTACAGTCGTTGGCCTTCTCAATATCCGTATGGTCGGGGAAGCTAGTGAAACTGGAACCCTTGAATTGCTACAAAAAGCAAGAGGAGCAAAGAAAGCGATTCAGGCAGCCTATGAAGAGTTAGTAAAAGCAGGATATACTGGTGGCCGTATCGTCATGGCCCAACGTAATAACGAGAAATGTTGTCAACAGCTCTCAGAGCGAATTCGCGAAACCTTCCCACAGGCGGATATTAAAATTCTCCCGACATCTGGTCTCTGCAGTTTCTATGCAGAAGATGGTGGTTTGCTGATGGGATATGAAATTGATTAATTGCATTCTTGACAAGAGGTGACCATCATCTCTTGTTTTTTTGTGGTACAATAGAGCTATGAAACATTTTGATACTATTGTCATCGGTGGAGGACCTGCTGGTATGATGGCTACGATTTCCAGTAGCTTTTATGGACAGAAAACCCTCCTCATCGAAAAAAATCGGAAACTCGGAAAAAAATTAGCTGGTACTGGTGGTGGTCGTTGCAATGTAACCAACAATGGTAGTTTGGACGACCTGCTAGCTGGAATTCCTGGAAATGGACGCTTTTTATACAGTGTCTTCTCCCAGTTTGATAATCATGACATCATTAACTTTTTTACAGAAAATGGGGTTAAACTTAAGGTCGAAGACCACGGCCGCGTCTTTCCTACTAGTGACAAGTCTCGTACCATTATCGAAGCCTTGGAAAAGAAAATCACTGAGCTCGGTGGTCAAGTTGCTACTCAAACAGAAATTGTTTCGGTTAAAAAGATAGATGACCAGTTTGTCCTTAAATCAGCTGACCAAACCTTCACTTGTGAGAAACTCATTGTCACAACTGGTGGTAAATCTTATCCTTCGACTGGTTCTACTGGTTTTGGTCACGAGATTGCCCGTCATTTTAAGCATACCATTACCGAACTTGAAGCCGCTGAAAGTCCTTTATTAACAGATTTTCCACACAAGGCCTTGCAGGGAATTTCATTGGATGATGTGACCCTAAGCTATGGCAAACATGTCATCACTCATGACCTCCTCTTTACCCACTTTGGTTTGTCTGGCCCTGCTGCCCTACGTTTGTCTAGTTTTGTCAAGGGTGGGGAGGTTCTCTCACTGGACGTTTTGCCTCAACTTTCTGAGAAGGACTTGGCTGCATTTCTCGAAGAAAATCGGGAAAAATCCTTGAAAAATGCTTTAAAAACCTTGTTACCAGAACGCTTGGCAGAATTTTTTGTACAAGGCTATCCTGACAAAGTCAAACAACTGACTGAAAAGGAACGTGAAAAACTGCTCCAGTCTATCAAGTCCCTCAAAATCCCTGTGACTGGTAAAATGTCCCTCGCCAAGTCCTTTGTTACCAAGGGTGGCGTCAGTCTTAAGGAAATCAACCCTAAAACTCTGGAAAGTAAGCTGGTACCTGGCCTCCACTTTGCTGGCGAGGTCATGGATATCAACGCCCACACAGGTGGCTTTAACATCACTTCTGCCCTCTGTACTGGCTGGGTTGCGGGATCAAATCTAATCTAAATATACATTACTCAATGGAACAATCTACCCCAAAAGAAAGGAAGCCCTTTGGAACATATTATCTTGTTAAGGGGAGTTACTCCTAATGGAAAAAATGCTATCCCTAAAATGTCTTATCTAGTAGATATCTTGACAGAAGCTGGTTTTCAACAAGTTCGAACCTATATTCAAAGTGGGAATATCATTCTTGAAAGTGACTTAGATTTAGAAAAAATACGAGAACGTGTTCATACTCTGATAAAAGAAAAAATTGGGGCCGACTTAAAAATGGTTATCAAGAACAAAAGTAATTTTACAAAAATTGTCCAAGAAAACCCTTTTGGAGAACACTATCTTTATGACCGTATACACGTGATTTTTTATCAAGAAGCTATTCAAAGTCTCCCCTTAGAAAAATTAAAAATGGATTACGGCGAAGAAGAAATTTGTGTCGGTAACCATTGTCTTTACCTCTATCTCCCTAGAACTGCAAAACAAAAGAAACTCCATACCAACTATCTTGAAAAGCTTTTTAATGTAGATTTGACCATGCGAAAACTAAATGTAGTAGAAAAATTATTAAGCAAGTAGTGCTTGAATTTAGTAAAAATCGGAAGATCACTCCTCCGATTTTATTTTGTCTGAGTTTGGACATAGTGAGCAATGACATCTGATGTGTACTGGGCTGTTCCTGGGCCAAATTTGTCAATGTTTTCCTTAAACTCTGGATTATAGACATAGCCTTTTCCAATATAACCAAAGACCTCGATAGAGCAGTCAAATCCATAAGTACGGATGGCTTGCAAGAGTTTGCCTGCTTCTTCTTGGTTTTCAGACGCTGTTATCGGTAGACCAGCTTGAAGATTTTGTGCCAAGGCTTGAAAAACTTGGTTGAAGGCAGTAGTAGCCTCGTCTTCGTGACCTTTCTGGCGCTCCAGCGCTTGATCCATGACTTCTTGTCCATATTTCTCTACCGCCTCTTGGTGGTATTTTTGATGGTCTTGGTAGTTAAATCCAGCAAATTTCTCTTGAATGCTCATTTCTCTTTCTCCTTTTTGTTCTTGAATGGTTTTTTGCAAGGTGGAAATCAAGCTATCCAGATGTTGCCTTTCTCGAGTCAAATAGTCCAACTGCCTAGTCAAATGAGGCAATAAATCTGTCCTTTTTTCCTTTAATAGCTCTGCTATTTTTTCTAAAGAAAAACCTAGATATTTATAGTAAAGAATGACCTGAAGGCGTTCCAAATCCTCCTGACTGTAGGTTCGATAGCCGTTTTCCGACTTTAAAGGAACCAAAAGTCCTATCTTATCGTAGTGGTGCAGGGTCTTGACAGAGACACCCGAAAGCTGGGCAGCTTCTTTTATATGGTACATGATTTCCTCCTTATACTCAATGAAAATCAAAGAGCAAACTAGGAAGCTAGCCGTAGGTTGCTCAAAACACCGTTTTGAGGTTGCAGATGAACGCTGACGTGGTTTGAAGAGATTTTCGAAGAGTATTACATTGATAGTATAACCCCTCCCCCTAGGTCAGAGTCAAGCATTTTTGCGAAATTTTTTACTTTATCATAACATGAAAATGGTTTTCTTGACAGACCTTAGAAAACATGATAGGATAGTCAAGTCTATCAATCAAAAGAAAGGCTCATTTTGAGTACTGATGAGGCTAGTTGCCAAGGGCAGTAGCTTTTTCTTTTGTAATACTAATTTTAGGAGTTTAACTATGTCTGAAAAATCGCAATGGGGTTCTAAACTGGGCTTTATCCTAGCATCTGCTGGTTCAGCCATCGGACTTGGAGCCGTTTGGAAATTCCCCTACATGACTGCTGCTAACGGTGGAGGAGGCTTTTTACTAGTCTTTCTCATCTCCACTATTCTAATCGGTTTCCCTCTTTTACTAGCTGAATTTGCCCTTGGCCGAAGCGCTGGTGTCTCAGCAATCAAAACCTTTGGAAAACTAGGCAAGAATAGCAAGTACAACTTTATCGGTTGGATTGGTGCCTTTGCCCTCTTTATCCTCTTATCTTTCTACAGTGTTATTGGAGGATGGGTCTTCATTTATTTAGGTATCGCTATCGGTAAAGCTCTCCACCTAGGCATTACCAATGACTATGCTCAGCTCTTTACCGATATTATTTCCAATCCAGCCATTGCCTTAGGAGCTCAAGCTGCCTTTATCTTATTGAATATCTTTATTGTATCACGTGGGGTTCAAAAAGGGATTGAAAGAGCTTCGAAAGTCATGATGCCTCTGCTCTTTATCATCTTTGTCGTCATCATCGGTCGTTCCCTCAGTTTGCCAAATGCCATGGAAGGCGTTCTCTACTTCCTCAAACCAGACTTTTCAAAACTAACCAGTGCTGGTCTCCTCTATGCTCTGGGACAATCTTTCTTTGCCCTCTCACTAGGGGTTACAGCCATGCTGACCTATGCTTCTTATTTGGATAAGAAAACCAATCTAGTCCAGTCAGGGATTTCCATTGTAGCCATGAATATCTCGGTATCCATCATGGCAGGTCTCGCCATTTTCCCAGCCATGTCAGCCTTCAATATCCAGTCTGAAGGGGGACCGAGCTTGCTCTTTATCGTCTTGCCTCAACTCTTTGACAAGATGCCTTTTGGAACCATTTTCTACATCCTCTTCCTCTTGCTCTTCCTCTTTGCGACGGTCACTTCTTCCGTTGTTATGCTGGAAATCAATGTGGGCAATATCACCAATCAGGACAACAGCAAACGTGCCAAATGGAGTGCCATTTTAGGAATCTTGACCTTCGTCTTTGGAATTCCTTCAGCCCTATCTTACGGTGTCATGGCGGATGTTCACATCTTTGGGAAGACCTTCTTTGACGCTATGGACTTCTTGGTTTCCAATCTCCTCATGCCATTTGGAGCTCTCTGCCTTTCACTTTTTACAGGCTATATCTTTAAAAAGGCTCTTGCAATGGAGGAACTGCATCTTGATGAAACAGCCTGGAAACAAGGACTTTTCCAAGTCTGGCTCTTCCTTCTTCGTTTTATCATTCCTATCATCATCATCGTGGTCTTTATCGCCCAGTTTATGTAATCAAAAAGGACTTGAGTAGTGAACTCAGGCCCTTTCTTTTTTTATGGATGGCTAACAATCAATTCCAAACCTTGCCCTTCCAGAGTCCAAGCTTCAACATCACTTGGTAAGATAAAGTGGCTGCCTTTTTGGATTGAATAATTTTTCCCGTCAACAGTCAGTTGACCTTGACCAGCCAAGACACTGAATAAGCTGTAGTCAGCTGTCTTTTCGAAGTCAACTTTTCCAGTAATTTCCCACTTGTAAACTGCAAAGAAATCATTGGATACAAGGAGAGTGGAACGCAAATCATCTGCTTTGACAGTTACAGGACGACTATTTGCTGGCTCACCAATGTTTAATACATCAATAGATTTTTCAAGGTGAAGTTCACGCAAGTTACCATTATCATCCTTGCGGTCAAAGTCATAAACGCGATAGGTAGTATCACTAGACTGTTGGGTTTCAAGAATCAAGATGCCTGCACCGATAGCGTGCATAGTTCCACTTGGCACATAGAAGAAATCTCCAGCCTTAACTGGTACTTTTGTCAGCAAGGCATCCCAGTTTTTATCTTCGATTTGCTGGCGGAGTTCTTCTTTTGACTTGGCATTATGCCCGTAGATAATCTCTGAACCTTCATCCGCAGCGATGATGTACCAGCACTCTGTTTTTCCAAGCTCGCCTTCATGCTCAAGTCCATAAGCATTATCTGGATGAACTTGAACACTGAGCCAGTCATTGGCATCGAGAATTTTGGTCAAAAGTGGAAATACAGGCTCTGGACGGTTGCCAAACAATTCACGGTGCTCTGCATATAAAGTAGCCAGGTCTGTTCCCTCGAAACGACCATTGGCAACTTTAGAGACACCATTTGGATGGGCTGAGATAGCCCAGTATTCTCCGATTTTTTCACTTGGGATATCGTAGCCAAACTCATCACGTAGCTTGGTTCCACCCCAGATCTTTTCTTGCATAACTGATTGTAAAAATAACGGTTCTGACATCTTGATCTCCTGTCTGATTTTTCTTCCTTCATTATAGCAAAAAAAGAGTTCCATTTGAACTCTTTTTAACATCTTATAAAGTAGGGAGAAGATTTTATAAAAATAGTAACGATATACTTTTTTCTTTGATAGAGACGAACATAAAAGACTCTCGTAAAGCTAGCTGTAACTGGACTTGTTCCCTCAACTCTCATTCAAAAATTACTTTAATGAAGCATCTATTTTCATAAAAGAAAAAGACTGAAAGCAGTCTTCTTTTTAAATCAAAGCTGTGATAGCCGTTACTAAACCAAAAACGATACCTGGTGCATTAGCAGCTGCAAGTGGAATATCTCTTTCCTTCTTGAAAAGACCATAGTAAACCCAGAGACTACAGTTGATAGCTGCGACTAGGGGTTGAATGAAGTTGCCTTTTTGACCGGCAAGATTATTCATGATTTGTGGGAAATATGACACATACATCATAACAGACATAAATGTCGCTGCCCAGCCCAACACTTTCATTTGTTTTTCAGACATTTTCAAAACCTCTTTTATTCTTTTATACTTTCTATTTTATAATTTAATACAAAAACAAGCAAGAGTTTAAGATTTTTGTTATAAAAATGTAAACTATCACAGTCTTGTGATAAGAAAAAGACCGGATTGCTCCGATCTGTTTGATCTATAAAATGTAAAAATGAATAGCTCTTGTCAATCAATAGATAGATTGATTGATAGTTTGATTGATTATCAGCAAGCCGTAGTTAATGATGTCAGCAATATCTTCAAGACCGTGCAAAATAAAATTTCCTACAATCAAACCTATAATAATTGAACAGATAATCATGGTCACACAGATTAGATAAATATCCTTTTTTTGCATCTCTTTCCTCCTACTATCTATTCATGGAGATATTTCAATCCCAAGTTCCAGTGAAATAATAAAATCCACTTACAACTGCTGTTTAAAAAATATTTCTCCTTTCCATATCAATCTTATTTTCTGCTGTTATATTTTTATTATAAGATTTTAAGAAAGCGCCGTCAACTATTTATATGCAATTTCTTTATATAAAAAGACCGGATTGCTCCGATCTTTCAATAGTTCATATTCTCAATTTCTGTTTTAAGAATGGTTAAGGTTAACGTCAAATGACTAAGCGTCCTATTTCATACGATAAAAATCAATCACTAGACCAGCTGGACCTTTAACTAATAAGGACTCTGTTCCCCAATCCGTTTCACAAATACCGTTTAAAATCTCGACACCGATCTCTTTTAAACGTTGGTAATTCTGGTCTACATTCTCAACCTCAAGGTGAAGAATGATGCCTGACTGAAAATCTTCCAAAGGAATCAAATGATTTTGGGACAACATCAGACAGTGACTGCCAATCGTAAACTGAGCAAAACCATCATCAGCATAATCTGCCTTTTTATCCAAGATATGCTCCAAGTCAGCACAGACTTGGGGAACATCTGAAACAATAATATCTAATTGATTTAAATCCATTTACTATCCTCCATAAAAAGACCGGATTGCTCCGATCTTTTCAAGTTCTGCTCTATGAAAATCAAAGAATAAACAAGGTGACACCAAGTTTGATGGCAAATATTTGCTCATCAAACTACGAAAAATCCTTTGGGACTTTTTCTAGGCTCCACACTAGATTACATCATTGAAATTTATAGTTTCAATGATGGAATCGTCGGCAGTAAGCTAATAAAGAAGTCTATAAATTTATCTTTGATTTCGACGAGAGGAATTATTTAATTGCGCGTGATTGCAACCCTTCTTCTTCCAAGAAGAGACGGAATGGTACGAGTTCTTCTGCTTCGTATTTTTCCTTGAAGGCTTTGATTGCTTCTTCTGAATGTTGTTTTGGATCCAACTCAAGTACTTCTACTGGAAGTGGACGGTGTGGAGTGATGCGAGCATCGATCACAACAGTTTTACCTTCTTTGTTGAGTTTAACAGCTTCTGCAACAACTGCATCGATGTCTTCGATACGGTCAACTGTAAATCCAACAGCTCCTTGAGCTTCAGCGATTTTCGCATAGTCAGCATTAGAGAAGTCACAACCAAACAAGTGTTTGTTTGTGTCTTCGTATTTGTCCTTGATGAAGGCATATTTACCATTTGAGAAGACAACGTTGATAACTGGAAGGTCGTATTGAACGTTTGTGATAACGTCTGGGTAGCACATGTTGAATGCACCGTCTCCCATGATGTTCCATACTTGGCGATCTGGATTGTCTTTCTTAGCAGCGATACCACCAGGAAGGGCAATACCCATTGTCGCAAAGAGTGGAGATGTACGCCACATGTTCTTAGGTGTCATGTGAAGGTGACGAGTAGATGTTTGAGTAGTGTCACCTACGTCGATTGAATAGATAGCGTCTTGATCAGCATGTTTGTTGATTGCATTGTAAACTTGATACAATTGCAATTCACCCTCAGTTTTACCTTCGATTTTGTTCATGTAATCACGCCAGTTTTGGTTGTTCTTAACGTTTGCACGCCACCATGGAGTTGATTCAACTGGGTTTACTTTGTCAAGGATAGCTTTAGCTGCTTGACCTGCGTCACCAAGGATTGAAGCGTCAAGGGCGTGACGTTTACCAAGTTTGTAAGGGTCGATATCGACTTGGATGAATTTTTCAGTGTTCTTGAATGCTTCGTAAACTTCAGCAAATGGGAAGTTTGAACCAAGGAAAAGAACTGTGTCTGCTTCAAAGACCACTTCGTTGGCTGGCTTCCAACCAACACGGTAAGCAGAACCTGTCAAACCTTCATAGTTCCATTCGAAAGCTTCAAAGTTTTTACCAGTTGTGATGATTGGTGCTTTGATTTTACGTGACAATTCAGTAATCACTTCACCAGCTTTCACACCACCGTAACCAGCGTAAATAACTGGACGTTCAGCATTGTTCAAGATTTCAACAGCTTTGTCGATTTCAACTTCGTTCAAAGCAGGAGCGATGAATGAACGTTCGTATGAACCTGAACCGTAGTATGAGTTTTCGTCGATTTCTTGGAAACCGAAGTTTACTGGGATTTCAACAACAGCTGGACCTTTTTTAGAAACTGCAGCACGGCAAGCTTCGTCGATTACTTTTGGCAATTGCTCAGCGTAAGCTACACGTTTGTTGTATACAGCGATACCGTTGTACATTGGGTTTTGGTTCAATTCTTGGAAAGCATCCATGTTGAGTTCGTTAACTGGACGTGATCCAAGGATCGCTAGGAATGGAGTGTTATCCATAGCTGCATCGTAAACACCGTTAATCAAGTGAGTCGCACCTGGACCACCTGAACCAACTGCAACCCCGATTGAGCCACCGAATTTAGCTTGCATAACCGCTGCAAGAGCACCTGTTTCTTCGTGGCGAACTTGCAAGAAGCGGATATCTTTTTCTTCAGCCAAAGCGTCCATCAATGAGCTGAGTGTTCCTGATGGGATACCGTAGATTGTGTCTACGCCCCATGTTTTCAATACGTTAAGCATTGCTGCAGATGCAGTAATTTTCCCTTGAGTCATAGTGATAACTCTCCTTCAATTTTTTTAGACTTGGAGAATACGATTACATAGAATTGGAAACGTTCTCCAAACTTTTACTATTCCACTGTATCATATTTATGTTGACTTTTCTAAAAATCTGCTCAAAACTCTCTATTCTCTATTCTAATACAGTTTTGAAAGTGCTGTCACTCCTGTTTTATAACAAAGAAATCCAGTCATTACTTTTAGTCTATTTTACTAAAGTTTAGTAAGAGTGAACTAGTCAGAACAGATACAGAACTAATGGCCATAGCTAGACCTGCCAGTTCTGGATTGAGGGCCAGTCCAACACCTGAAAAGACTCCTGCTGCAATCGGAATTCCGGCGACATTGTAGATAAAGGCCCAGAAAAGATTGAGCAGAATTCGATTAAAGGTTTTCTTACTCATGTCAAAGGCACGAACCACTCCTAGGAGGTTATTAGTTGTCAACACCAAATCTGCTGACTCGATGGCAATATCTGTTCCAGCTCCCATAGCAATCCCCACATCTGCTACACTAAGGGCAGGAGCGTCATTGATACCGTCCCCAACAAAGGCTACTTTTCCAGTCGCTTGTAGTTTATGGATTTCATGGGCTTTTTCTTCTGGCAAGACACCTGCAATGACCTCTTCGATTCCGATTTGATCGGCAATAGCACGCGCCACACCTGCATTGTCTCCTGTCAGCATGACTGTTTTAAGACCTCGTTTTTTCAGCTGACTGATGGCTAGCTTGGCATTTTCCTTGGGGATATCTTGCAAGGCTAGCAAGCCTTTGATTTCATTGTCCACAGCCAAGAACACAACTGTCTTAGCTTCTTTTTCCAGTTCTTCTAGTTTATCTTGATGAGTGCTAGAAATATCCATGCCATCCAGCATTTTAGCATTTCCAAGCAGAACTTGTTTTCCATTGATTTGCCCTGAGACACCTTTTCCGTGCAAGGCTTGGAAATTTTCCACAGTGTGAAGCTCAAGTCCAGTTTCAGTCGCTCGCTTAACAATAGCCTCAGCCAGTGGGTGTTGAGAAGCTTCTTCCAAGGAAGCTGCCAATCCAAGCACTTCTACTTCGTCGCCGATGATATCTGTGACCACAGGTTTCCCTTCCGTCAAAGTTCCTGTCTTATCAAAAACAATAGTTTGGACTTTCTGGATTTCCTGTAGAACCGTTCCATTTTTGAGGAGAACTCCCATCTTGGCACTGCGACCTGTCCCCACCATAAGGGCTGTCGGTGTTGCAAGTCCCAAGGCACAAGGGCAGGCAATAATCAGAACTGCTACTCCATAGAGAAGCGAAGAGACAAAACTCGCTCCAAGCACAACTACACTATCCCTGAGCAAGACGAACCAAACCCAAAAGGTCACAATCCCTAAAATGACAACTGCTGGAACAAAAATGCCTGAAATTTTATCCGTCAAGTCCTGAATCGGCGCACGACTTGTCTGAGCTTTCTTCACAAAATCCACAATCTGAGCCAAAACAGTCTCTGAACCAACTTTTTCTGCTCTAAAAACAAGTGTTCCACTATTATTGATGGTTGAGCCAATAACAGTATCTCCAACTGTCTTGTCCACAGGTAGACTCTCACCTGTCACCATAGACTCATCAATACTAGAGATACCTTCTACTACGACACCATCAACCGCAATCTTTTCACCGGGACGCACTCGAATCAGGTCACCTACCTTGACTTGCTCCAAAGGGACTTGAACATAGTTATCCTCACGCAAGACTTCTGCAGTTTTAGCCTGCAAGTCAAGTAATTTCTCCACAGCTTGGGAAGTATTTTTCCGCATTTTCTCCTCAAAAACGGCTCCCATAAGAACGAAGAAGAAGATAAATGCAGCACTTTCAAAGTAAACGGGGAGGCCAGCGAAGAGGGCAACTAAGCTATAGAAATAGGCTACTAGGGTTCCCAGAGCAACCAAGGTATCCATGTTGGCATTGTGCTTTTTAAAACTAGCCCAAGCACTTTGAATATAAGGACCACCTGCTACTAGCATAATCGGTGTTGTGGCTAAAAAGGTGCCCCAACGCATGACTTGGTGACTAATTCCTCCTGTCGACATCCCAATCATGAGGATCACAAGAGGCACAGTAAAGATACTAGTAATCCAAAAACGCTGTAAAAGTGACAGAGATTTTCGAGTCTTCTCAACGACTGTATAGCTTCCCTTTTGCATCTTCATACCACAAGAAAATTCATGTTGGCCTAATTCTTGAGGTGTAAAACGAATTGTTTTCTCTTCGTCTACGCCGATTGGTTCCAAGATGCCTTCTTCTTCAAAAAGAATCTCCTTATAACAGTTTGAAGGTGTCACACGGTGAAAGGTGATCTCAGCAGGAACTCCTTTTTGCAGTTGAATGTGGGCTGGATGATAGCCTTTGTCTGCCGTGATACGGATTTTTTGAACACCATTTTCAAGACTTGCTTTTACAATTTCAGTCATAGTCTCCTCCTACTCTACTATCATCTTACCGTGCATCATATTCATGCCACAAGAGAAACCATACTCTCCAGCCTGCTCAGGCGTGATTTCCACTACATACTCTTCCCCCATAGGTAGGTCCGCATGGACACCAAAATCTGGAAAAACAATTTGATCCAGACAGGGTGAAGGATCCTTGCGGTCAAAGATAATGCGGGCTGGCACTGATTTCTTGAGGATAATCAACTCAGGCGTATAGCCCCCCATGACCTCCACTCGAATCTCTTGGTAGCCCTTTTTTTGCTGGGCCTTTTGTCCAGATTTTTCAGGCTTTTTGAAAAACCAGAACAAGATAAACGCGATAAGGGCAATACAAATAATGGTTACAATACTATTTAACATGACGTCTCCTTTACATACAATTACATTTTACTTTTGTTACAGCGCTTGATTTCTTCTCAGAAATCACAGCTTCCAAGTCTTCCAAGTCAGCCTGAGTAAAATCACATTCAGTAATCAAATCAGCCAACAAGTTCTTAATCCTACGAGAACAAACCTTGTCCTTGATATCTTGGACAAGTAAATCCCGACTTTGTTCCAAAGTTAAAAGGGCTGAATAGACAAAGAACTTGCCTTCTTTTTTCCTTGTCAGACACTCTTTCTCAACCAAACGAGCCAAAAGAGTCTGAATGGTCGACTTGGACCAGTCGAACCGCTCCGCCAGAACCCTAATCAAATCCGTACTAGTCTGCTCTCCTTGCATCCAAATAATCTTCATTACCTGCCATTCTGCATCTGAAATCTGCATCATCACACCTCCAAAATCTACATTTGTCAATTATGTTAAATAGTATACTCTTAAAATCTACATTTGTCAATTATAAAATCAATCTTTTCTTTAAAAAATAGAATTTTAATCATTTAAAAAACGATTTGCAGTCAAATATTACTATATAAACAATAAAAATATGCTATACTAAAGAAAAAAAGAAAACAACCACTAGGGGTGCGTAAAGCTGAGATTAACAACTGTTAGACCCTTTGACTCAATCTAGGTAATGCTAGCTGATGGAAGTGGAAATGATAATGGGGACTAGCAGTCTTCTATTACCTTCCTAAAACAGACTTGCTTGTTCTTGAGAATACAAACTTCAGTTGGTTGGGAGGTTTTAGATGACTTATTTACCCGTTGCTTTGACCATTGCAGGTACTGACCCCAGTGGTGGTGCTGGCATTATGGCTGATTTAAAGTCGTTCCAAGCTAGAGATGTCTATGGAATGGCTGTTGTAACCAGTCTTGTCGCTCAAAATACCAGAGGTGTTCAATTAATCGAGCACGTTTCTCCTCAAATGTTGAAAGCCCAATTGGACAGTGTCTTTTCTGATATTCCACCTCAGGCTGTAAAAACTGGGATGTTGGCAACTACCGAAATCATGGAAATCATCCAACCCTATCTTAAAAAGTTGGACTGTCCCTACGTCCTTGACCCTGTTATGGTCGCAACAAGCGGTGACACCCTGATTGGTACCAGTGCCAGAACTTACCTAAAAACAAACCTACTTCCCCTTGCAACCATTATCACGCCCAATCTTCCTGAGGCAGAAGAGATTGTTGGTTTTTCAATCCATGATCCTGAAGACATGCAGCGTGCCGGTCGCCTGATTTTAAAAGAATTTGGTCCTCAGTCTGTGGTAATCAAAGGTGGGCATCTCGAAGGCGGTGCCAAGGATTTCCTCTTTACCAAGGATGACCAATTTGTCTGGGAAAGCCCACGAATTCAAACCTGTCACACCCATGGTACTGGGTGTACCTTTGCTGCAGTGATTACGGCTGAACTAGCCAAGGGCAAGACTCTCTATCAGGCAGTCGATAAGGCCAAGGCCTTTATCACAAAAGCCATCCAAGACGCTCCTCAACTCGGTCATGGCTCTGGCCCAGTCAACCATACAACTTTTAAAGATTAAGAAAAAAACTCTCTAGTTCCTACTTTAAGGGAATTAGAGAGTTTTTATACTCTTCGAAAATCTCTTCAAACTACGTCAGCTTCCATCTGCAACCTCAAAGCTGTGCTTTGAGTAACCTGCAGCTAGCTTCCTAATTTGCTCTTTGATTTTCATTGAGTATTAGTTAGGAAATAATGTCATCCAGCTTTGATAAAAAGGCTTGGGTTTTTGCCTCAATATCTTCTGCCTGCATCAAATCACGCACTACAGCTACTCCAGCTATGCCAGTGCCCATAAGCTGGTCAATGTTCTCTGAAGTCAAGCCGCCAATAGCAACTACTGGAATGTCAACCGTTTGGCAAATTGTTTTCAAGGTCGATATCAGAGTA
This sequence comes from Streptococcus sp. 2579, assembly GCF_013277195.1. NCBI lineage: Bacteria > Bacillati > Bacillota > Bacilli > Lactobacillales > Streptococcaceae > Streptococcus > Streptococcus sp. 2579. The sequence goes on from NZ_VMMM01000013.1 coordinate 47,795, forward strand.
ATGGGCGCATTTTCCTTGGTGGTGGTTGGGAAAATGGCTCCTGTCCCCAAGTAATCTGCACCTGATGTTTCTGCTTCCAGAGCTCTTTTTATTGTTTTAGCGGTGACACCGAGGATTTTTTCAGGTCCCAAGACTTGTCGGGCAACCGAAACTGGTAATTCATCGTCTCCGATATGCAGACCTGCAGCATCGACTGCAAGACAAACATCCAAACGATCATCGATTATCAAGGGTACCTGATAAACATCTGTTATTTCCTTGACTTGTTTTGCTAGTTGATAATATTGATTGGTTGTGAGATTTTTTTCTCGTAATTGGACTATGGTAACCCCTGAACGGCAAGCCGTCTCAACCTTTTCAAGAAATCTTTCCACGGAATCTTGGTAGCGATTGGTTACCAGATATAGTCTAAGTGCTTCTCTATTCATAAACCTCTCCTTTGATGGCATCTAACCAGTTTTTATCTCTCCTTAGAAGCGAAAACTGATTGAGTACTTGGTAACGAAATTCTTCCAATCCCATTCCTTGAACAACTATTCTCTCAGCGGAGATATTAAGATAAGAGACTGCTAAACACGAAGCTTCAAATCCAGTCTTTCCTTGGCTGAGAAAAACGGCTGTCAAGGCTCCAACCAAGTCTCCTGTCCCTGTTATCCAGTCTAATTCTGTACAGCCATTTCCCAGTACAGCGACCTGATTCTTCGAAACGATGAGGTCCTTAGGACCAGTAACTAAGAATGACATACCAGGATAGGTCTGACACCAGTCTTTCAAGACTTGAAGCAAATCCTCCGTTTCTTGATCTTTAGCACTGGCATCGACCCCAACGCCGTGGTGTTTTAAGCCAACAAGACTTCGGATTTCTGACATATTTCCTTTAAGGACCGTAGGGCTATTGTCTAAAAGGTCTTTAACTAAGCTCTTACGAATGACTGAAGCTGTTACGCCAACCGCATCTACTACCATTGGGAGACAAACTTGAGCTGCATAAGAAGCTGCCATACGGATTGCTTTTTCCTTCTCAGCTGACAAATGCCCCAAATTGATGAAGAGTGCCTGGCTTTGCTTAGTAAAATCAAGAACCTCACGGGAATCATCTGCCATAACTGGTTTACATCCCAAAGCCAAAATCCCATTTGCTAGCATCTCACAAGAAATCTCATTGGTAATACAGTGAATTAGGGAAGTCATTTCCAGAGGAAAAGGATTTGTCAATGCCTGCATCAGTCTATCCTTTCACCAAAGAAATATCCTTGCACTTTTTTAAAGAATTCCTGCTTGATTAAAAATCGAAAGGCAATAAAGGAAATCGCTGTACCAATCAAGGTTGCTCCAAAAAATCGAGGAGTATAGATAAACCAACTAAGCTTAGCGGCCGATCCTGTAAAGAGTACCATAACAGGATAGGAAACAATAGAACCAATAATACCTGTTCCCAAAATCTCTCCTAGAGCGGAATAATGAAATTTTCGACCATACTTATAAAAGAGACCTGCAAGGAGGGCTCCAAAAGTCGCTCCTGTGAGAGCTAAAGGCGGAATCCCTTGAGTCGTCATACGGATAAAGGCTGTGACTGTAGCCATAGCCAAGGCATAAACAGGTCCCATCATGATTCCTGCTAGAATATTGACTACACTGGACATCGGTGCCATTCCCTCAATCCGAAAGATAGGCGTAAGGACTACATCAAGGGCAATCATCATGGATAAAATGGTTAATTTGTGAACTTGCAATTGGTGCTTTCTCATATTTCTATTCTTCTCCTTTTTCTAAAGAGTGTAAATCACTCTTCCATGTCTGGTGTTGGTAGGCCATTTGCCAAAACTTAGCTTCCATGTGAACACTGATGTGGAAGGCATCTAGCATTTTTTTCTTGTCTGTCTCATTACTTTCGCGATAGAGTTGATTGACTAGCTCTCCCTCCTCTCTGATCTGTTGCTCTAACTCATCCGTAATATAAGTTTCAATCCATTGTTGGTAGAGAGGATTTGGTGATGGTTTAAGATTAAGTGATTTGCCTATATCATGGTATAACCAAGGACAAGGCAGCAAACTTGCAAAGGCAATGCCCAAGTTTGGCTCTGCAAATTGCCGATAAATGTGAGAAATGTAATGATAGCAGGTTGGAGCGATTGGATGTTGCTCCATTTCCTGATCGCTGATTTCCAATTCCTTGAAAAATTGTTGGCGGATAAATAACTCACCCTCCACTAGACTCTGAGCATTTTGTTTCAAGAGTCTTTTCATCTCTTGGTTTGAAGTCTTATCAGCCAAAAGGTGATAGATTTCTGAGAAGGCCTTCAGATAGTAGGCATCCTGAATCAGGTAATAGCGGAAAACGGCAGGTTCTAAATCCCCCTCTTGTAATTGTAAAATAAAGGGATGATGAAAGGAAGCCTGCCAAGCTTCCTTGGATAATTCCATCGCAATATCTGTAAATTCCATAATAACTCCTTTATAAAAATAGACTGGTTTGAAGCAATAAAAAGAAAAGCAGGTAGATTAATTTTGTTTTTTTAGGAATATAAAAAGTCCGATAGCTATTCTTCAACTGTGCATGTTCGTCATATCCATGCGCCGACAGGGCTCTCAGGTAAAGATGGCGCCACCTAAAGACTGTCATCAGAACCTTGCTGTAAATCAAGGGCGACCAAAAATGCAGTTCTTGACCACGTAATAGGCAAGCTTCTTTTAGGGACTTGATTTCTTGCTGAATGAGGGGGAAGGAATTAAATACCACAATCAAGGCATAGGCCCAAGAGCGTGATAACCCCTTTTGGGCCAAGTACAAGAGAAGCTCTTTTAGGGAAATAGAGGAAACAAAAACAAGACCAATACAAACGGTCACAAAGGCCCTCGTTCCAAGCATGACTGCCTGCGAAGCATCTCCATGTAACTGAACTGCCCAGTAGTTGGCAAAGGATGGCAAAATGGCGAGCAGAATCATCCAAGCCAATACTTTAAATCGACGGTAATAGAGCATAAAGAGAATACAGAATGCGACTACCGAAAGATTCAGAGCAATCGAAGGAATGAAAGATGTTTCCAAGGATAAAATCAGCAAGAAGAGACTGATAATCGGTGTCTGGGTTGCTACTTTGACCATACTATCTCACCTCCCCTTGGATATTGCTACTCTGAGACGTAAGTGGTTTGGTAATTGTCACTGATTTCACATGACGAAGACCCTGACTAGTCATCTCAATCCAATAATCAACCACAGAGATCAAGGGATCTAAACGATGGCTAATGATCAGAAAACTTCTTCCTTGATTTCTCTCCTCCACAATCCACTTGCAAAAATAATGGCAAGCTCTATCATCCAAACCTGCAAAAGGTTCATCTAGCAAGATCACTGAAGCCTTACTGGTCAAGATGGTCAAGAGCTGAAGAATTTTTTGCTGACCACCACTTAATTGATAGGGACTCTTATCAAGAGCCTGCTCCAGATCAAAATATCGTAAAGCTTGGAAAATTCGTTGATTTCTTTCAGAATCAGGTCCATCTAATTGAAGCTCTTCTCGCAGACTGACTCGGATAAACTGTTTCTCAGCTTCCTGAACAACACCCGTCAGGTCACGATACAAACTCTTTTTCTTTTTCAGGACTGTCCCCCTCCAGGTAATGCGCCCCTTATACTTTTGAAATTGAAGAATAGACCGAAAGAGGGTTGATTTCCCGACACCATTGTCACCCAAAATACAGGAAATTCCTTGGTAAAATGTGAAATCAGCAATCGAAAAGAGGGGGCGGTTACCAAGCTCACAAGTCGTTCGATCCATATGGAATAGTTCTGGGCTAGAAGCAACCTCCTTTGAAACAGCCTGTGTCATTTCAGAGGCAGGGATTTGAAACACTTCCCTTAGTTGTCCAACTCTTAGCCCCACCATATGGTCGATATAGGCTTCATAATCAGATAAATCATGGTCGCACAAAATAACTGTCTTCCCATTAGAGACCAACTCTTTTAGAATCTCCAATATCTCTATCCTACTCTTGCGATCAATGGAAGCAAAGGGCTCATCTAATAGATAGACCCTAGGATTCATAGCAAAGAGAACAGCCAAAGCAGCCTTTTGCTTTTCTCCACCTGATAAGTGATGGATGGGACGGTGCAAGATGTCCTTGCAACGACATTGCTGGACAACCTCTGCTATTTTAGAATCAATTTCCTGAACGGGATAGCCGATATTCTCCAAGGTAAAAATCAGCTCCTCAAACAAGTTCTCCATGGTAAATTGATGATTGGGATTTTGAAAGAGAATACCAACCGTTTGGACACGTTCGATGATAGAAAGCTGACTGACCTCGCTCTCATCTATCAGGACTTGACCGCTATAGGGAAGAGAACTAACTTGGGCAATAACTTGAAAGAGGCTCGATTTTCCAGACCCACTACTCCCAACTAACAAGGTAAAAGCTTGCTCATGAAAAGTAAAATCAAGCGGTTCCGAAAAAATTGGGGCCTGAATCTCCCGTAATTCCAGCCCCATCTATGCCTTTCCTCCAGTTGCAAACTGATGATAGAGTTTGACAATGGCACGAACCAAAATGGTACAGAAGAAATAAACAGAAATAAAACGCACCACAAGCAAGGAAAGGACAAAAGGAAGAGAGAAGGCGTAGTAACCTAACTTAATGTATTCATAGACAAAGCTAACAAGCGTAATCCCAATACTACTAGCAGTTAGAGAGAGCCAACTTTCATAGCGATTCTTGGTTACGATAAAACCAAGTTCACTTCCCAAACCTTGAACCAAGCCAGACAAAAGGGCACCTAGACCGAATTGGCTACCATAAAGGACTTCAGCAAGCGCAGCTAGCACTTCTCCAATCGTTGCACTTCCGACTCTCGGAACAAAGATGGCAGCAATGGGCGCAGCCATACACCAGAGTCCAAAGAGGATTTCATTGGCAAAAGCCTGTAAACCAAGAGGTGTTAAGAGTAGGCTGAGAATATTATACACATATCCTGAACCAACGAAAACGCCACCAAAAAAGATAGACAAGAAAGCAAGCAAAATAACATCTTTTAACTGCCATTTTTTCAACATAAAAAACTCCTTTTTTTAAAGAAAATTGGGGCACTCAAGGTGAGCTACCAAAAGGATTTATATCACCTTCATCCAGTTTCGTAAAAGAAAAAACTCTAATTACAGATACGAATTAGAGTTCAGCTTACAAGATTAGACCGTTCTTTTCGACATACGAAAAAAACATTTCACATTTCCCTTCGCCAGTATTAACTGTATCAGGTTCAATGGGTATCATCTCAGCCTAAAGCACCCCAAATGTCTTTATTATTTAATTATGTGATTATTATAACACACATTTTATACTAGTTCAAGAAATTGAACTGGAAATACAGCCTTGCACTCATAAATACAGCAGATCTTTCTTTTGCAAAAAACAAATGACCTGTTTGATGAATTAGCCATTCAAGCTGAATCTGAACATAGCTTTTTAAAAAAGGAAAATCCTACTCAGAATCCAAGGATAGATTGATACCTATTGTTCACTCATTTCTCGAACAGTTTTTTCTATATTTTTTGCATACGATATTGCTGAAATGATTGAAACACCATCTATATTGGTCTGTATAATGTCTTTAATATGTTGCGTCTGTATCCCACCAATTGCAACTAAGGGCATTTGTGGCAATAGTTTTCTTATCAATTTAAGACCTTCATAACCTATAGCACCACCAGCATCATCCTTTGACTGGGTATCAAATACAGGACCAACACCGACATAATCTACATATTCAACTTTTGATTGTTGAAATTCTTCCTCATTTTTTATAGAAAGACCAATTATTTTATCTGGCATCAATTTTCTAATTTCATCAACTCCAAGGTCATCTTGTCCTACATGTACGCCATCAGCATCTATTTCCAATGCTAACTCAATATCATCATTAACAATAAATGGAACATTGTATTTTTTACAAAGATCCTGTAGTTTAATTGCTAATTCGACTTTTTCTTTACCTTCTAAGGCTCCCTCCCCTTTTTCACGAAATTGAAATAAGGTTATACCACCTTTTAAGGCTTCCTCAACGACTCTATATAGATCTTTTCCTTGGCAAGTAGTCGTTCCACAAATAAAATATAGTTTTAGTAATTCTTTATGAAACATTTTACTTCACTCTTTTGAATTCCTTTACATCTTCATCTGAAATCTCGTATAAGGCATTCATAAATTCAACTTTAAATGTTCCAGGAAGATGTCCATTTGGACGTTTTTCTGCCATTTCTCCAGCGATATTGTAAACCAACATTGCTGTTTCTAATGATTTCAATTCTTGACCTTTTTCTAGTCCGATAAAGCTTGCTACCACTGCCCCTAATAAACATCCTGTCCCAATGACTTTTGGCATCATGGCACTACCATTATGAATCGTTACCACTTCTCCATTAACAGCAATCGCATCAACTTCTCCAGTCACTACTATTGGAATATGAAACTTAGCGTTGGCTGCTAGAGCAATCTCATCAATATTATCCACACCAGCACTATCTACTCCTTTAGATGCCACATTTATACCTACTAAAGAAGCAATCTCTCCAGCATTCCCCCTAATCGCAGCTAGTTTGTAATTGTTGATTAAATCATCTGCTACTTTTTTTCTATATTCTCCTGCTCCACAGGCTACAGGATCTAAAACTGCTGGGACATTATATTTCTCTGCAATTTTCAGAGCAGCTTGGTATAATTTCCAATTATCATCCGTTAAAGTCCCAATGTTAATCAATAATCCTCCAGCATATTTTAATAAATCTTCTAAGTCTGCTGGGTACTCGCTCATAGCTGGTGAGGCACCCAGTGCTACTAATCCATTTGCTGTGAAATTTTTTACTACATCATTGGTTATGCAAATGACCAAAGGTGCTTTTTCTTTTAATAATTTTAAACTTGTCATATTGAATTCCTTTCTTTTCACTTTATACGATCTATTGATTTCGATTTATCTCTATCTTTAGTTGAGAATTTTTTTCAGTTACATTGAATGATTTACCTCGTCAAATTTGTCAGTATCCTGAACTTTCTCTAGGCATCATAACCAATATCAAAAAAGGCTAATTCTAAAGCGACCGCTTGATTCCAGCGTTGCTGAAGTTCTGTCAAATCTTCTCGACCTTTTCCGACACGATTGAGTTCGTCAACCAGAAATTGAACCCACTCTGCAAAGAAAGGACCTCTGTGGAGATTGATCCATTCCGAATGAATGTAGGCTTCAGGTAGAGCCAAATCTTTAGAACCCCAGTCTAAATAGAGTCCTTCTGCAATGACCAGCATGACCAAAAGATGGGCATAGTCTGATGAAGCCACTGCCGAATACATCAGATCCTGAAAGGCTTTTGTTACAGGGTGCAAGGTCACTTCCAGATAGTCATTCTCAGATACTTTTAAGTCTTTGAAAGCCTTTTGGAAATAACCATCTTCATCTGCTTCAAGAAAGCCTAGTTGCTTGGCAAAACGGAGCTTGGATTCAAGCTGGTCTGCGTGGGCTACGCAAGCACCTAGCATGGATAAGAAGGCATCAAAGAAGTGATAATCTTGAATCAAGTAATCCTTTAAGACCTTATTCTCAATTGTCCCCGTAAAAAGTTCCTTGACAAAACGATGATTGATTGCAGCCTGCCAATCCTTCTGACTATTTTTTAATAATTCTCCAACAATCAAACCTGGCTGAAATGCATAAACCTGTGTTTCCATATTTATTTTTCCTCCTTTTACTCGTTCGTAATCAACAAAACACCAAGAAAATCCTAGTTTTACTTGACCTTTTTAAAGAAAATCAAGGGCGTTCAAGAAGAGCTACCTAAATGCTTTGTATCACCTTCATCCAGCTTATATAAACAAAAAAACTCCAATTACAATCAAGAATTAGAGTTTAGCTTACAAGATTAGACCGTTCATTTCGACATACGAAAAAACGTTTCACATTTCCCTTCGACAGTCTTAACTGTATCAGGTTCAATGGGTATCATCTCAGCCTAAAGCACCCCAAATGTCTTTATTATTTAATTACTGCACCAGTATAGCAAAAAATGAAAGCCCTAGCAAGATATTTGATTAGAAAATATATTTATATTGTTTTTAATGGTGATTTATTCTTCCAATACACGAAGAAAAACCTCCACATTCAGTGGAGGCAATCTCTTTTATCAATACAATTTTAAGTCACGTGGGTCAACTGGGAAGGTTGGGTTGTATGGGTTGTGACGGAGTTTGAAATGTTTGACATCTTCAATGGTCTGAGTTCCAGACAACTGCATAACTGTCTTCAATTCCGCATTCAAGTGTTCAAAGACTTGACGCACACCAACACTACCGCCGAGAGCCAAGCCATAGATAACAGGGCGACCAATAGCTACCAAGTCTGCTCCTGAAGCCAAGGCTTTAAAGACATGTTGACCACGACGAACACCTGAGTCAAAGACAATTGGTACGCGTTTGTCGACTGCTTCTGCTACTTCTTGAAGTGAATCAAATGCAGCTGGTCCACCGTCGATTTGACGACCACCGTGGTTGGTTACCCAGATACCAGAAGCTCCTGCAGCAAGCGAACGTTCAACGTCCTCACGGCATTGTGGTCCCTTGACATACACAGGAAGTCCTGAGTATTCAGCGATAAATTCTACATCACGTGGAGACAAGCGTTGTTTAGCTGATTTGTAAACAAAGTCCATTGATTTACCAGCACCTTCTGGCAGGTATTCTTCAACAATCGGCATGCCAACTGGGAAGACAAAACCATTACGCTTATCCACTTCACGATTACCCCCTACAGTAGCATCTGCCGTCAAGACAATCGCTTTATAACCTTCAGCCTTCACACGGTCCATGATATGGCGGTTGATACCGTCATCCTTACTAAAGTAAAATTGGAACCAGTGAGGTGTCCCTTGAAGGGCTTCAGAAATCTCTGGAAGGTCAACAGTAGAGTATGAGCTAGTTGTATAAAGAGAACCAAACTCATGCACACCACGCGCAGTCGCCACTTCACCCTGTTCATTAGCTAATTTATGAGCCGCAACAGGCGCCATAATGATTGGTGAAGACAGTTTTTCACCTGCAAATTCAATCTCTGTACTTGGATTTTCTACATTGCAAAGCGTATGCGGAACGATGAGTTTGTGGTTAAAAGCACGGATGTTCTCCCGTAAAGTAAAAGTATCCTCTGCTCCACTGGCGATATAACCAAAGGCTGCTTTAGGGATCACTTTTTGCGCCATGGGCTCCAAATCATAGGTATTGATGAAATCTACATGACCTTCTGCATTGCTTGTTTTGTATGACATAAACTGTCCTCCTTGATTAAGTAAGCGTTTGCTTTTTACTATACAACTATAATAACTCTTTTTTCAATCATTTTCAAGAGTTTTGCTTAAAAACCATCTTATTTTTTCATACAATATACTATCCCTACTTTCCTTAAACTCTAAACTTTAGTCTATATTAAGTGAATCGTTGAGATTTTTTGCTGCCAGGCATTTGAACTACTTTTTTATTTGCTGATTCTATCTACTAATGCTATAAAAAACAAGTGAATAAGACACCAGAACATCCTCTAATAGAGCCTATGGACTTATATCAGTCCCATAATACTGTTTAAGCAAGATACTATCCTAGTTGACGCTAACTTCCTATCCCTCTTATTAATTTTTTATTTATAGTGAATCTGAACAAATCAATTGGGGAGTCCAAGTCAATTTCTAGTACTTTTTGAAAAGTTTCAGCGTACTATCGTAAAATGAAATAAAACATGCGCAAATTGATTAGGGAATTTAAACCAATTTCTAACAATGTCTTAGAAATCAAAGTGTACTATTTCAACTTCAATACACTATACTTCATTTTCTCCTTAAATTCAGTCTCTTTTTGCATCAAAAAAATGGCTCTATAATATTTGTAGTGGGTAAATCCCCTATAGATATTATGGAGCCTATTTTGTTGTAGAAAAAAAGTTCCATAAGATCTATAATGAAAAGCGACAAAACCATCATTAGAAAGAATCATATGGAACAATTACATTTTATCACAAAATTACTAGACATTAAAGACCCTAATATCCAAATTATGGATGTTGTTAATATGGATACCCACAAAGAAATCATTGCTAAACTAGATTGTGAGGCCCCATCTTGCCCTGAGTGCGGAAGTCAAATGAAGAAATATGATTTTCAAAAACCTTCTAAAATTCCTTATCTTGAAACGACTGGTATGCCTACTAGAATTCTCCTTAGAAAGCGTCGATTCAAGTGCTATCACTGTTCAAAAATGATGGTCGCCGAAACCTCTCTCGTCAAGAAAAATCACCAAATCCCTCGTATTATCAACCAAAAAATTGCGCAAAAATTGATTGAAAAGTCTTCTATGACCGATATTGCTCATCAGCTGGCTATTTCAACTTCAACTGTCATTCGTAAGCTCAATGATTTCCGTTTTAAGTTTGATTTTTCTTACCTCCCTGAGATTATGTCCTGGGACGAGTACGCCTTTACAAAGGGAAAGATGAGCTTTATTACGCAAGATTTTGACAAGCTCAATATCATCACTGTTCTTGAGGGTAGAACACAAGCTATCATCCGAAATCACTTTCTGCGCTACGATAGAGCCGTTCGTTGTCAGGTGAAAATCATTACTATGGATATGTTTAACCCCTACTATGACTTGGCTAAACAGCTTTTTCCAAACGCTAAAATCGTGTTGGATCGTTTCCATATTGTCCAACACATGAGCCGTGCTATGAGTCGTATGCGTGTCCAAATCATGAATCAGTTTCATCGAAAATCCCATGAATACAAGGCTATCAAACGCTACTGGAAACTCATCCAACAAGATAGTCGGAAACTCAGCTATAAACGTTTTTATCGCCCTACTTTTCGCATGCACTTGACGAATAAAGAAATTCTAGACAAGCTTTTGAGCTATTCAGAAGACTTGAAACATCACTACCATCTCTATCAACTCTTGCTTTTTCACTTTCAGAATAAGGAACCGGATAAATTTTTCGGGCTCATTGAGGACAATCTAAAGCAGGTTCATCCTCTTTTTCAGACTGTCTTTAAAACCTTCCTCAAGGATAAAGAGAAAATTGCCAACGCCCTTCAACTACCCTATTCCAACGCCAAACTGGAAGCCACCAATAATCTCATCAAACTTATCAAGCGCAATGCCTTTGGATTTCGGAACTTTGAAAACTTCAAAAAACGGATTTTTATCGCTCTGAATATCAAAAAAGAAAGGACGAAATTTGTCCTTTCTCGAGCTTAGCTTTTCTTCAACCCACTACAGTTGACAAAGAGCCAAAAAAGAAAGGACGAAATTTGTCCTTTCTCGAGCTTAGCTTTTCTTCAACCCACTACAGTTGACAAAGAGGCAAAAAAATCCCCTGGCAAGTACCAGAGGATAAGAGCTTATTTCATTGTTGGGAAGAGCAATACATCACGGATAGTAGTTGTATCAGTGAGGAGCATGCAGAGACGGTCGATACCGATTCCCAAACCACCTGTTGGTGGCATACCGTATTCAAGAGCCTCGATGTAGTCATAGTCGATTCCTGTCGCTTCATCATCACCAAGTTCTTTGGCTTTAGCTTGGGCTTCAAAACGGCTAAGTTGGTCGATTGGGTCGTTGAGCTCAGTAAAGGCATTACCGTACTCCTTAGTCATGATGAAGAGCTCGAAACGGTCAGTAAAGCGTTGGTCTTCAGGATTTTTCTTCGCGAGTGGAGATACAGCTACTGGATGTCCATAGACAAAGGTTGGTTGGATCAAGGTTTCTTCAACAAACTCTTCAAAGAAGGCATTGATGATGTGACCAACTTCAGTGTAGTGTTTCTCAACTGGAACTTTCTTCTCAGCAGCGATAGCTTTAGCTTCTTCCAAAGTCATGTCTTGCCAGAAATCGACACCAGTAATTTCTTTGATAGCATCCACCATGTGAACACGTTTAAATGGTTCGTTGATCTTGATTTCAGTACCTTGATAGTTGACTGGACCATCACCTTTAACAGCTTTAGCAGCATGTTGGATAATGCCTTCCGTCAAGTCCATGATGTCTTGGAAGTCTGCATAAGCTTGGTAAACTTCGATAGAAGTAAATTCAGGGTTGTGAGTAGCATCCATTCCTTCGTTACGGAAGATACGGCCAATTTCATAGACGCGTTCCATACCACCCACGATAAGGCGTTTCAAGTGAAGCTCAGTCGCGATACGAAGTACCATGTCAATGTTTTGGGCATTGTGGTGGGTGATAAATGGACGGGCAGAAGCACCACCGGCTTCGTTATGAAGAACAGGTGTTTCCACTTCAAGGAAACCTTTTTGGTCAAGGTAACGACGGATTTCAGAGATGATTTTTGAACGAGTGACAAAGCGTTCAAAGCTTTCACGGTTAGAAATCAAGTCAAGGTAACGTTTACGGTAAATTGTTTCAACGTCTGTCAAACCATGGAATTTCTCTGGTAGAGGACGAAGAGCCTTAGACAAGTGTGTGATGTGAGTAGCCTTGATAGAGAGTTCCCCCATATCCGTACGCATCACTTCACCTTCGACACCAAGGAAGTCACCAAGGTCTGCTTTTTTGAAGATTTCGTAGTTTTCTTCACCGACAGCATCCTTACGAACGTAGATCTGGATTTGACCTTCACGGTCTTGAAGGTGGGCAAAACCTACTTTACCTTTACCACGTTTGGTTACCAAGCGTCCTGCGATAGTAGCTGTTTCGTTTTTATCATGTAATTGTTCTTTATCGAGGTCAGCAAATTTATCTTTTAATTCTTGTGAATTTGCAGTACGTTCAAAGCGTTTTCCAAAGGGATCGATTCCTTGTTCACGGAGCGCAGCCATTTTTTCACGGCGAACGATCTGCTGGTCATTTAGTTCTTCCATATGTTCTGTAGACATGGGATCCTCCTAGTTTTACTCAAAATTGAATACGATGAGTCATTTTTTGCGATACTCCCATTTTATCATAAATAACCAAGAAATTCACGGATAATCTTTCAAAACTAAAAAGAACTTGGCGCTAAAATCACTGAAAAGACTGGGATAAGCAAGAAATTCCAAAATCTCAGAAAAGGAAATCTGACCATGTTTATGGATTATACTTTAATCCTTGTAACTTTCATGACGTGTGCTACTTTTTATATAAGAGCAAGCTAAGCAAATCTAAAACTGAAACAATTGACGTAAAAAACATTAACAACTTGAATCTTGTCATCCATATACCTGATATGACAGAATAGTATAATTTTTAACCTTTTAGTCTTTTGATTTTTTACACCTCTTGCCAAGTTTCTTGGTCTTCTTTAAAGCGTTTTAGAAGATCGAGTCCTTCTGGTGTGATATAGCCTTCTTCTTGGGCTAGATGGATGAGTTCACTGTAGTTAGAAAGCGTCACAAGTTTGACACCTGCATCTGAGAAGTTCTGATCTGCTTTTGGCAATTGGTAACTAAAAATCGCTACAACTCCAAGTACATCTGCTCCTTCTCGCTTGGCTGCTGCTACTGCTTCAAGAACAGAACCACCTGTTGAAATAAGGTCTTCAACTACTACCATTTTTTGACCTTGAGCTATGCGACCTTCGATTTGATTACCAGCACCGTGGTCTTTTGGTTTGCTACGGATGTAGGCAAATGGCAGATTCATCTTGTCAGCAATAATAGCTCCGTGTGGAATCCCTGCTGTTGCAGTTCCTGCAATGACTTCTACCTCTGGAAAGGCTTCTTTGATAGCTTCCACAAAGCCATTTTCAATTAGGGTACGAGTTTCTGGATAGGCAAGACTTACACGGTTATCTGTGTAAATCGGCGACTTGATACCAGATGCCCAAGTGAAAGGCTCCTCTGGTTTGAGGTAAACGGCTTGAATTTTCAAGAGGTGGCTAGCGATATCTTTAGCAAGTGTCATGGTATTCTCCTTTTATTTTTATAATCTATTCTTTAATTCCAGTCCTGTGTCCATTCATCCTTGATGGCATGATAAGCTGCAACAGGATCCTCAGCTTGGGTAATGGGACGTCCCACTACGATATAGTCACTACCGATTTGATAGGCATTAGCAGGTGTCATGACTCGTTTTTGATCTCCAACTGCAACACCAGCTGGACGAATCCCTGGTGTCAGACAGATAAAATCTGGATTGGTAGCCTGCTTGATGACTTCCACTTCCTGAGCCGAGCAAACGACACCATCTAATCCCGCTTCAGCTGTCTTCTTAGCATAATGAATGACAGACTCTTGCAGACTGGTTTGGATATTTTGAAACTCCTGCATCTGGGCTTCTGACGTTGATGTGAGCTGCGTTACAGCTATCAATTTTGCTTGACTTCCAAGACCTTCACGCGCAGCCTTCATCATCTCTACACCGCCAGCAGCATGAACATTGGTCATATCCACACCAAGCTGAGACAAGACCTTCATAGCTGACTTGACTGTATTGGGAATGTCATGAAGCTTGAGATCCAAAAAGACACTATGACCCAGACCTTTCAAGTAAGATACAATCTCAGGACCCGTTGCGTAATAAAGCTCCATCCCTACCTTGAGATAAAGGCTTTCTTCTGCTGGGAAAAGAGCTAAAAATTCCTTGACCGCCTCAAAACTAGGAAAATCAAGAGCAATGACTGGACGATGTTCTCGCATAGGTTTCTCCTTTTACCTTTGCTAGTGAGAGAGTCTGGCCACAAGAAGCCACGAAAAAAGGAACCTGCCAACAGCAAGGTTCCACGAAAAATGGGTAGTCTCCACCCTTTCACCGTCTAACCTTAGCTGCCTCTCTGGACTGCTTTAAAGGTTTTTTACTATTCTATTATTTCTACTAGCACTTGTCAAGTAAAAACATGGCAACTAAAGAGCTATGAAAGAAAAGGTAAACCTAGCGACGCGATGAGCGCTGGGTCGTTTGGTTTCGATTGCTCTCTTCCTCTTGTTTTTTCTGTTCTTCTTCTAAACGTTTACGTTCTTCTTCCTGTTTTTTCTCGGCTTCCTTAGCCTCTTGTTTGGCCTTTTCCTCAGCTTCCATAATTAATTTATCCGCTACAGTGTAGCTGTAAATTCCAGCTTCCATGTCAATCACACTCGGTTCTGACAATTGTGGCTTAATCTTGCTGTAATAAGGCAATTTCTTGCTCATTTCAGACAAGGGAACCAAGACTTCGTCCGAATCATTCATGGTCAATCGAATTAAATCGGAAGTCACCTTGCTGGGAGCTAGTTCCACCTTTTGGATAGCTGCCTTGAGTTCTGGGCTAATTTGAGCAAGTTCTGAGACAAAAGCCTTGATTTGTTCGCTATCATTAAAGAGAACTGATATATAAGTTTCTGGCAAACTGACCAAGCTCACAGAACTAGTCTCAAGCTGACCGCTGGAAAGAATAGGATAATGATTTTCACCAGAAACATAGTAGGCCACAATATCGTATTCTTTAACCTTGATAGTAAACTTGGTTGGAAATTGATAGACAAGTTGAGCTGATTCAACCCAATAATTAGACTTGATCCGCTCTTCATATTTTGCCTTGTCTAGCAGAAGGTTAATCGTATAATCCGAATCCTGAATGCCTGAAGCCTGTCGGATATCATCAGCCGTAGTGTGCATCGTTCCCTCAACACGGATATCCTTCATGGTCGCATAAGGACTTAGTAGGTAGGCAGAGACAATCAATAAAAGCAGACTTGGAAATAAAATCGTTAGAGCTCGCAAGATATGGAGGCCAGGAATCTTTGCTTTGGCTGCTTTTTCCTTTGGAGCCTTTTTAGCAAGATTTTTATCCTGTTCCTCCTTCTCTTTAGACCCTGATTCTTCTATCTCTTCTTCCTTTTTGTCACCCTCTGGGGCTTCTACTTTTTCTTCAGACTTTTCCTTAGCTGATTCTTCATCTTCTGGGTCCGCTTCACTCTCCGAGCCCTCCTTGTCCTCTGACTTCTCGGATTTTTCTCCCATTCGAGCTTGTCTTTCCTTTTCTTTCTCCTCAGCTAGAGCCGCCTCTTCTTCAGCCTTCTTTTTTAGATATTCTTGGTTTCGTTTCTGCCATTCTGATAACTCTTTAAATTCTTCGAGGATTTCTTTGCCCTCATTTTTCTTATCTTTTGACATTTACTTTCCTTATGATAAATCTTTTTTCAACAATTGATAAAAATCTGCTAGAGATTTCAATTCCTTAGAAGCCTTCATCTTAGCTTGGTAGTCTTCCTTGTGGCTTAGTAAGTGAGACAGCTTCTCTTCCAAACTATCCAAGGTCAAATCACTTTCTTGAAGCTCTTCTGCATAGCCTTTCTTAACAAAGTAAGCTGCGTTCTCAATCTGGTCTCCACGACTAGCTTCACGACCAAGCGGCACAATAACATGCAATTTTGCCATGGCCAAGAGCTCAAAAATCGTATTGGCACCACCTCGTGTCACAACAATATCAGCCAATTCCATCAAAGGTTGATAGAGATTGGTCACATAGTCAACACGAAAAAGATTTTGGCTCAACTCGTTCAGGCTAGAATCTCCAGTTAGATTGATAATATTGTAGCGCTCTGTCAGCTCTTTCTTATGGTCTGTCACCAATTGGTTAAAGACACGAGCGCCTGCAGAACCACCGACAAACAATACAGTTGGCAATTTTTGATTAAAGTGGGTTTGGATATCCACCAATTCATCTGGTTCTGGATTTTTTTGGTCTGAAACCTTGGTCACTGCTCCCACATGCTCAACCTTAGACAAACTTGAAGCTTGCTCAAAGGTTGAATACATCTTGGTCGCAAATTTATAAGCGATTTTATTGGCCAAGCCCATAGACAGGTCAGATTCGTGAATAAAGACAGGCACTCCTGACACACGCGCAGCGATAACAGGCGGTACTGAGACAAAGCCCCCCTTTGAAAAAAGAGCCTGTGGACGAATTCGTAACATGATAAAGAGCGATTGGACAATTCCCCACCCAACTTTAAAGATATCCAGCATATTTTGCCAAGAGAAATAACGACGCAATTTCCCAGTCGCAATGGAATGGAAGGTGACATCTAGACCCGACTTGAGGATTTCTTGGTGTTCGATGCCACGTTTATCTCCGATATAGTGGACTTCCCATCCATCTTCGATGAACTTGGGCATCAACAAAAGGTTGAGAGTAACGTGTCCCACCGTCCCCCCACCTGTAAAGACAATTTTTTTCATATTATTCATTTAACTCCGCTACTGTGTCGATAAAGAGGTCGCCACGTACTTCAAAGTTAGCATACATATCCCAGCTGGCATTGGCAGGACTGAGAAGAACCACATCTCCTTGAGTCGCAAGTTCATAGGATTTGCGGGTCGCATCTGCAATGTCAGTCGCATCCACATATGCCACACCAGCCTTGTCTGCTGCCCGTTTAACACGTTCTGCAGACTGACCGAGAATGACCATCTTCTTGAGTCCAGTAATGTCTGGAACCAATTCGTCAAACTCATTGCCACGGTCCAAACCACCTGCAATCAAGATGACCTTGCTGTTGTCAAATCCTGACAAGGCTTTTTGGGTAGCCAAGATATTGGTTGATTTACTATCATTATAGAATTTGACACCCTTGATTTCATCCACAAATTGGAGACGGTGTTTGACACCACCAAAGGCTGAAAGAGTTTCTTTGATGATCTGGTTATCTACACCACGAAGCTTAGCTACAGCAATAGTCGCAAGGGCATTTTCCACATTGTGACTACCTGGAACTCCGATTTCATTCGCTGCCATGACCACTTCCCCACGGAAGTAGAGTTGACCATCTTCCAAATAAGCTCCATCAACCTTTTCAAGTGTTGAGAATGGTACAACTGTAGCTTGTGTTTTTCTTGCCAATTCTTTTGCCAAGTCTTGGTTAAAGTTCAAAACAAGGAAATCAGCTGCTGTCATCTTGTTCTGGATATTCCGCTTGGCTGCTACATATTCCTCAAAAGAACCGTGGTAGTCGATATGAGTTGGCATGAGGTTGGTAATAACCGCAATCTCAGGATGGAATTCTTGAACGCCCATGAGTTGGAAAGAAGAAAGTTCCATAACAAGAGTGTCCTTGTCTGTCGCTGTTTGAGCAACCTGACTGGCAGGATAGCCGATATTTCCTGATAAAAGACCATGTTGCCCAGCAGCAGTCAAAACGTCCCCAATCATAGTCGTTGTGGTCGTTTTTCCATTTGAACCTGTGATACCGATAATGGGCGCTTCTGAAATCAAGTAAGCCAATTCCACCTCAGTCAAAACAGGGATACCTTTGGCCAAAGCCTTTTCAATCATGGGATTGCTGTAGGGAATACCTGGATTTTTCACCATAAGGGCAAACTCTTCATCCAAAAGTTCCAAAGGATGGCCACCTGTGATAACCTTGATTCCTTCTTCCAACAAACTTTGGGCAGCTGGATTGTCCTCAAAAGGCTTCCCATCATTTACCGTCACAATGGCACCTAGCTTGTCCAACAAACGAGCTGCAGATTCACCAGACTTGGCCAAACCTAAAACAAGGACTTTCTTATTTTTAAATTGATCTATTACTTTCATGTCTCAAACTCCATTTCTACTCCTACTATTTTACCATTTTTATGGAAATAAAAAAGCCACAAAGTGTGTTTGTGACTCTTTCTTCTAACTGATACTCTTCGAAAATCTCTTCAAACCACGTCAGCTTCGCCTTGCCGTATATATGGTTACTGACTTNNCCTCAAAGCAGTGCTTTGAGCAGCCTGCGGCTAGCTTCCTAGTTTGCTTTTTGATTTTCATTGAGTATGAATCTTACCATATCATCTATTTGATAAATCGGTAACTCGAATAACTTGATCCACTTGCTCCCAAATCAGAGGATTGTGGGTCGCAATAATAATGGTTCGATTCGGATTTTTTAAAGATTCTAGGATAGAAAGTAATTCCTCAGAGTTTTTGGGGTCTAGCGAAGCGGTTGGTTCATCTGCCAGGATCAAAGGTGGATCCTTTAAAATTATCTTCGCTAGTGCAACACGTTGTGCTTCTCCTCCTGATAATTCAAAGATAGGTTGCTTTAAATCCAAATAAGAGAGGTTTACACGGTTTAGAGCTTGTTTCATCAAAGAGATTTTCTCTTTCTCTTTCAACTTTTTACCAACTAAACCCAGATTGAGATTCTCTTTGACGGTTTGGCTTTCAATTAAGCCAAAATCTTGAAATAGGTATCCTAAGTAATCTCTAAAGAAAACAGAAGGCTTGATGTCTTTAAGAGAAGTGCCATCATAGATGATTTGTCCTTTGTCATATGGCTCTAATCGTCCAATCATATTCAAGAGTGTTGTCTTACCACAGCCACTTGTACCAATTAAGGCATAAATTTTCCCACCTTCAAAATGAAGATTCGTATCTGAAAATAGCTGACGGCTTCCAAATTTTTTAGATATATTCTTTAGTTCAATCATCCTATTTTCCTTTCATAATTGTCATAGAAACACGCGATTCTTTATGAGCTTGACGGTAAAGCGTCAAAACTGCACTAGCTAGAAAGACTAATAAAGTGAGCAAGCCAATCACCAAGTCTCGACTGCTTAAAATAAAGAAACTAGCACCAAATACAAAACTGGCAAATTGGCTAACCATATACTGAGCATGTGTTTCAAAAAATCGTAAACCTGAAATTCGTTTAATCAAGATATCTCGACGGAATTGCTCGAAATATAGAAGATTGACAGAATAAAAGAGTAACAAGGAACTAGCTATCCCCACAATAGCTCCTAGGATTAAAGTTGCTGTTTCAGTTTGCACTTCATTATAACGAGTTAGATAAACACTTCTTCCTTCTTTAAGATAGGATACTTGCTCATAAATTCCAGCTTTCTTCAAGAGTTCTAGCCCACTCTCATATCCTTTGATAAAGAGTTGTTTTCCAGCATTGATAGACCAAACATATTTTGAAATGAAACTATCACCTGTAGATGTTGGAGTAAATACAACTAAAATCGGATCGGTTAAGTACTGAATGGATACTGGGCTTTCACCGTTATTATAAACAAATCGCTTTTCTCCAGTTGGAAGATAGCTAACAATCGCTCTCATTTCATACTCTAAAGGAGCACTTGCCTCCTCACTTGATTTTCCGTAATAGTTCAAACGTTCTTCAAAAACTTTCTTAAGTTCTGCTTCCTGTGAACGAAGAGATTCTGGTAATAAGAGTCCAAATTCCCCTTTTTGAAGATGAGCTAGTTTCTGTCTAGTCTCATCATTTACAGCCACATTTTCCTTGTCTAAATAACTTGGACTGACATAGAGAACATTAGCATCTGGACTATAGGTATCCAGTGTCTCTCCGTTTTCATTTTTTCCTTGAGGATTTGCAAAATGAATGAGATTATCTTTTACAAATAGAGCCTGTTCTTCTTCGATTGCTTCCTTGGCAAAGGCATACCACTTATTCTGATTTTCTGTATCATTTACTCTGTCACCTAAGCCAAAAGAAATTTGATAATAGTCTACTCTGTCATGCCATGCTTGTTTTGAAATTTCAAGTTCTTTCAATCGTTGGTAAGACGTCAAACCTGTCTTAACAGCGTAGCCCACTGTAAAGACAGCAACCAACTGACACAATAGGGTTAAAATCATCAAGCGTTTGAGGGGTAATCTTCCCTTAATAACGGGAACTAATGCTTTGTAACTCAAACTCATTAGATAAAGAAGCATTAGTAAAATTGAAATACCCAATAAAAACAACAGATAGAAACTAATCCCAAAACCATAGGTGGCTAACAAGATAGGATAAAACAAACCTTGACTAAAAAGAACGACTCCCCCACCTAGGAAGGAAAGGAGGGCTGATAGAAGGAGCCACTTAATATCAGTAGATAAAGAATGCCCCATAATGGATAAGAGAGTCTGACCAGAAAAGAGTTTTATACCTGCTGCTCTCATTTCCTTAATCCGAGTGATAATCACTAAAGCAAAGAAAGATAAGCCAAATATTGCTAAACTAATTAAAATAAGGGGATTTAGTAACATTCGAAAAGCAAGAGAATAGGGAGGTGTCTTTCGGTCAGCAATTGCTTTATAACCCAAATCTCCTAATTTATCGGCAAGCTTTTCTTTCGTCAAGGAGCCTGACAAAAGGAGATAACTATTTAGCGGATCACTACGTTCACGACTTTCTTGACTAGCTTCTTGGAATTCTTTTGGTAAAGTTCCCTGACCATAAGTTGCATAAGTAAAGTGAGTCGTCCCATCCTTACTCGGCTCTACAATTCTTCTAGCTATTAAACTCTGTTCTGAGTTTACAAAATTCTCCAATTCCTGTTCAAATACCTCACGAGTCGGTTCCTGAGCCTCTTTTTTGACACGAAGTAAGGAAACGGAATCATAGCTTGCATATAAATATTGTGGCGCACGTAAGACAATAATCCAAGCAAGGAAGAAGCTGAGAAAAAAAGTTGATAATAATATGAATAGTTTCTTCATAGTAGACTCCTTGTATAAGAGAATAACCCTATAGAAAAAGATTTTATCTTTTATAAATTCTTAGAATTATTTTCCTAGTTTAATCCATCACACCCTGAGCACCAAGACAACAATACTCTTCAAAAATCTCTTCAAACCGCGTCAACGTCGCCTTGGATTATATATGTGACTGACTTCGNNATTTTCATTGAGTATAAATTTAATCCTTTCTTATTTTGAAATCGGTTTCTTATAACTTAAGTATATCACTTTCTATCTAATCTATCAACATATTTTACTAAGATATTATCAGTAATGAAGTTTTACAACTTCCTAAAAAATAGATGTCATTAACGAATTTTATTCCAGTTTTTCCCATTCATATTATCCAAGCAAAAGAGATGATGTTATAGTAAAAAACAATTCAAACTATTGTAAAATTCCTACCAAAAAAAGAGAGCCGAAACTCTCTTTTTATCTTCTTTTACTTTTTTTGACTGGCATGAGTGTGATGTCTCTCACACTAAAGTAAGCTAGGATTAACATGGCTATTGCTAGGAACATTTCTGTTGGTAATTGAAAAATTTTCAGAAAAGATAGAGCCAACAAAATTAAGAGTGCCACTAAAATACATACCATAGCGACGATATTGACTGTCCCTTTAATGCTTTCTGGTGTCGCAAATACATAGAGTAGGAGCAGTAAAATCCCTAGGACTAAATAGACCATCTTTCTCTCTTTCTAGCTCTTATTCAGCTGATTTTTTCTTCTTGTTAGCTTTCTCACGCTCTGCTTTGTTAAGGATTTGTTTACGCAAACGGATAGACTCAGGCGTTACTTCCATGTACTCATCGTCGTTCAAGAACTCAAGAGACTCTTCAAGTGTCAAGATACGAGGTGTCTTGATAACAGCTGTTTGGTCCTTAGTAGCTGAACGAACGTTAGTCATTTGTTTTGCCTTAGTGATGTTAACTGTCAAGTCATTTTCACGAGAGTTTTCACCGATGATCATTCCTTCATAAACCTCAGTACCTGGGTTGACAAAGATCGTACCACGTTCTTCGATAGACATGATGGAGTATGTTGTAGCCTTACCAGCATCGATAGAAACAAGGGCACCACGGTGACGACCACCAATTTCACCTGGAATCAATGGCAAGTATTGGTCAAAGGTATGGTTCATGATACCGTAACCACGAGTCATTGACAAGAACTCAGTTGAGTATCCAATCAAACCACGCGCTGGAACAAGGAAGACCAAACGAGTTTGACCATTACCAGTTGAAATCATATCCAACATTTCACCCTTACGTTCAGAAAGGCTTTGGATAACAGACCCTTGGTATTCTTCTGGAGTGTCGATTTGAACACGTTCAAATGGTTCGCATTTAACACCATCGATTTCTTTTACGATAACTTCTGGACGAGATACTTGAAGTTCATATCCCTCACGACGCATTGTTTCGATAAGGATTGACAAGTGCAATTCTCCACGTCCTGAAACAGTCCATTTATCTGGTGAATCAGTTGGGTCAACACGAAGGGAAACGTCTGTTTGCAATTCTGCCTGCAAGCGTTCTTCCACCTTACGAGAAGTCACCCATTTACCTTCTTTACCAGCAAATGGTGAGTTGTTGACCAAGAAAGTCATTTGAAGAGTTGGCTCATCGATGTGTAGGATTGGAAGAGCTTCGACTGCATCTGTCGGAGTAATGGTTTCACCGACAAAGATATCTTCCATACCTGAAACGGCAATCAAGTCACCTGCTTTTGCTTCTTGGATTTCACGACGTTCCAAACCAAAGAAACCGAAAAGTTTTGTAACACGGAAGTTTTTAGTTGTGCCGTCAAGTTTAGAAAGGGTAACTTGGTCCCCAACCTTAACAGTACCACGGAAGACACGACCGATACCGATACGCCCAACAAAGTCGTTGTAGTCCAAAAGTGACACTTGGAACTGCAAAGGCTCATCTGAGTTATCTACTGGAGCTGGGATGTGGTCGATAATTGTGTCAAAGATTGGCGCCATAGTCGCTTCTTGGTCAGCTGGATCATCTGACAATGAAGAAGTTCCGTTGATCGCTGAAGCATAGACCACTGGGAAGTCAAGCTGGTCGTCATCAGCCCCAAGCTCGATGAATAGTTCCAAGACTTCGTCCACTACTTCAGCTGGACGAGCTGATGGTTTATCTATTTTATTGACAACCACGATTGGGACAAGGTCTTGTTCCAAAGCTTTTTTCAATACGAAACGAGTTTGTGGCATTGTTCCTTCGTAGGCATCTACGACCAAGACAACACCGTCAACCATTTTCATGATACGCTCAACTTCTCCACCGAAGTCCGCGTGTCCTGGTGTGTCCATGATGTTGATACGAGTTCCGTTGTAGGCAACGGCTGTATTTTTAGCAAGGATGGTAATTCCACGCTCTTTTTCGATATCGTTTGAGTCCATAGCACGCTCAGCCAATTCAGTACGTGCATCAAGCGTTTCTGATTGTTTCAATAATTCATCAACGAGGGTTGTTTTACCGTGGTCAACGTGGGCGATAATCGCAATGTTACGGATATCTTCTCTTAATTTTGTCATGATTTCCTCTATAATATTCAAAATTTATTTTCTAACTGAACGATTATACCATATTTTCAAGTAAATAACATAATTCAAGCAAGTGTAAATGTTTTCACTCCGTTTTTCTTTTCACGTCAAGCCTTTTCAAAGCAAGCGACTTATGATAAGATAGGCACAGTATGCGTTTAGATAATTTATTAGCTCAAGAAAAAGTTAGCCGAAAGGCCATGAAACAAGCCTTACTCAAAGAGGAAATTCTAGTCGATGGTCGCCCAGCCCGCTCCCTAGCTCAAAATATTGATACAGGACTACAAGAACTCCTTTTTCAGGACCAAATCATTCGAGGTTATGAGCACACCTATCTTATGCTTCATAAGCCTGCTGGTGTCGTTACAGCCAACAAAGACAGGGAACTTCCGACCGTCATGGACCTCCTTCCGCCTGACATCCAATCTGACAAGCTCTATGCCGTCGGCCGACTGGACCGAGATACGACAGGACTCCTCCTCTTGACTGACAACGGTCCCTTGGGCTTTCAGCTCCTCCATCCCCAGTATCATGTCGATAAGACTTATCGAGTTGAGGTTAATGGACTTCTGACGCCTGACCATATCCAAGCCTTTCAAAAGGGAATTGTCTTTTTAGATGGCACTATCTGTAAACCTGCAAGATTAGAGATTCTATCAGCAAGTCCTTCCCACAGCCAAGCCTCCATCACCATTTCAGAGGGGAAATTTCATCAGGTCAAGAAAATGTTCCTCTCGGGTGGTGTTAAGGTGACCTCCCTCAAACGAGTTCAATTCGGTGATTTTACATTAGACACAGAACTAACAGAAGGCCATTACCGTCCTTTGAATCCAGAGGAATTGGAAATCATTAAAAATCACTTAGAGAAAAGTGGATAAAAGAAAAAAGCTTTATGTTTAAAGCTTTTTGTTTATTGCTTATCTAAAAAATACTGCGACGGCTACAATCCAGTTAAGTACAGAAACCACAAGTCCTACGATGTTGAGAATTTTTTCTGTTTTATAGTCTAGTCCAGATTCTTTTTGGTATGAAAAAGCCAAGACCAATCCTATGATCCCCAAAATCAGACCTACAATTGGAAATAGCAAACCGAGCACAATAGATAGGATACCTAAAACAAGAGAGTGTTTTTTCTTTTCTTGCATTTTTTAAAAACTCCTTAAAATGATTATTAATTTAGTATATTAGACCGACTATATCAACTTTTTACAGAATATTAACTAGTCTTCACTTTCCCTTTCCAAGAATCCAAGCCATAAGAAAGGATATAAATCTCAGAAAAACCTTGTTTTTTCAAGTAAAGGGTCGCATTTGTGACACGTTGCGCACGTTGGTTTTCGTAGAGAAGGACAGGTTTATCCTTACGAAGGGCTGCAAGACTAGTCTTCAACTGACTTGAAGGAATATTGCGGGCCCCAAGGATATGTTTTCTGTGGAATTCTGCTGGGTCGCGCAAATCAATCAATTGACCCGTACGAATCAAGGCTTCAAACTCCTCATTGTCTACAATTTTAGCCGCACGGCGAATACGAAGATAGTTAAAGCCCATCCACGCCAACATTGCTAGTATAAGTGCCCACAAAATCCAAGTAACCATTAGTTCTTTTCTCCATTTTTCTCAATATAATCCAATTCTACCTTGTGCTCTCTGCGTAGAACCGCTTCCGCTTCCAGATAATCCAGTTTGTCCATCAGCCCTGCATCGTAAATCCGAGAGAGTTCCAACTTCATCAGCTCAATATCATATAAGCGTTTTCCCATGTAAACAATAATACCAAATCGTTTGAGGAATTGCTGCACATCATAGAATGTTTTCATAAGACTCATTCTAGCAAAATTTTGTGTTTTTTTCAAGAAGAGACTTACACAAAGCTCCTGATTTTCCTATCTTCTTTGGCGATTCTGACGCAAGTGTGGTACAATAAAAACATGAGAATTCAACAATTACACTATATTATCAAAATCGTCGAAACCGGCTCCATGAATGAGGCAGCCAAACAGCTCTTTATCACCCAACCGAGTCTTTCCAATGCCGTGAGAGATTTGGAAAATGAAATGGGCATTGAAATCTTTATCCGCAATCCCAAGGGTATCACCTTGACCCGTGATGGGATGGAGTTTCTCTCTTATGCCCGTCAGGTTGTCGAGCAAACTCAGCTTCTGGAAGAACGCTATAAAAATCCTGTCGCCCACCGCGAACTCTTTAGCGTTTCCTCCCAGCACTATGCCTTTGTAGTCAACGCTTTTGTCTCTCTGCTCAAGAAAAGTGATATGGAGAAATACGAGCTCTTCCTTCGTGAAACTCGGACTTGGGAGATTATCGACGACGTCAAGAACTTCCGTAGTGAGGTCGGTGTCCTCTTCTTAAACAGCTACAACCGTGATGTTTTAACCAAAATGCTGGATGACAACCACCTGCTGGCTCACCATCTCTTCACAGCCCAGCCCCATATCTTTGTCAGCAAGACCAATCCTCTGGCAAAGAAAGACAAGGTCAAACTGTCTGATTTGGAGAATTTCCCTTACCTCAGCTATGACCAAGGAACTCACAACTCCTTCTACTTTTCAGAAGAAATTCTTTCTCAAGAGCATCACAAGAAATCCATCGTAGTCAGTGACCGTGCCACCCTTTTTAATCTCTTGATTGGTTTGGATGGTTATACTATTGCGACAGGGATTTTGAACAGCAACCTCAACGGAGACAATATCGTTTCTATCCCACTTGATATTGATGATCCAATTGAGCTGGTCTATATCCAGCATGAAAAAACCAGCCTATCTAAGATGGGCGAACGCTTTATCGACTATCTACTAGAAGAAGTCCAGTTTGATCGTTGATAAATGATAAGAACCAATATGTAGGCTAGCAACAACCTGCATATTGGTTCTTTTTACTTATAATTAAAAGTTTCCCCTGCCAACTTATCAGCTAGCTTGGGAAAGAGAGTATAAAACTTATGGGCTAGGTTCAACAAAATCGGGAGATTAAGTTCTCGTTTCTTTTTTCCTATAATCTTGACAATCTTTTTAGCCACTGCATCTGGCTCTAGCAGGAAACGGTCAACAGATTTGAGATAGCTTCCATCTGGGTCGGCTTGGTCAAAAAATCCTGTACGGATTGGTCCTGGATTGACTGTTGTCACATAGACTCCATATGACATAAGTTCGAGGCGTAACGCATTTGAAAAACCAATGGTCGCAAACTTGGTCGCTGAGTAGAGACTGGACTTGCCAGTAGCAATCAAACCAGCCATGCTAACGATATTGATGATATGGCCGTTTCGGCTTTCCTTCATCCGAGCCGCAAGGCGACGAGACAGATTCATTAGGGCAAAGGTATTGACCTCGAACATCTGATGAATATCTTGGTCAGAAATCTGGTCAAATTCCTCAAAAATCCCGTAACCAGCGTTGTTTATCAAAACATCAATCTTGCCATAACGTAGATAGAGGTCTGCTACCAGAGTTTCTAAGGCTGAATCATCGGTAATATCGATTTCAATCAATTCTGCATGGGGATGGTTTCCGTAGAGTTGGGCTAATTTTTCCTTATTTCTACCAAGCAAGATGAGCTGGTCTTCTGGCAGGAGTTTGACCATTTCTTGGGCTAGGCCACCGCTAGCTCCGGTAATGAGAATAGTAGGCATACTGTTCCTTTCTGTGACTGCTAGATTTCCACTTCTTCCAAATCTTTGACCACATGGACATTTTCAAAGACACTAGCAGCGTCTTTTTTGAGCTTGCTGATATCTTTTGAGAGGAAACGGGCACTAATATGGTTGAGCAAGAGGCGTTTAGCACCTGCTTCTACCGCTACTTGCGCAGCTTGCATGTTAGTAGAGTGGCCATGGTTACGAGCAATTTTTTCATCACCCTTGCCATAAGTGGACTCATGGACAAGGACATCGGCATTGACAGCTAGACGCACACTGGCATCCGTTTTTCGAGTGTCTCCTAAAATAGTGATAATTTTACCTGGACGTGGAGCTGAGATATAGTCAGCTGCCTTGATTTCAGTACCGTCTTCTAAAACAACGTCCTGACCGTTTTTAATTTTTCCAAAAAGTGGACCAAATGGGACACCTGCCGCCTTGAGTTTTTCAGCATCCAGCGTTCCTTCCAAGTCCTTTTGAATGACACGATAGCCAACACAGAAAATAGTATGATCCAGCTCCTCTGCATACACCGTGAATTTATCGGTTTCAAGGATTTTTCCTAAAGAATCTTGGTCAAACTCATGAAAATGAATACGGTAAGGCAGGCGCGAACCGGACACACGAAGACTGGTTAAGACAAAGGACTTAATCCCTTGCGGTCCATAGATTTCCAAATCTGTCTGCTCTTCATTGGCCTGAAAGGCACGGCTAGAAAGGAAACCTGGCAGACCAAAAATGTGGTCTCCATGCAAGTGAGTGATAAAGATTTTGCTGACCTTACGTGGTCTAATTGTGGTTTCCAGAATGCGATTTTGCGTACCTTCTCCACAGTCAAAGAGCCAGACTTCGTTAATCTCGTCCAAAAGTTTCAGGGCGAGACTTGAAACGTTGCGGGCTTTAGAGGGCTGGCCAGCCCCCGTTCCTAAAAATTGAATATCCATTCGATACTTCCTAATTAATCAATATATAACATGGCTGTGCGGTTTTCCGATCGGAAATAGCGCTTGCCAGAAAAAGCAGTAGCTTCTTGTAATAGCTCCTCTTGGCTGTATCCTTTAAGACGCTTGCGACCATCAGCCAAGCTTTCCAAATCAGTCAAAGCTGTTAGACTCTCCATGCTAACAACTTCCTCATCTCCAACAGCCTTCATGTAAATCTTGCCAGACTCCTCAAAGACCAGTTGATGGGGGAAAATTTGCGCAATTTCAAAAAGCAAGTCATCTGAGATTACCTTTTCATTTTCAGAGAAAATCCGACCCAGACCCTCACTCTCATAACAAAAACCAAAGGATTTACCAGATAGATTAAGCCGAATAAAAGGCTTATTTTCTAGAGTGAAACTTGGCTCAGTATTGTAAAGATTCAGTTCCTGACTGAGTTCCGCAAAATAATCGGTTGCAGCTTGAGGACTCTTTTTTTGATAAAGTTCTGCAAAGTAAGCATTGACCACGCTAGGCGGAGGTGTGATAAGTGTTAACTGCTCCTGCTCTGTTTTACCAGCTAGAAGCTGATCCAGATAGACCTTGTCCAGACTTGTATAACCTCCATACTTTAGAGCCAAAGTTTTAATATCAGTCATAAAATTCTTCTAACCTCCATTTATTTTTCTCAGAAATGTAGCCTGTAATCACTTCGCCGTCCTCTTGATAATCGCGTTCTTCCAGAATCGCAACACTTTCTAAATCATGAATCTTGTAGGACTTTGAAAAAGGCACGCGCAGAGTAAAAGATTCAAAAATATCCTTGATTTTCTCTAAAAATAGTGCCTGCAAATTCTCACGACTATCCTCAGACTTGGCAGAAATGAGGGCATAAGGTGTTTGGGTAGGTGTAAAGTCCTCCACCAAATCCGCTTTATTATAAAGGGTCAGGCGAGGAATATCTTCCATGTCCAAGTCTTTCATGATAGACAGGACCGTTTTTTCATGCTCCTCGTGGTAAGGATTGCTAGCATCGATAACATGAACCAGAAGATCCACATGCTTGCTTTCTTCCAAGGTTGACTTAAAACTGGATACCAGCTCTGTCGGCAAATCTTGGATAAATCCCACGGTATCTGTCAAAGTTACTTGGAGATTGCCTCCCAGATGGATACTCTTAGTCGTCGCATCCAGAGTCGCAAATAGCTCGTCCGCTTCATACTGAGTCTTACTTGTCAAGGTGTTCATGATGGTTGATTTCCCAGCATTGGTGTAACCAATCAAACCAATCTTAAAGATGCTGGACTCCAAACGTTTTTCTCTGACAGTCGCCCGATTTTTCTCAACCACCTTGAGTTGGCGCTCGATATCCGTGATTTGGTTGCGAACACTACGACGGTTCAGCTCCAGCTGGCTTTCACCAGGTCCACGGGAACCAATTCCCCCTGCCTGACGGCTGAGCATAATTCCCTGACCAACCAAACGAGGCAAGAGATATTTGAGCTGGGCTAGGTGAACTTGGAGCTTCCCTTCATGGCTTCGAGCTCGCATGGCAAAGATATCCAAAATCAACTGCATACGATCAATAACCTTAACACCCAGAACTTCTTCTAAATTGACATTTTGCCTTGGCGTCAGACGGTTGTTGACAATGACAGTGGTGATTTCTTCTGCATCCACCATAAGCGCAATCTCTTCCAACTTACCAGAGCCGACGAAGGTCTTAGAATCATATTTTTCACGTTTTTGTCTGTAGCTATCTACAACGATTGCCCCAGCTGTCTTAGCTAGACTGGCCAATTCTTCCATAGAAAGGTCAAAATTGTCCATGCCCTGCAATTCCACACCAATCAGCAGGACCCGCTCCTCTTTTTTCTCCGTTTCAATCATCTAAAAACTCCTCTATCTGGCTTAAAATGCGGTCTTGCACACCAGACTCTCCAATCTGATAAAAGGTGACCTGCATGCGATTACGGAACCAGGTCAGCTGACGCTTGGCAAAACGACGGGTCGCCTGTTTGAGACTCTCACTAGCTTCCTCCAAGTTCTGCTCTCCACGGAAATATGGAAAGAGTTCCTTATAGCCAATTCCCTTAGCAGCCTGCACATCTGGATAATTATCAAACAACCACTTGGCCTCATCCAAAAGCCCAGCCTCAAACATCAAATCCACTCGGCGATTGATACGCTCATAAAGTTGACTACGTTCATCATCCAAGCAGATAATCAATGGTTCATACAAGGTCTCTTGATTTTCCAAATCCTGACCAAAATGGGCAATTTCCAAGGCACGCATCGCACGACGACGATTAAACTGGGGAATCTCAAGGCCAGCTTGCTCCACCAGATGAGCTAATTCCTCATCTGTATAAGGCTCTAAACTAGCCCGATAGGCCAAAATCTCCTCATGGGGAGTCTCCCCACCTAGGTGGTAACCTTCAAGCAAGCTCTGGATATAAAGCCCAGTTCCACCAGCAATAATGGCTAGCTTGCCACAGCTGTGAATATCCTCAATAGCTATCTTAGCTTCTGAAACAAAATCAAAAGCCGAGTAAGACTCGGTTACCTCTCTAACATCGATTAAATGATGAGGAACAGCTGCCTGCTCTTCTGGACTAGCCTTAGCCGTCCCAATATCAAGTCCTTGATAGACTTGCTGGCTATCTCCACTAACCACTTCGCCATTAAAACGCTTGGCCACTTCAATGGCTAGAGCCGTCTTTCCAACTGCAGTCGGTCCAACAATCACAATTATTTTTGTTTTCATCTTTTTTCCTTGAAAAATTCCCATTTTTTCGTTACTATTATTATAACACAAAAAGGTCAGTCAGAAAAATGTGACCTCTTGAGGAGGCTGACTGATTGAGAATATAAAGGAGGAAGACTCATGGCTAAAGGATTCGCTAAAGGTCTTGTAACAGGTGTCGCAGGAACTGTCGCTGCCGTTGCAGGTGCAGTATACGCATTTAAAAAGAAAGTAATCGAACCAGAAGAGCAAAAAGCAGCTTTCATCGAAGAAAACCGTAAAAAAGCAGCTCGCCGCCGCGTATCACGTTAAGAAACAAAAGAAGTTAGGATTCATTGTCTCAACTTCTTTTTTTCTATTCTTTTATACTCAATGAAAATNNGACGAAGTCAGCTCAAAACATGGTTTTGAGGTTGTTGATGAAGCGACGCTGACGTGGTTTGAAGAGATTTTCGAAGAGTATTAAATAGCTAGGTCAAACTTCAACTGCGGCTTAACAGGGTCATAATCCACCAAGTCAAAATCTTCTGCTTTGATATCAAAGAAATTGGTCTTATCTGGCACATTCAAGACCAAACGTGGTTGACAGTTTGACGGCTCACGACGGAGCAATTCCTGAGCTTGTTCAAATTGATTGTCATAGATATGGAGGTTATTGATGAAGTAGAAGAACTTTCCAACCTTCCAGCCAAAATGCTTGGCAATCATCATTTGAAGAGCCACATACTGCATCGCATTGATGTGATGGGCCACCAACATGTCATTCGAACGCTGAGTCAAGGTTGCATCCAGATAGATTTCCCCATCTACACGGCGGACATCAAACATGGTCTGAAAGGCGCACGGAAGAAGGCCGTCTGTCTCCTCAAAAGCTTGGTAATCCCAGAGTGATATGATATTGCGGCGATTCCAAGGGTTGGCTTCCAACTGCTTGAGAATCTTATTGATGATGTCGTGTTTCTTAACAACAGCACCATAGCGCTCACCAATGGTTCCTGTATCTCCAACTTCCCAGTCATTCCAATAGTGAACATTGTACTTGTCATTGAGAACTTCTAGGCTATTAGACTGGTCTTGGTAGATCCAGAGCACTTCCTTGATGGCGGATTTGATAGCGATAGGACGTAAGGTTGTGATGGGGAATTCCCCCTTGGCCAAGTCATACTCGGCAAATGCACCCGTTACATACTTGGAGTTGGCAACTGTCCCATCCTTGTACTTGGGACGGGCCTGCTCAGAAAAGACACCGTCTTTGAGGATTCGTTCAATATTTTCTTTAAAAATCGTATCTGCTTTTGTCATTTACTCTCACCTCATTTATTGTCCTAACTAGTATAGCATAAAAAAAGAAAGGAGGAACATTACTAACTCTAGGTTAGCATTTTTCCTCTTTTATTATTT
Organism: Streptococcus sp. 2579; assembly: GCF_013277195.1. Taxonomy (NCBI): domain Bacteria; kingdom Bacillati; phylum Bacillota; class Bacilli; order Lactobacillales; family Streptococcaceae; genus Streptococcus; species Streptococcus sp. 2579. The sequence goes on from NZ_VMMM01000013.1 coordinate 80,532, forward strand.
TATTGCAATACAAGTGATGCTGCTCCGATAACTCCAGCGTCATTTCCTAGAGTTGCAAGAGCCAATTTTGTTGATGTGCGTACTTGTGGGAAACTATTTTCATCGTAAACTTTTTGAACACCTTGTAGAAGGAATTCTCCCGCAGCTGATACACCACCACCGATAACGATTGTTGATGGGTTTAGGATTGATCCAATGTTAGCACAAGCGATTCCCAAGTAACGTGAGAAGTTACGATAAACGATCAAGGCGAGGTCGTCTCCTTCTTTTGCGAGATCAAAAACAGTCTTAGCGGTTACTTCTTCTCCGTTATCAATCAAGCGTTTCAAAGCTGCATCGCCTTCGTATTCATCAGCATAGCGACGAGTCAAATTGACAATCCCTGTTGCTGAAGCAACTGTCTCAAGACAGCCTTTTTTACCACAAGTACATGCGATTGGTTGGTCAAAGTCAACAGTGATGTGGCCAAGCTCACCTGCTGCACCAGCAACACCGTGAAGCAATTTGCCTTCTGCGACGATACCGCCACCAACACCAGTCCCGAGTGTCATAAAGACAACATCTGGTTGGTTATCACCAGCACCCATCCAGCGCTCACCAAGAGCTGCTACGTTGGCATCATTATCGATGAAGAATGGAATACCCAAGGCTTTTTCAATCTTTTCTTTAATTGGTTGAAGGGTTTTCCAGTTCAAGTTGTAGGCACCAATAACAGTCCCTTTTTCACGGTCAACCACACCTGGTGATCCCATTCCAATACCTTGGAAGTCCGCCGCTACCAATCCAAGCAAGTCCAAACGATGTTGAATAGACTCAATCATATCATCAACGATATGACTTCCCTCATCCAAAATGTTGGTCTTGATAGACCATTTTTCTTGGATTTCTCCTGCTGTTGTTAAGATTGCAAATTTGATAGAAGTTCCACCAAGGTCAATCCCAATAATCTTTTGACTCATCATATTCTCCTTTTTCATTGTATAGTAATTGAAAATGCTTACAGTACTAGTATAACAAAATTCATTTACTTATGCAAAGGTTTGCATTAACTTTCTGAATTTTATCTGATTTATGGTTTCCAGAGACCTGAGGCATCTACATAGTAACGGCCTCCATCAACTCGCTCATTTTTAGCCATTTTACCATCTGATTTCAAATAGTAATTGCCTTGCCATGCATTGCGAGCATAAGAACCATCAGATTTCAAATAATACCAAGCTTGATAAGAAGAGTCATAAACCCACTCACCTTGTGCCATTTTACCGTTTGATTTAAGGTAATAAGCCCCTTGCCATGCATTTTTTGCATAAGAACCATCTGATTTCAAATAATACCAAGCTTGATAGGATGAATCATAAATCCATTCGCTCTGGGCCATTTTCCCGTCTGCTTTCAGGTAATAGCTTCCCTGCCATGCATTTTTCACTGGATTGCCATTTCCATCAAAGTAATACCAAGTACCATCCTGCTTAACCCAGCCACTTGTTGTTGCTGAACTTGTATTGTTTTGAGCCGCAGTTGATTGTTTTGCTTTAAAGGCACCCTTAGGAGCATTTTTCAATTCGCAAGCCACACCATCATGATCGCGGTCTAACTTGGCAGAATAACCGGGCTCTCCCTCATGAATATCTGCGTATCCATTCGCCCAAGCTTCCTTACAACTCGAAAAATGAATGTTTTCCTCTGCTAACACAGGTTGTGAAAACAAGGCTAAAACTGGCAAGGTAGCCAGACTCATTTTTAAAAATAGACGTTTATTCATTTCTTTCTCCTCTAACGATGTTATCGATTTCAATATTATTTTATCAAACTTATTTCAGCAATTCAAGAGTCTCTGTGGGCTTATCCTTCAATTGATTCCGAACTTCTTTCCAAGACTCTGCGGACTGCCCTAACCCATGCAAAAATATCAGTTTCATCTAATTCTCCTCTAGGCTTAATTCATACAAGCCTCTCACTGCATTACAGCCATATATAGCCTCAACTTGGGCTAAGTCTGTCAAGGTCAAGACTTTCTCTTCTACTTGTCCTGTTTCTAGTAAATACTGACGGTAAATTCCTGGCAAGATACCAAGTCTGATAGGCGGTGTGTAGAGTTTTCCAGCGATTTTCAGAACCAAATTTCCTATAGAGGTTTCAAGCAGTTCTCCTGACTTATTGTGGTAAATTTTCTCTTGTTTCCCTAGGCTCAAATGCGGTCGGTGAGTCGTTTTAAAGTAGGTAAAGGCTTGTTGCAAATTGGCTTCCTGAAGGCAAAGTTTTGCCTGACAAAAACTTGGACTAAGAGGTGTTAATACTTGACGATCTACTTCTATCTCTCCAGACTTGTCTAGAGAAATACGCAAGCGGTAATCTTGATTAGCATCACAAGCCTGACACTCTTCCTCAATCTTGTGTCCCAAGTCTTCTGCATCAAAAGGAAAGGCAAAATATCGACTAGCTTTTCTCAGTCTTTCCAGATGTTGTTCTTCAAACAACAAGTTCTTCTGGCTGATCTTTCCAGTAGTAATCAGTTTGAAACGAGCTTGTTTCCGATAGAGAACAGCAGCCTTTTGATGAACCTCGCGGTATTCAGATTCCCAAGTGCTATCCCATGTAATGCCTCCGCCAACTCCATAGATGGCTTTCCCTTGATGCAGTTGAATAGTTCGGATAGCAACATTGAAAATCCGTCGTCCATTTGGAAGCAAGAGACCAATCGTTCCGCAGTAGACTCCACGCGGTTGTGGCTCCAAGTCCTTAATGATTTCCATAGTCGCAATTTTCGGTGCGCCCGTTATGGATCCACAAGGAAAGAGAGAGCGAAAAATTTCAACAAGGTCCACATCCTCTCGCAATTGACTCTTGATGGTCGAAGTCATCTGCCAAACCGTTGAATACTGTTCTACTTGGCAAAGACGCTCCACGTGCTCACTCCCCACCTCAGAAATACGATTCATATCGTTGCGCAAGAGGTCCACAATCATCATGTTTTCAGAGCGATTTTTGGGATCCTGCTCCAGCCAACTAGCCTGTTCAAGATCTTCTTGGTCAGTTACCCCACGCTGAGTCGTTCCCTTCATTGGGCGCGTTGTCAACTCGCGGTCATTCTGCTCAAAAAAGAGCTCTGGACTCATGGAAATCACTGCCATCTCGTCATGTTCCACATAGGCATTGTAGCCCGCCTCCTGCTCTACCACCATACGATTGTAGATAGCAAAAGGATTGGCAGACAACTCCTGCTTGAGTTGGACAGTGTAGTTGACCTGATAGGTGTCTCCCTGCCGCAAATGATAGTGAATCTGGGCAATCGCCTTTTCATAGTCTGTTGCAGACGTTACTTCCTGCCAATTTGAAGGCAAATCAACCTCATCATAAATCAGAGGAATAGGGGATGTTTCTACCCTATCATGAACGGTAAAATATAGCAGATACTCTGCCAGTAAAGGAGCTTTATGAACTGCTAATTTCTCCTCAAAAGCAGGTGCAGCCTCATAGCTGACATACCCCACCACATAGTAGCCCTGCTCTTGGTAGCTTTCCACTTGTGCCAGCAAGGCTGTTACTTCCGCTAAATCTCTCGTTTTTAACTCTTTGATAGGCTGGGTAAAGATGTATCTCTCCCCCAAAGCCCTAAAATCAATCACTGTTTTTCTATGCATAGCTTAAGTATAGCATAAAAAGGCAGATACAGACAAAGCTGATCTACCTTTTTACGATTTTATTCATCCCTATGCTTGTGGTGCAGTAAATAGATCACCAGAGAAACCGTCTGTGTTTTTAAGTAATGCTTTGTACACTTTAGCTTTAAGATTTACAGTATTTGTATATTTGTCTTTAATTTTAGGGTCATTTAACTCCTGTAAATCTTTAGTCACAGCTGCATTGAATAATGCTTGTAGTCTACTATATGAAGAGATGTTTTCACCGTCAATATTAATTTCTGTGAATCCTCTTTGAGCTTTTGTAAGAACTTCCTCATACCAAGTTTTTTTCCAGTCTTCAAGAGTTTTAAATTTACCACCAGAAACTTTATCAATAATAAATTTATCACTTAGAGTTTGACTTGCTTTATTGGCTTCGGATTTATATTTATTAGAAACATATCCGATGAATCCATTTTCGTATCCGAAATATCCCCACATACGAAATGCATTATGTTTAAATGATGCAGCCCCAGGAGCACCATCACTGGTATTACCACCATAGATACCAGTCATCATATTTATATTCACATAAGCAGTTCTAAAATCAGATGGATCGTATGTGTTATTTCCAGGAGCACCATGTTTGGTAATGAAATTATTATCAATTAAATCATTAATGTTATTTAATTGAAGTGCTTTCTCAGTGTCATTTAAATCGCGAATTTTGTCAAACTGGTGAGGTTGTCCGTCCTTACGCATTTGTTTATCCATTTTCTTGAACCAGCTATCATTGTTACCTTGTAATTTTGGTAAGACAGCTTCAGCTTCAAGAGAATCTAACATCATCAGAGCTTCATTATAGTTCTTCATATATTTATCAATAGCTTCTCGTGATTGAAGCTTATTAGGGTTATAGTTGTACCATTGATTACCATCATTTGAACGTTCAAATGCCATATTTAATCCAAGTGCGCCGTATTCACCTTGGTGTCCATGTTCTGCTGGGGACTGTAACATGCCTTGAGCAAAGGCTTCTAAGAATGTTCCTTCACGATGCGTGTATCCTCCATAGTAAGCTACGCGGTCATTTATATGAGTAGTCTCATGCGTAAATGCAGACGCACCATATTCACTAATCATATCAGACATAACAAATACAACTTTAGCTCGAGTATCATTCTTGTCATCATAATATGTAGCATATGCCCCAGCAACAGCTCCATTAGGACCGTAATGCTCACCGACAGGACCATAAAGCTCACGAGTAGGTGGATAAATGCCTGTTCCATCTTCGAACTTACCATATTTATCCATCCATTGCCCCCATTTATGACCCCAAACTTGGTAACCTTCCCATACTGGAGTTACAATATCTTTGACAAGCTTATTTTTTACCGCATCTGTTGCTAAACGATACCAGAAATCAAGATAGTTAATTTGTCTGTCTGCAGCCAAATTAATATTATCCTTCCACTTATCCAGTGTGGTATTGTATTTATTAGCAGTCCCAAATGATATAGTATTGTAGGTCGATATCAAGAATGCTTGGGTTTGTTTAAGGTTAAGGAGCGGTAAAATCATCTTTTGATGGTATCCGCGAGATAAATTGTCAAAAGCACGATACTTAGCAGTTTTAATAGCCTCTTCACGTGACTGACGTTCTGCTACATAAACCTTACCTTCAGTGGAGTGAATAAACCAATCATTCAAATTTGTGTCGGCTGTCAATAACTTCATATTATATCGTAAGAAGTCAATAAGATTTCCAGACACCGTGTTCTTAGCCAATACCTCTCTAAATGCATCATGTGTACGATGACCTTTTAAAGTATTTTCTTTTGAACCAATTTCAATCAGTCTATCTAAGACATCTACATTTTTACCATAAAAATCTGGTTTAAACATCATTAAGTCTTTAATGGTTTTACCATCAAAATTGATACCATAATATCGATTTAGGTAAGCAAGACCTAACATAATTTTTGCGCTATTGTCTTGAACTTTCTTAACAAGAGCTCTTTGAGTTGCGTCTGATATGTTTAATTGATGATCTTCTGATTCCACAAGATGTTTGACAATCGTATCCATATTAGACTTCAATTCTTGGAAATGTTCCTCAAAATAGAAGTCACGAATATATCCATTTTGGCGTTGCTCTGTGTTTGCACTCTTATCTTTACTGTCATTACGTCTATCCAAGATCGAACGGACACCCGCAGACTGAAGTTCTACTGAAGTCAAGGCTTCCTTAACCTTAGTCATCAGATCACTACGATCTTTAACAACCATGTTTGGTGTGTAAACAATATTTTGACCGACTATATTATATTCTTTCACTTGAGCTACTCCAGAATCAGAATTGACTGCCACGGACATTTCTTCCTTTATACCATCAGCGTAGTGAATCATAATCTTATCAATATCAGATAAATCTGTAACAAATTGACCATTCTTCATACCTGTAACAGATAATACTTCTTTCTTCACAAGATTTGAATCTTGCTCTAACTTATTACCCTGATTTACAATCCAGTCTTTGTTATAAAATGGTTGAAGTTTAGCAATATTTCTATAAGCTTGGTCATATTCTGATTTGTAGTTTTGAATCAGTTTATATTCTTTATCTTTAGTTTCAATATTGTTTAATCTATTTGTTTGAAGTTCTTCACTCTCAAACAAATTTGCAGTAATGCCATAACCAGCTACACGTTTATCAGCATCTTCTTTGGAAATTTCTTTCAAATTATGGGATAAAGTATATGACTTACTACCGACACTAACTCCTAAAACACTATAGTTGTTTTTAATATATGGAAATGCAAAATCACTGTCATTAATATCTGGAGAACCATATAATATTTCACCTTTTACTACCTTAGCGTAACTCACATTGTCATCAGCATTTCCCCAAGGCCAGTTTTTACTGATTAAACCTCCAGCTTCAACAGGGTTTGATAAATTAATCACACCTTTCATAACTGACTTACGTAATTTTGTAAATCTATCACGTCCAGCACCATTTATTCTATGTTCCATGACGGCAACAATTCCACCAACACGTACACGATTACCTGTAAGATTAGCATCGACATAAGCTCTATCAATAATACCTTCGTACATACGGCCTGCAATACCTCCCATATAGGAGTTAGCACCATTACCAGTTGTATGGATATTACCTATAAAAGCTATATTTTCAAGTCTTGAAGCATGCTCTATCCAGTTCACAAATCCAGCCACATGATTACGACCTGTAATATTACCCGTTACTTTAACATCTTTAATAAGAGACTGGTCACCTTGCATTTTATGACTGATGACAGAAACATGATCTTCTGACGGAAGATTGATATTCACATTTTCAAAATTAATATTTTGCACTTTACCATTATCAATTAAATGAAATAAAGGCTTTTTCAAATTATAAATAGCATAGTGCTTATCGCCATCACTAGAGAGCGTACCCTTAAAATTACCTGTTACATATGATTTACTACTAACATCTAGATACTGTGCATCTAAACTTTTTCCTAATTTAAACTCACCGTTAGGATTTTTCTGCATAGCATCTACTAAATCTTTGAAGTTATAGTAAACGTTATTTTGCGATGCTTTGGGTTTCTCTATGTAATAAGTGTACGTTTGACTCAAGCTATTATTTGAATCACGTTGGATTAAATCAGGAGCTGAAGCAGTAACTTTAAATAGGGATGTCTCCTCCTCAGTTACTTCCTCTATATTAGTAATGGCAAGCCTTGTTACTTTATTATGATTAGTGGTAATTTTTAGATAATATGACGTTAGATTTTCTGGAACAGTTTCTAGAAGGCTACTATCTGTTTCATTTCCATTCTCATCCACTTTCATCAATCTTGTTTCTTTAATATCTTTAATCTCAACTTTTTTAAGGTCTAGTTGGATTGGTTGATTATCTAAGATTTCTGTTACATCACCGTTACCTCTATCGTAAACCATAGTTGTAGATAGAGTGTATTCTTTGTAATACTCTAGGTTTTTAAATGCTGCGTCTATAGTTTCATTATTTACATCATCGCCTGTAAGCTCTACAGTGCTAACAACTGTTTCTCCTTTTTTCAGAGTAGCTGTAATTGATTTAATTTTTGTTTTATTTTGGTTTTCTAGAGAATACTTAGCAATTGCTTCACGTTCTAATACTTTCTTATCAGTGTTTACAAATTTTAATACTGGTTTTTCAGTCAATGGAACTAAGTTTTTGATAGCTTCTTGTAATCTTCTAGTAGCATCATCTACTTTACTTTGAGTGGCAGCTTCATCTGAATTTACAGGGTTTGCTGCTACAAGGGCATCTTCTAAAGCTTTCCATGTTTGAGTAGTGTATTCTTCTTTATGTTTGCTGTTAGCTGTGTTAATAGCATTTTGCAATGCAGTCTTATCGACGGCAAGAGCATTTATAGCGGCTTGAAGAGCTTTAGTAGCCGCATCTATTTCACTTTGTTTAGGAAGTGGAGTAGTTTGATCGTTGATTTCTTTGGCTTTGATTTCGGCTTGTTTGAAGTTGTTCCAAGTTTTTGGACTGTAGTCAGTTTCTTGTTTTTGATTAGCAACTGTTATTTGCTCTTGTAATTTTGTTTTATCAACATTAAGTGCATCAATAGCGGCTTTCAAGTTCTTAGCGGCTTCATCGATTTGAGTTTGAGTAGCAGTAGCGTTATCTTCTACGGCTTGAGCAGTTTTTTTCGCTTCTTCTAATGCAGACCAAGTCGCAGGACTATGATCAGCTTCTGTCTTAGAGTTAGCATCAGCAAGTTGTTTTTCCAGTTCAGTCTTATCAGTTTTTAATGCATCAATAGCAGCTTTAAGTTTTTTAGCAGTTTCATCGATTTGAACTTGAGTAGCTTTGTCGTTGTATTTTACAGTTTGAGCGTCAGTTTTCGCTTCTTCCAAAGCGTTCCAAGATGTAGCACTGTAGTCAGTTTGAGTTTTTTCGTTTGCAAGGTGAAGTTGTTTTTCAAGTTCGGTCTTATCTGTGGTTAAACCAGCGACAGCAGCTTTAAGTTTTTCATAAACATGATCAACTTCGCTTTGCTTAGCAGCTGGGTTGTTTGTAACTTTTTCAGCTTCAGCTAATACATCTTGAAGGTTTGCCCAAGATGCATCACTGTAGTGCTCTTTAGTTTTTGATTTTGCGTCAGCGATAGTTTTGTTTAACTCAGTTTTATCGACACTTAGAGCATCGATAGCCGTTTTAAGTTTATCTGTCTCGCTATTTACCTCAGGCTGTTTTACAGACTCTGAAGCATAGACACCTTTTGCAGTTTCTAAAACAGGAGTCAATGCACCATAACTTGCTGTAGAATAATCAGTAGGAGAAACTGAACTAGCTTTATCAATTTGATTCTTTAACTCACTTTTATCAACTGGTTCTTTAGTACCAATACCTTTTATTTCATCTACTGGCTTGGTTGTTATTGTATCCTCTAATACTTTACTAGACTGTTTTCCATCAATAGTAGTGACTTCAGTTAAAATAGTGCGTTCACCTGCCACACCTTCTCGAATAACTTTTGTTTCTCCCTTAGTGAGATTCTCATCGTCTTGCTCAATTGTCTTAAAAGGCACAGACTCTTTAGTTACTATAACTTCAGGCTTAATCTCTATTACATTTAGCACACCTTCTTCAGGAGTTGTTTTATGTTCTACTTTTGGTGTTTCGTCCTGATGTTCTACAGTTTCTTCAGCCTTGGTATCTGGAGTTGACTCTTCTTGTTTCGGTGTTTCTTCCGCAGTCTTCTCTTCTTTAGAAGCTTCTGGTTGCTTTTCTGGCTCGACTGGTGCTATTGGTGCCGTTTCGTCTTCTCTTGGTACAACTGGTTCACCTACTTGTTCAACTTTTGATTCCTCAGCTGGTTCCGTTTGTTTTTCTACAGCAGGCGTTTCAACTTTTGGTTCTTCAACAGGTTGATTAGCAGCCTCATCTTTTGTTTTTACTACTTCTGGCTGTTTATCTTCTTGTTTCGGTGTCTCTTCCGATACCTTATCCTCTTTAGGATCTTCTTGTTGTGATGAATCTTTTGGTATCCTTGGTTGCTCCGGTTGTGTAGGTTGCACGGGTTGTTCTGGGACTTTTGCTTGTTCTACTGGTGGTTCAACTTTTGGCTCCTCAGCTTGTTTATCTGATGGTTGACTTTCTGGCTTGACTGGTGCTTGACTTTCTGGCTTGACTGGTGCTTGTTCATCTGTTTTTGAATCAACTACTCCACTTACTTCTTCAACTGGAGCTGATTCTACTGAATCTTCTTTCCCCTCTTCTACTTTAGGAAGGGTGTCGTCAGTAGGTTTTACTTCCGATTTTGGTTCTTCCTTTGGATCTTCTTCTATTTTAGGAGCTTCTTCTACTGAAACTTCCTCTACTCCTGCTTGGGTTTCTACCCTAGGTTGTGCTTGACTACTTGTTACTTGGGGATTCTCAACTTCGACTACAGTCACCTCTCCAGGTTTAGCTGAGGCTTCTTCTAAAACAGTATCCAAGCCAAGCGTTTTGAGGATGTCACCTGATAGATAACCAACATAGCGATAACCCTCCATTTCAACAACACCCTCTCGACTAGCCGGTGCTAGGGTCGCAACTGGGTCTACAGCTCCTGCACTAGGAAGAACTACCAATCCCATAGCTCCAACTAGAAAGACGCTGGCAATTTTCTTTCTCTTGTAGATTAAAAGCAAGCTCCCAACAGTCAGCAAACCAAAAGCTGTCAAAACAGATGCTTCTGTCCCTGTTTGTGGCAGCTGGTCTTTTTGATATACCAAACCATAGACAACTTCATTTCCATCAGGCTTTCCTGTCTGGATTAAATCTTTAGCTTCTTGTGAAATAACCTCTTTATCTACATAGTGATAGGTGGCTGCGTCCACTACAGAAGGAGCCATCAAAAGGCTTCCAAGAAATACAGAACCTACAACTCCCTTAATCTTACGAATTGAAAAACGGTCTTTTTTAAACACTTTCATCTCCTTTATTCATTCTCACGACTTTCTAATAGAATCTCGCGGATAGTGCGCACGCGCACCTCCGACTAATTTTGGACGACTAGCCAGCGCCGTTACGTGGGCATGACCAATCTCTCTCAAAAGAGGACGAATCGGAACCTGAACATGCTTAACATGCATGCCAATTGCAGTGTCTCCGATATCCAATCCAGCATGAGCCTTGATAAATTCAACCTCAACTGGATCTTGCATAAACTTGAAGGCTGCCAACTGACCTGAACCTCCTGCATGAAGGGTAGGAAGGACATTGACAATTTCCAGACCAAACTGCTCTGCCACCTGACGTTCAACAACGAGGGCACGATTGACATGCTCACAGCCTTGAACTGCTAAATGGATACCTCTACTACCTAGAATACCCAAGATAGTCTCCACTATCAGCTCACCAATCTCTTGACTGGATTGTTTCCCAATCTGACCACCTATCACCTCACTAGAAGATAGACCTAAAACAAAAAGGGCACCCTGCTTCAAATTGGCCTTTTCTAAAACATCTTCTAATACCTGACGTGTTTCTCTTTGAATCTGTGTCTCGTTCATCTCTGCCACCTCTTTTGTCACTATCTATCATACCGTTTTTTCTTGTTTTTAGCAAGATAGACAACCTAGAAAGCTTGCCCAATTACGCATAAAACTCCCAGAATTGACTGGGAGTTAGCTAGTTTCTATTCTATTTATGTATATTTCCACTTTCGTCCCTTTTTGGGGCCTAGAATCAATCTTCATCTGGTAATATTCTCCAAAATGAAGTTTGAGCCGTTGGTCGACATTTTGCAGACCAACTCCTCCACGTTTGAGGTTACTTTGACTACTATCGCCAGCAGCTTGGAAGCCAACGCCATCATCCTCAATGCGGATGACCAAGCCCGAATCCTGTTTCTGGACAGAAAGTTTAATATGTCCCTGACCTTCCTTCTCCTTAATGCCATGGTAAAGAGCATTTTCCACCAGAGGTTGTAACACCAACTTGGGCAAGACTAGATGATCAAAGGTAGGATTTTCCTCAATCTCGTATTCCAGCTTATCTCCATACCGTTGTTTCTGGATAAAGAGATACTGGCGAACATGATTGATTTCATCAGACAGGCAAATCAAATCCTTGCCTTGATTGAGTGCCAAGCGGAAATAGGTTGCCAAGGACTTGGTCACCTGAACCACACGCTGACTATCCTGAAATTCAGCCATCCAGATGATGGTGTCCAAGGTGTTATAGAGGAAATGAGGGTTAATCTGACTTGATAGGGCTTGAAGTTGGTACTGACGGGTCGTTTCTTCCTGGCTACGAATATCTGCCATCAGCTGATCAATCCGATCCAACATGGCATTAAATTGGCGAGTCACTTCTCTCAGTTCATAGGCACCAGTTTCCTTGGCACGAAGATTCTGACCACCAGAAGCAATTTCCAGCATGGTTTCTCTTAAGTCACTTAAAGGAGCAATCCAGCGTTTGAGACTGAACCACACCAAGCAGAGACAGACAAGAAGAGATGTGATACTAGCCCCAAGCAAGGTCCACAAGAGTTGATTCCTAACCTGATCTAACTTCTCCAGCGAAGATACGCCAAGTACCGTCCAATCAGTTCCTGCAATCTTTTCTTGACTGACGTAGGATTTGTGACCAGAAGTATAGCCCTGACCCGTCTCAATGTAGGATTTCATGGCCTCCATTTCGCTAGACGAACTATAAACTGTGTGTTGAGGATGATAAACAAATTCATGTTTTTCATTGATAATGAAAGCAAATCCCTGCTGACCCAACTGAAGCTGGTTGAGATAGGCTTCCAGAGTTTCGTAGGAAATATCCAAACGAAGCACGCCCAGATTGGCTCCCTTTGCATCAAAAAGTTCTTGAGTGACAGAAATGACCCACTGACTATCTGATTTACGAGCTGGAGTCAAAACGGGCATGGCTCCCTGATGAATGGCCTTTTGGTACCAATCCTCAGCCATCATATCAGAGGAAGTTTTCATCTGCACACTGTCATCTGTAGAAATGACCTGACCTGATTTGGTGACCAATACAACAGCTTTCAAGTCCTGATCTACCTTTAAGATAGTCAAAAATAGATCTCGAATTCCCTTGACCTTGTCTGGACTGGGATTCTCAGCATAGGCTAGGACATCCGTCTGCTGGGTCAAACTGGTCGAGGTGGTTTCTAATTTTTTGATATAAGACTGGATAAAGTGGCTAGTCTGACTGATAGTCGTTTGGCTGTTGCCCTCAATGGTGGCCTCAATGGCTGAAGAACTTGATTGATAGTAGAAAGTTCCAACCAGAGCTAGGAGAATGAGAAAGACCAGAAAGATGGAAATAACCATTCTGACTAGGAGAGAAGAACGCTTCATCGACCTTCCCCCTTCTTAAACTGACGAGGTGTCACACCCGCAACTTGTTTAAAACGTTGGGTAAAATAGTTCATATCTTCAAAGCCAACCTTTTCTGCGATCTCATAAATCTTCAAATCTGTAGTTAAAAGCAAGAGCTTGGCTTGTTTGACACGTTCTCGCACCAGATAATCCTGAAAAGGCAGTCCCAACTCTTTCTTAATCAAGGAGCTCAGATAAGTAGGGCTAAAACCCAAGTCACTGGCTAAAGACTTTAAACTAAACTGACTATCAGCCAGATGAGACTGGATTTTCTGGGCCATGTTTCCTTCAAACTTATCGGTCAATAAATCTTGTAACTGCTCTTCTTTCTCTTCCTTGTCCAACTTTTGCTTGATTTTCCCCAACATTTCCTCAATATCCTGACGAGAAAAGGGCTTAAGCAGGTAGTCATCCACACCGAGTTTGACAGCAGACAAGGCATAATCAAAATCATCATAGCCTGTCAAAAAAACTAGATGCACCTGAGGATAGGTTTCTCGTACCAGACTGGCCAACTGGATGCCATTTAGCTGAGGCATATTGATATCGGTTAAAATAATGTCTGGCACCTGCTTTTGTATCAATTCCCAAGCCTGCCTTCCATTTTCAGCCTGACCGATGATTTCCATATCGTAGGCTGCTACATTGACCAGCTTGGTCAAGCCTTGTCTTACCAGATATTCATCTTCTACAATTAAGATTGTATAGGTCATGCTTCTCTCCTTTGTCACTTACTAGTATCAGTATAGCAAAATTCTCCTCTAACTGCTTAGGAAAGACTTCTTAATCAACATAATCTAGTAAATAAGCGTAGCCCTTTTCTTCCATTTGGTCTTTAGGAATAAAGCGGATAGAGAGACTATTAATACAGTAGCGCAAGCCACCCTTGTCCTGTGGGCCGTCCGTAAAAACATGGCCAAGGTGAGAATCTCCAACTCGGCTCCGCACTTCCATGCGTGTCATATTGTAAGACTTATCTTCTTTGTAAGTAGCAACATCTGGACTGATGGGTTGGGTGAAACTAGGCCATCCGCAACCAGACTCAAACTTGTCCTTTGATGAAAAGAGAGGTTCGCCAGTTGCTACATCCACATAGATACCGGATTCAAACTTATCCCAGTAACGGTTTGAGAAAGCCCTTTCTGTTTGATTTTTCTGGGTAACTGCATACTCCTCAGGTGACAAGGTCTTTTTCAATTCTTCATCACTTGGCTTAGGATATTTGCTGGCATCGATGACGGGATAGGCTGCCTGATTGACATTGATATGGCAGTAGCCATTTGGATTTTTCTTGAGATAGTCTTGGTGGTAATCCTCTGCCACGACAAAATTCTTCAAGGTTTCCTTTTCAACTGCTAGAGGTTGGTCGTATTTCTTAGCCACCTCATCAAAGACTTGGTTAATCACCTCTAAATCCTTGTCATCTGTGTAATAAACACCAGTACGGTACTGGGTTCCCACATCATTTCCTTGTTTATTTTTGCTGGTTGGATTGATAATGCGGAAGTAATGAAGCAGGATTTCCTTGAGGGAAATTTGCTTGGCATCATAGGTAACATGGACAGTCTCCGCATGACCTGTTTGGTTGATCAATTCGTACTTGGTTGTTTCCCCTCTACCGTTTGCATAGCCTGAAACGGCATCTGTCACTCCGGGAACGCGGGAGAAGTATTCCTCCACTCCCCAGAAACAACCTCCAGCTAGATAAATTTCGTGCAAGTCTGCGTCTTTACTAACTTCTGTTTTTTTCACTGTTTTTCCTCCTTGGCTGACTGCCGCTTTCTCAATTTGCGAGGCATCTGTCTGCCCTGCATTTCTTATCAATAGAAAATAGAAACCGGTTATGGCTAGGAAAAATACTCCTAGCAACAAGATGATTTTTAACTTATCATTCATAGGACACCTCCTAGGCTAATTCCTTCAAAGTTTGCAAAATCGCATCTTTTTCCATAAAACCTGGTTGCGTTTTGACCAATTTTCCTTCACCATCTATAAAGGCTTGAGTTGGGTAAGAGCGAACTCCATAACTTTCCAAAAGTTTGCCTGATGGGTCAACTAGGACTGGGAAATTTTTATAATCCAATCCCTTATACCAGTTCTTAAAGTCCGCTTCAGATTGCTCTCCCTTATGTCCTGGTGACACTACTGTCAAGACCACATAGTCGTCGCCAGCTTCTTTAGCAATTTCATCCGTATCTGGAAGACTAGCCAGACAGATGGAGCACCAAGAAGCCCAGAATTTGAGATAGACTTTCTTGCCCTTGTAATCAGACAAACGGTAGGTCTTGCCATCTACTCCAGTTAACTCAAAATCAGCCACTTCTTTCCCTTTAGCCGTGCTTGTTGTACTAGCTGTCTGCTCCATCTTCATTTCATCTTTCATTTGGTGTTCACTAGTCATGGACTTGCCTGAACAAGCCGTCAAACAAAGGAGCGAACCTGCTCCAAGAACACATGTTTGCCATTTTTTCATACTGATATTCCTTTCCATTTTATTCAAATAATTGACTTAAAATTGAAGCATTTCCAAACAGAACCAAGAGTCCCATCACAATAATGAGAAACCCACCCACTTTTTTGAGGATTCCGAGATAGGGATGAAGTTTTCGGAAATGTTTCAAAACATAACTAGAGGCCAGAGCTAGGAGCAAGAATGGTAGCGCTAGACCCAGCGTATAGATTAACATGAGACCCGCTCCCTGCCAAGCACCTGAACCACCTGAAGCCGCCAAGGCTAAAACAGACCCCAGAACCGGCCCCACACAAGGTGTCCAAGCAAAACTAAAGGTCAAACCCAATAAAAATGCCTGACTATAGCCCTTACCATGTTGCCCCTGTCCTTGCAGTTGTAACCTCTTTTCCTTATAAAGCCCCTTAAAGTGTAGAATCTCCATCTGGTGCAAGCCTAAGAGAATGATAACCGCACCCGTCACATATTGGAACCAAGAAGCATAAAGCAAATCGCCTAAAAAACCAGCTCCATAACCTAGTAAGATAAAAATAAAGGAAATTCCTGCTATAAAGGCCAGCGTTCGCAATAAACTAGTAACTGAGATGGAAAATTTGCCACTAGAAGCCTGAGCACCATCCTTATCATCTAGTAACACCCCTGCATAGACCGGTAACAAGGGTAAGATACAAGGAGAAAAGAAGGAAAGAATTCCAGCAAGAAAAACACTTAGAAAAAAGAAAATATGACCCATAAAGTTCCTCCTATCATTTTATTGATAGATTTATTATACTCCTTCCATTTTCGAAAAAACAGGGACAATGATAAGGGAAAATAGGAATTTAATCAGATGATTTAGAAATCTTGGACAAAAACTATACAAAAAACTGTCAAAGCACAAAAGCGCATAGTATCAANNTTGATACTATGCGCTTTTGTAATGAATGAATAGTTAGTCTTTTTTAAAGGCCGGATCTTTCAAACTCTGAACACTGGCATTGATCACCGCGCCTAGGATAACAATTTTAGCAATCAAGATAAACCAAAACATCATAACAACAAGAAGAACAGAACCTAAAATTCGGACATCCACCAAATGATGGACATAGTAATTGAGATAACTAGAAAACAGAGTTAGTAAACCTAAAATCACTAAGAGAACAAAGGCACTGCCTGGTAGGGTATAGCTAATTTTCCTGTTAGATAGATTGGGAAGAAAATAATAAAGCATGACCAAGATAGCAAAGAGGAGGGCGTAAGTCAGAGGACCTGCCAACCCTTGTAAAGCCTGATAGATAATGCCATCTTTTGTCCAATAATGAGCAAGTAAATCCAAAATCATCTGCCCAAATAAGCTCAAAAACAAGGCAAACGCAAAGAGAAGCTGCAAACCAAAACTGACTAGGAGACTTACCATCTGATGGGAAATAAGTCCACGACTCTTTTCGACGCCATAAGCCTTGTTAAAAGCTTTTTGCAAGAAATTCATAGATTTTGAAAAACTCCATAACGCCGATAAAACAGAAAAACTCAATAAACCTGTTGAAGGTTGGGTCAAGACTTCTCTGGCTATTTTTTCCACACCTTCATAGAGGCTTGGGGGCAGGACGTCTTTCATAAAGTCCAGAAATTCTCCCACAGGAATCTGAAAATAAGGCAGGATATTGACCACCACCAAAAGCAGGGGGAAAATTGAAATCAACCAATAGTAGGCTACTGCTACACTGGTCAATTCACTATCTGATGCTTGATAATAATGTAAAAAAGCTTTTAATAAAGGCTTGTCTATCAGCTCTTTCCACCACTTTTTCATGTCACACTCCTTCACTTATAATCTTATACTCAATGAAAATCAAATAG